>NZ_JBGDTY010000007.1:0-224115 GCF_046552515.1 Salmonella sp. SAL00653
GCGTTAAGGCGGTGATGGTGAATGGCGGCGGCAATCACCGGCTTTAAGCGGGTGAAGTCGTCCACGACGGGAACGGCACGCGGTGCGGGCGCGGCGACGGGTTCCGGGAAGAAGCGAGTAATCACGGCAGACATGCCGCGAATGGCAAAGATGAGCAGGAACAGAAAGCTCAGTACGAACCCCATCCCTAAAAACATCAGGGTGAAACCTTCACCCAGTAGTACAGCTTCATTCATGAATCATTTTCCATAATGAGAGGCGCGACGGTGGCCTTGACGACAACCTTCCTGGTGAATCCGGCTAAGGAGTAGAGTGGATTTCCCTTGGCCACCTCTGGCTTTGGCCTCTACTTTTCTCCAGGTCGTTTGCGGCAAAGACACCGCCGTGCGTTTTTTTACACCATCATGCTGAACACGATGCTAGCGATAACCAGCACAATACCGCCGCCCAGACGAGAGGAAATTTGTGCATATGAAATGAGGTTCATACGGTTACAGGCGGAGAGCACTTCCAGCTCGCCGGAGCCGCCGCGGTTGGCCATACAAAGACCCGCAGTAATGGATGATTCAATCGGGTAGAAGCCAATCAACCAGCCCCCGATAGCTGCGCCAACGACAGCGCCGACCACAATGATTGCGGCGATAACGACGTTCGCGAACGTCAGGGCATCGATGATCTCTTGCAGATCGGTGTAGCAAACACCCACACCTACCATCAGCACCCACAGTAGCTGTTTGGAGAAGAAGTCAGAAAGACGTTTCGCCCCGGCTTTAATCTCCGGTGAGCAAAGACCTGATGCGTTCAGCGCAGCAACAATCAGGACCATCCAGGCGAAGTAGTGAATAGAGACGCCGCCGATGCTTGGCAGAATTTTTTTGGCAACGACATAGGCCAGCAGGAAGCAGGTGGTGGATAGCACCATGCCAACCGCCGTTTCACGATGGGTAATCTGACCGGCCTTTTCATCATCTTCGGTTTTGAAGGAAGCCTTACGAACCAATTCACCTTCACCGCTAAGCCAGGTGTATTTTTTGCCTATCATATCGAGGAGGGCGGCGAAAATAATGGCGAAGATATTCGCAATGGTCAGAATAGCAATAGCCGTTGAGTAATACTCTTCGCGAGAACGTCCGGTAACCGAGTGATAAATTTCAGACAGAGGCACGGCGCCCGCGCCGTTACCACCGCCCATAATCGGCAGAACGTACAGCATCATGATACGGTCGACCGGGATACCGAAGCACAGACCAATGACGATACCGAAAAGGGACGCGCCGACAATCCCGGCGAGGATGGTTGGGATATAGCCCAGCAGTGATTTTAATAGCAGCTTACGGTTTACCGACAGGATCGCGCCTGTGATCAACACTGCGATAAACAGGTTAAGGAAGTTGCTTTTATCCATTACGTTGCTGATCGCATCAATTTCTTTCTGCGTAAATATGCCAGCATAGACAAAATAAGCCGCAACCAGAAATATCATAACCGGTGCGCCGCCAATATATTTATTGAAGATCGGTAAACGTTTGCCGATTTCACCAAAAATGGCCCCCATCACAAACATAAGGGCAAAACCACCAACTAAGTCAGTCGGTATAGCATTATAAAAATGAGAAAGTAATAAAGTAATTAATGCAAAAGCATAAAGCGGTAGCGGCATACCAAAGATTTTGAATCTGAGTAAATCGCTAGCCCCCTTTTTCTCCGTCGCCGAAGCCTGGGTCATGTTGGTCATAAACATTTTCCTGAGTATTGATGGATAACAAGACCCGCGCATACTAATAAATTCAATGAACCGTGAGATGTGACTATCTTCACTGAATGGTTGTGTTTTTAATTAATTTAATTATTTTTATTAACTCTGGTTAATTAAGAAAATAAAAACCATAAAGCTTATAAAAGCAAGGGGGAAAGTGTGATGTCTATTCCAGACGAGTAATACAAACGCTGGCGAAATATGCGACGTTATTTGCTGACGGATGCAGAATAGAGTGAATCTAATATTTAAACGCATTTATTTGCAAAAGGATGTATTTCGTCGCGAGTCGGTCGCCATGTTTCTGGAGGGCGTGGGACTCGCCCTGGAAGATGATTGTGAAATCGCGGTATGCGCATATTGGCAGGGTGAGATAGTTGGATGCGGCTCGCTGGCCGGAAACGTACTGAAATGCATCGCCGTTTCCCCGGTTTTACAAGGGGAAGGGCTCAGCCTCAAACTGCTGACTGAGCTGCTTACATTGGCCTACGAGTTAAACCGCAGCGAGCTTTTCCTGTTCACTAAGCCGCAAAATCGGCTGCTGTTTTCTGGCGCGGGGTTTTGGCCCATTGCGCAGGCAGGTGAGCTGGCGGTGATAATGGAGAACAGCAGTGAACGGTTAGCGCGCTTTTGTCGCCAACTGGCGCTTTATCGTCAACCGGGAAAAACGATCGGCGCCATCGCCATGAACGCCAATCCGTTTACCTTGGGCCACCGTTATCTGGTGGAGCAAGCGGCTGCGGCCTGTGACTGGTTGCATCTGTTTGTGGTCAAAGAAGATGCTTCATTTTTTTCCTATACCGACCGTTGGGCGCTGATCGAACAAGGAATCGCGGGTATTGACAACGTCACGTTGCATTCCGGCTCCGCTTATATGATCTCGCGTGCGACGTTTCCCGGCTATTTCCTCAAAGAAAAAGGGGTTGTAGACGACTGCCATTGCCAGATCGATCTGCAACTCTTCCGTGAACATCTGGCTCCAGCGCTGGGGATTACCCATCGTTTTGTCGGCAGTGAACCGTTTTGCCCTCTGACCTGTGCCTATAACCAGCGAATGCACGACATTTTACACGATCCGAAGCGCAGCGGCCCGGTTATTGAGGTCGTCGAGCTGGCGCGAGTAGAGAAAAACGGCGCGGCTATTTCCGCCTCTCGCGTCAGAAAACTGTATAGCGAACGTAATTGGTCGGCAATAAGCGCGCTGGTGCCTGCTGGCACCCTGGCATATCTGCAGCGGCATGCCGCCAGACACACTGAAACCATATGACGTAACACCGTTAACAAGGAACATAACTAATGAAAATCATTAAAGATGCCCTGGCAGGCACGCTGGAATCCAGCGATGTGATGATCAGGATTGGTCCATCCAGCGAGCCAGGAATTCGGCTGGAGCTAGAGAGTCTGGTGAAGCAGCAGTTTGGCGCGGCGATTGAGCAGGTGGTTCGGGAAACGCTGGCGAAACTCGGCGTTGAACGCGCGCTGGTTAGCGTCGATGACAAAGGCGCGCTGGAGTGCATTTTACGCGCCCGAGTGCAGGCAGCGGCGCTGCACGCTGCAGAACAAACGGAAATTCAATGGAGTGCGTTATGAGACCACGTCGCAGTATGTTGTTTATCCCCGGCGCAAATGCGGCCATGTTGAGCACCTCGTTTGTCTACGGTGCGGACGCGGTGATGTTCGACTTAGAAGACGCCGTAGCGTTACGTGAGAAAGATACCGCCCGTCTTTTAGTTCATCACGCGCTTCAACATCCGTTCTATCAGGATGTTGAAAAAGTGGTGCGCATTAATCCACTGAACACGCCGTTCGGTCTGGCCGATCTTGAAGCCGTCGTGCGTGGTGGCGCGGATATTGTGCGTCTGCCGAAAACCGACAGCAAAAACGATGTGCTGGAGCTGGAAGCGCAGGTCGAACGGATCGAGCGTGAATGCGGACGCGAAGTCGGCAGTACCAGGCTAATGGCGGCGATCGAATCAGCGAAAGGCGTGGTCAATGCCGTCGACATCGCCACCTCCAGCCCGCGCATGGTGGCAATTGCGCTGGCGGCATTTGATTACGTGATGGATATGGGCACCTGCCGGGGCGATGGCACCGAGCTGTTCTACGCCCGCTGCGCAGTGCTGCATGCGGCGCGCGTTGCGGGTATTGCCGCCTATGATGTCGTTTGGTCGGATATCAATAATGAAGAAGGCTTCCTGAAGGAAGTGCAGTTGGCGAAAGGGCTTGGTTTTAACGGTAAGTCCTTAGTGAACCCACGTCAGATTGAGCTGTTACATCAGGCTTATTCTCCGACACGTAAAGAAGTTGAGCATGCGTATGAGGTGATTGCCGCCGCTGAAGAGGCTGAGTCTCGCGGTCTGGGCGTCGTTTCACTCAACGGCAAAATGATTGACGGCCCGATTATCGACCACGCGCGCAAAGTGGTGGCGCTGTCGGCTTCCGGTATTCGTGATTAAGGAAGGAACCATGAAAGAGACTGTAACCATGCTCAACCAGCAATATGTCGTACCGGAAGGATTACAGCCCTACCAGGGGGTAACAGCGAACAGCCCGTGGCTTGCCAGTGAAACGGAAAAGCGTCGGCGTAAAATTTGTGACTCGCTTGAAGAGGCTATCCGTCGTTCCGGGCTTAAAAATGGCATGACGATATCCTTCCACCATGCGTTTCGTGGTGGCGACAAAGTCGTCAATATGGTGATGGCGAAGCTGGCGGAAATGGGATTCCGCGATCTGACGCTTGCCTCCAGCTCATTAATTGATGCCCACTGGCCGCTTATCGAACACATTAAAAATGGCGTGGTGCGGCAGATCTACACCTCCGGGCTGCGCGGCAAGTTAGGGGAAGAGATCTCCGCTGGCCTGATGGAAAACCCGGTACAGATCCACTCTCACGGCGGCCGCGTAAAACTGATTCAGAGCGGTGAGCTGAATATTGATGTCGCTTTCCTCGGCGTGCCGTGCTGCGACGAATTTGGTAATGCGAACGGCTTTAGCGGCAAGTCACGCTGCGGCTCTTTGGGGTATGCGCAGGTTGATGCGCAGTACGCTAAATGTGTGGTGCTCCTGACTGAAGAGTGGGTCGAATTCCCCAATTATCCGGCCAGTATCGCGCAGGATCAGGTTGATTTAATCGTGCAGGTGGATGAGGTAGGGGATCCGGAAAAAATCACCGCGGGCGCGATTCGTCTGTCCAGCAACCCGCGTGAACTGTTGATCGCCCGGCAGGCGGCCAATGTGATCGAACACTCAGGTTATTTTTGTGACGGTTTCTCGCTGCAAACCGGCACCGGTGGCGCATCTCTGGCGGTCACCCGTTTCCTGGAAGACAAAATGCGTCGCCACAACATTACTGCGAGTTTTGGCCTGGGCGGGATCACCGGCACGATGGTGGATCTGCATGAGAAAGGGTTGATCAAAGCGTTGCTGGATACGCAATCATTCGATGGCGATGCCGCCCGTTCGCTGGCGCAGAACCCGCATCATATTGAAATCTCAACCAATCAATACGCGAACCCCGCCTCTAAAGGCGCGGCATGCGAACGCCTGAACGTGGTGATGCTGAGCGCGCTGGAAATTGACGTGAATTTCAACGTTAACGTGATGACCGGTTTAAACGGCGTACTGCGTGGCGCATCGGGCGGCCATAGCGATACGGCAGCAGGGGCCGATCTCACCATTATTACCGCACCGCTGGTCCGTGGCCGAATCCCATGCGTAGTGGAAAAAGTGCTGACTACCGTCACGCCAGGGGCAAGTGTTGATGTGCTGGTTACCGACCATGGTATTGCGGTGAACCCTGCGCGTCAGGATCTGCTTGATAACCTGCGTGCTGCGGGTGTGGCGCTGATGACCATCGAACAACTGCAACAGCGCGCTGAGCAACTGACCGGTAAACCGCAGCCGATTGAGTTTACCGATCGGGTGGTGGCTGTGGTGCGTTATCGCGACGGTTCAGTGATTGACGTGATTCGCCAGGTTAAAGGCTGATGAAGGGCACAGACCTGCTGTACCAGGGCCAGGCAGTTACGCTGGAGGAGATGCTACAAGCGCGCGATAAACGTGCCGCCAGGCAGCGTCAGGCGTTGAACTGCTATCGGCTACCGTTGATTTCCCTCACGCTGGTTGCACCGGGCGCCGTTAAAAACTCAGCGGTCTGGCGGCGTGTCGCCGATTACGCAATTGCCGAAATACTGACGCTTTGCGAACAGAAGGAGTGGGTCAACGTCTGGGAAATGCAGGTAAATGAACGCAGCGGCCCGGAATGGATGGCAGCGGTCTGTGCGCCGGCAATGGCGTTGAAACAGCACATGTCGACACTAGAGATGAGCCATCCGTTAGGGCGGCTTTGGGACATCGACATTATTGATAGCGACGGTAAGTCGCTATCACGCCGTGAACTCGGGCATCCTGCCCGGCCATGTTTGATATGCCAGCAGGATGCTCATCTCTGTGCCCGGGGCAAGCATCACACCCTTGACCTTTTGTTGGATGAAATTGCACGAAGGATTGAATGCTATGAACGTGAGCGTTGTGACTGAACGGCGTACGCCAGCGTACTCATCGCTGGCGGCTGGCGAACTTAATGGGTTGGTTGCAAGAGCGCTGCTGACGGAAGCCAGGCTGACACCAAAACCCGGTCTGGTCGATATTCGTAATTCGGGAGCGCATAGGGATATGGATCTGGCGGCATTTGAACGTAGCACTACCGCCATTGCTCCATGGATGGAAAAGTTTTTTATCATGGGCAACAACACGGCGGCGCTGGCGGCAGAAAATGTCCTAGTGATGCTGCGTCCGCTGGGGATGGCCTGTGAGAACGATATGCTACAGGCGACCAATGGTGTGAATACCCATCGCGGGGCGATTTTCGCTTTTGGCCTACTGAGCGCAGCGATTGGCCGACTTCTCGCGCGGGGAGAACCGTTGGAGCAAAATCGTATCTGCGACCAGGTTGCCCGCCTGAGTCGGAATATTGTTGCCCACGAGCTCTCAGCAAAAAAAGCGGGAAAACTGACAAAGAGTGAAACCCATTTCCAGTGTTATGGCCTGTCGGGCGCGCGGGGAGAAGCGGAAAGCGGTTTTCGAACCGTCAGAACGCAGGCTTTGCCGGTGTTTAACCGGGTCGTGCAGGAGCATGACGATACCCATCTTGCCCTACTGCAAACATTGTTGCATCTGATGGCGTGGAATGATGATACCAATCTGGTGTCGCGGGGAGGCCTGGAAGGGCTTTACTACGTGCAGCAGCAGGCACAAAAATTGTTGTGGCAAGGGGGCGTATTGGTTGAGGGGGGCATTGAAGCGATGCAGTCCCTCGATGATGAACTCATCCTGCGTAACTTAAGCCCTGGCGGTAGCGCGGATTTACTGGCAGTGACCTGGTTTTTAAGTCATTTTCCTGCCGGTTCCCTCTATCCTGAGTAAGTTTCTCTTCTTTCATTCTCTCCAGCAATGATTCATCCTGCGGGATGAATCATGTCTTTTACTGATATTGCTCCCTGTTTATCATTAATTTCTAATTATCGGCGATTTTAGATGGCGGCCTCCGGGCGCGCTGGTTACTCTGAAAACGGTTTACGCAATTTTTACAAAAGAGAATAGCTATGCATGAAGCACAAATCCGCGTCGCCATTGCCGGCGCCGGTGGCCGCATGGGACGGCAGTTAATCCAGGCCGCCATGGCGATGGAAGGTGTTCAGCTGGGTGCCGCGCTGGAGCGCGAAGGCTCTTCCTTGCTGGGCAGCGATGCTGGCGAACTGGCAGGGGGGGGAAAGTCCGGCGTGACCGTTCAAAGCAGCCTTGAGGCGGTAAAAGATGATTTTGACGTTTTCATCGATTTTACCCGTCCGGAAGGCACGTTGACGCATCTGGCGTTTTGCCGCCAGCATGGTAAAGGGATGGTGATTGGTACTACCGGCTTTGACGACGCCGGTAAACAAGCCATTCGCGAGGCGTCACAAGAGATTGCGATCGTTTTCGCCGCAAACTTTAGCGTCGGTGTTAACGTCATGCTCAAGCTGCTGGAGAAAGCCGCGAAGGTAATGGGCGACTATAGCGATATTGAAATTATTGAAGCGCACCACCGCCATAAAGTGGATGCACCGTCGGGTACGGCGCTGGCAATGGGCGAGGCAATCGCCGGGGCGCTGGATAAAGATCTGAAGGACTGCGCGGTCTACTCGCGTGAAGGTTATACCGGCGAGCGCGTAGCGGGCACGATTGGCTTTGCGACCGTTCGGGCGGGCGACATCGTCGGCGAACATACCGCGATGTTTGCCGATATTGGCGAGCGCGTAGAGATTACGCATAAAGCTTCCAGCCGCATGACGTTTGCAAATGGCGCGTTGCGATCGGCGTTATGGCTAAAAACGAAGAAAAATGGGCTATTTGACATGCGGGATGTGCTGGGGCTGGATGTATTATAGCGACTAAATACCTTCGTGATGTGGTTGTGGTAATCAAGATTAATTGATTACAAAGGGCAATATATTATTGCCCTTTTGTTTTTTTTGCCCCCCGGTTATTCGGTCAGATAAGTAACGCCTTTCGCCATTCATGTTTCGACAGTTTCTTCGCCCACGACATGTTCAGCCGCAGCGGCTTACCGTATGCAAAAGGCACCTCGACCAGACTGATAAGACTGATATCCATCGGAGGGGGAGTGCTGTTCCTCGGGGGCGTTTTATCTCTTTTGCTTCAATAGGTTGGCTTTTTTATGCTGTAGTGAGGCTGGTTGTGGTCCAATCGTATGTGCCTGTCTTAAAGAAAAAGAAGCTGGATCTTTATATCGCGATTGTAATTCTTATTACATTGTCTTAATTTGCTGTTTTTTGTTGATTTTATGATGCATTTGATTTGTTTTTTATGTTTTTAATATATTGATTTTTAAAATTTTTTTTGTCGTTAACTTTCTTGATTTTGAATCTTTATGCATTTAATGGTATTGATGGCTATTAAGTGAGTTTTTATCGTTGTTTTTTGTTGTTTTAATGTGAAATTTGACCATTTGGTCCACTTTTTATCATGCCAGCCAGTTTTTTGCTAACTCAAGGAAGCGCAAGCGTTTTCTATCGTCACTTAGTTGATCTTTTTGCCTCTTAAACAGAATAACTTCCTTATAATGTGCAAAATAACATAAAAAATACCCGCTTTAAGTTGACTTTTATCCGGCTTAACTTCAGAATGCCGCCGTTTGCCAGAAATCCACGGGTAAGCAAATTTGCATTGCTTCATACTGACTGGATGAATTAATATGCAAATAAAGTGAGTGAATATTCTCTGGAGGGTATTTTGATTAAGTCAGCGCTATTGGTTCTGGAAGACGGAACCCAGTTTCACGGTCGGGCCATTGGGGCAACGGGTTCGGCGGTTGGGGAAGTCGTTTTCAATACTTCAATGACCGGTTATCAAGAAATCCTCACTGATCCTTCCTATTCCCGCCAAATCGTCACTCTTACTTATCCCCATATTGGTAATGTCGGCACCAATGAAGCCGATGAAGAATCTTCTCAGGTTCATGCGCAAGGTCTGGTAATTCGCGACCTGCCGCTGATTGCCAGCAACTTCCGTAACACCGAAGACCTCTCTTCTTACCTGAAACGCCATAACATCGTGGCGATTGCCGATATCGATACCCGCAAGCTGACCCGACTGCTGCGTGAGAAAGGCGCACAGAACGGCTGCATCATTGCAGGCGATAGCCCGGATGCGAAGCTGGCGCTGGAAAAAGCGAAAGCATTTCCTGGACTTAACGGTATGGATCTGGCGAAAGAAGTGACCACGACGGAAACTTACCGCTGGACGCAGGGTAGCTGGACGCTGAAAGACGGTTTACCGGAAGCGAAATCTGAGGATGACCTGCCGTTCCATGTGGTGGCCTATGATTTCGGCGCCAAACGCAACATCCTGCGCATGCTGGTGGATCGCGGCTGCCGCCTGACGGTGGTGCCAGCGCAAACCTCTGCTGAAGAGGTGCTGAAAATGAATCCGGACGGCATCTTCCTGTCGAACGGCCCTGGCGACCCGGCCCCGTGCGACTACGCCATCGAGGCGATTAAGAAATTCCTCCAGACCGACATTCCTGTGTTCGGCATCTGCCTCGGCCATCAGCTGCTGGCGCTGGCGAGCGGTGCGAAGACCGTTAAGATGAAGTTCGGCCATCACGGCGGCAACCATCCGGTAAAAGATATGGACCGAAACGTGGTGATGATCACCGCGCAGAACCACGGCTTTGCGGTGGATGAAGACTCGCTGCCCGCCAACCTGCGCGTGACCCACAAGTCGCTGTTCGACGGCACCCTGCAGGGCATTCACCGTACCGACAAACCGGCGTTCAGCTTCCAGGGACACCCAGAAGCGAGCCCCGGCCCGCACGATGCGGCGCCGCTGTTCGACCACTTTATCGAGCTTATTGAGCAATACCGTCAGTCCGCGAAATAATCAGGAGTAATAAGAGCCATGCCAAAACGTACAGATATAAAAAGCATCCTGATTCTGGGCGCGGGCCCGATTGTTATCGGTCAGGCGTGTGAGTTTGACTACTCCGGCGCTCAGGCGTGTAAAGCCCTGCGCGAAGAGGGCTATCGCGTCATTCTGGTGAACTCCAACCCGGCCACCATCATGACCGACCCGGAAATGGCCGATGCCACCTACATCGAGCCGATTCACTGGGAAGTGGTGCGCAAAATCATTGAAAAAGAGCGTCCGGATGCGGTGCTGCCGACCATGGGCGGCCAGACCGCGCTGAACTGCGCGCTGGAGCTGGAGCGGCAGGGCGTGCTGGAAGAGTTCGGCGTCACCATGATTGGCGCCACCGCCGACGCCATTGATAAAGCCGAAGACCGTCGTCGCTTCGATATCGCGATGAAGAAAATTGGTCTCGACACCGCGCGTTCCGGTATCGCGCACACTATGGAAGAAGCGCTGGCGGTTGCCGCTGACGTGGGCTTCCCGTGCATCATCCGTCCTTCCTTTACCATGGGCGGCACCGGCGGCGGTATCGCTTACAACCGTGAAGAGTTCGAAGAAATCTGCGAACGCGGTCTGGATCTCTCGCCAACCAACGAACTGCTGATTGATGAATCGCTGATCGGCTGGAAAGAGTACGAGATGGAAGTGGTGCGTGATAAAAACGACAACTGCATCATCGTCTGCTCTATCGAAAACTTCGATGCCATGGGTATCCACACCGGTGACTCGATCACCGTGGCGCCCGCGCAGACTCTGACCGACAAAGAATACCAAATCATGCGTAACGCCTCGATGGCGGTTCTGCGTGAAATCGGCGTCGAAACCGGCGGTTCTAACGTCCAGTTCGCAGTGAACCCGAAAAACGGCCGTCTGATCGTTATCGAAATGAACCCGCGCGTATCCCGCTCCTCGGCGCTGGCGTCGAAAGCCACCGGTTTCCCGATTGCCAAAGTGGCCGCCAAACTGGCGGTAGGTTACACCCTTGACGAACTGATGAACGACATCACCGGCGGGCGCACTCCGGCCTCCTTCGAGCCGTCCATCGACTATGTGGTTACTAAAATTCCGCGCTTTAACTTTGAGAAATTCGCCGGTGCCAACGACCGTCTGACCACCCAGATGAAATCGGTCGGAGAAGTGATGGCGATTGGCCGCACGCAGCAGGAATCCCTGCAAAAAGCGCTGCGCGGCCTGGAAGTCGGCGCTACCGGCTTCGACCCGAAAGTCAGCCTTGACGACCCGGAAGCGCTGACCAAAATCCGCCGCGAGCTGAAAGACGCGGGCGCAGATCGTATCTGGTACATCGCCGATGCTTTCCGTGCGGGCTTGTCTGTGGATGGCGTCTTTAACCTGACCAACATCGACCGCTGGTTCCTGGTGCAAATTGAAGAGCTGGTGCGTCTGGAAGAGAAAGTGGCTGAAGTCGGGATTACTGGCCTCAACGCCGACTTCCTGCGTCAGCTCAAGCGTAAAGGGTTTGCCGATGCGCGTCTGGCAAAACTGGCTGGCGTACGCGAGGCGGAAATCCGTAAGCTGCGTGATCAGTATGACCTGCACCCGGTTTACAAACGCGTGGATACCTGCGCGGCGGAATTCGCCACCGATACCGCCTACATGTACTCCACTTATGAAGATGAGTGCGAAGCGAACCCGTCCGTTGACCGCGATAAAATCATGGTCCTCGGCGGCGGCCCGAACCGTATCGGCCAGGGTATCGAATTTGACTACTGCTGCGTACACGCCTCGCTGGCGCTGCGCGAAGACGGTTACGAGACCATTATGGTCAACTGTAACCCGGAAACCGTCTCCACCGACTACGACACTTCCGACCGCCTGTACTTCGAGCCGGTGACGCTGGAAGACGTGCTGGAAATCGTGCGTATCGAGAAGCCGAAAGGCGTTATCGTGCAGTACGGCGGCCAGACCCCGCTGAAGCTGGCGCGCGCGCTGGAAGCGGCAGGCGTGCCGGTTATCGGCACCAGCCCGGACGCCATCGACCGCGCGGAAGACCGCGAGCGCTTCCAGCACGCGGTTGACCGTCTGAAGCTGAAGCAACCGGCCAACGCCACCGTCACCGCCATTGAACAGGCTGTCGAAAAAGCGAAAGAGATCGGCTACCCGCTGGTGGTGCGTCCTTCTTACGTGCTGGGCGGCCGGGCGATGGAAATTGTCTATGACGAAGCCGATCTGTGTCGCTACTTCCAGACAGCGGTCAGCGTCTCTAACGATGCGCCGGTGCTGCTGGACCGCTTCCTTGATGACGCGGTTGAAGTGGACGTGGACGCTATCTGCGACGGCGAAATGGTGCTGATTGGCGGTATCATGGAGCACATCGAGCAGGCGGGCGTACACTCCGGCGACTCCGCCTGTTCCCTGCCGGCCTACACGCTGAGCCAGGAAATTCAGGACGTGATGCGCCAGCAGGTGCAGAAGCTGGCCTTCGAGTTGCAGGTGCGCGGCCTGATGAACGTGCAGTTTGCGGTGAAAGACAACGAAGTCTATCTGATTGAAGTTAACCCGCGTGCGGCGCGTACCGTACCGTTCGTCTCCAAAGCCACCGGCGTGCCGCTGGCGAAAGTGGCGGCGCGCGTAATGGCCGGCAAATCGCTGACCGAGCAGGGCGTGACCCAAGAAATTATCCCGCCGTACTACTCGGTGAAAGAAGTGGTGCTGCCGTTCAACAAATTCCCGGGCGTTGACCCGCTGTTAGGGCCAGAAATGCGCTCCACCGGGGAAGTGATGGGCGTGGGCCGTACCTTCGCGGAAGCGTTCGCTAAGGCGCAGCTGGGCAGTAACTCCACCATGAAGAAACAGGGCCGTGCGCTGCTCTCCGTTCGCGAAGGCGACAAAGAGCGCGTGGTGGACCTGGCCGCTAAGCTGCTGAAACAGGGCTTCGAGCTGGATGCTACCCACGGTACGGCGATTGTGCTGGGCGAAGCCGGTATCAACCCGCGTCTGGTGAACAAGGTGCACGAAGGTCGTCCGCACATTCAGGACCGTATCAAGAATGGCGAATATACCTACATCATCAACACCACCGCAGGTCGCCGCGCGATTGAAGACTCCAGGGTGATTCGCCGCAGCGCGCTGCAGTACAAGGTGCATTATGACACCACGCTGAACGGCGGTTTTGCCACGACGATGGCGCTCAATGCCGATGCCACCGAGAAGGTAACCTCGGTGCAGGAAATGCACGCGCAGATCAAAAAGTCGTAAACAAAGGGTCCGGTGGATATTGCTCTAACCGGACCTGTAATATAATGTTGAAAGGGTTTCTGTAAAGAAACCCTTTTTTTATCTTGCGTAAGGTCATTCCTGGAGAAGTCCGTTTCCGTAACCACATTTTCAATGTAATAAGCACGATATTGCTCACACTAATCAATATTTAAGTCGCATACTATCTTGCATATCCACAATTTTAATATGGCTTAGTTTTTATTAGTTTGGACAGGCCGTAGCCAGATTTTTAATTTGTGAAATGGTGTGCTTATGTGTGAAAAATATGTTGAAAGACCGCTTTATTTGTTAATTGCTGACTGGATGATGGCAGAGAACCGATGGATCACTGCCAGGGAGATTTCCCGTCAATTTGATATTGAACATTGCAAAGCAATTAATACGCTCTCCTATATTCTGTCAGAAGTGGGGGAAATTGTTTGTGAAGTGAAGATGATCCCTAACCAAATTGCAGGACGAGGCTGCCAGTGCCAGCGTCTGGTGAAAGTCGTGAGTATCGACTCTCAACTCTATCGCCGATTGAATCATAATTTGCAGGAAAGAAAAGTGAGCGTGGCGAAAGCGCCGCGGCTGTCTGCCGTTCCCCCCACAGAGCTAAACCGTGAGCAGAAATGGCAGATGATGCTCTCCAAGAGTATGCGTCGCTAATTGTCTGTTTAACCTGATGGCGGGGTAAACGGTAATTGACGCGTAGGCCGGATAAGCGTGAGCGCATCCGGCATCAATTACTGTGCTGATTTTGGCTTCACGTCCGTCGTGCCTTTCAGGCGCGGTCGGTTTTCTTCGACCTGCGTTAACGGCTTCGTTTCAGATAACCCCGTTCGACAACGGATCGCAAGATCCTGATATTCTTTGGTATTGAGGCGTTTCCAGTGCAGCTCCTGGTCCGTAACCTGGCGTAGTACGCGCGCCGGTGATCCCACCAGCAGTTGCCTTGCCTCACCCTGAAATCCGGCTTTGACAAAACTCATGGCGGCGACAATGCTCTCTTCGCCAATCACTGCGCCGTCCATAATGACGCTATTCATGCCGACCAGGGCGTCCCGTCCCACCACGCAGCCATGTAAAATAGCGCCGTGGCCGATATGGCCGTTTTCATGCACGATGGTATCGGTATCGCAGTAGCCATGCATAATGCAGCCATCCTGCAGATTAGAGCCTGCCTCCAGGATCTGGCGACCATAATCCCCACGCAATGACGCGAGTGGGCCAATATAAACACCGGCGCCCACGATGACATCGCCAATCAGCACGGCGCTGGGATGGACAAACGCGTCCGGATGCACCACCGGGATCAGTCCTTCAAAGGCGTAATAGCTCATAGTTGTACCTCGCTTTTTTTGCCGGATGGCGGTGTAAACACCTTATCCGGCCTACGGTTGCGCATGTGCTGTAGGCCGGATAAGCGAAGCGCCATCCGGCATAGTCACATTAACGACCTTTCCACACCGGATCGCGTTTTTCGGCAAATGCCTGCGGTCCTTCGAGCGCATCTTCTGAATGCAGCACTGACGGATAATGCTTCAGTACGCCGCTGCGGATGTAGCGGTAGCCTTCTTCTACCGGCATTTCGCTGGTCGCGCGATAAATCTCTTTCAGCGCCGCGATAGCCAGCGGGGCGCTATTGACCAGTTGTTGCGCCAGTTCGCGCGCGCTATCCATCAGTTCGCTCTGGCTGACAACGCGGTTCACGATCCCCCAACGCAGCGCTTCTTCGGCGCTCATTCGTCTGCCGGTCATTACCATTTCGTTGACGATAGCCGGTGGCAGCAGCTTAGGCAGACGCAATACGCCGCCGCTGTCAGGCACGATGCCGAGCTTTGCTTCCGGCAGCGCAAAACTGGCGTTTTCGGCGCAGACAATAAAGTCCGCCGCCAGCGCCAGCTCAAAACCGCCGCCAAACGCGTAGCCGTTCACCGCGGCGATAACCGGCTTATCGAGGTCAAATATTTCGGTTAAACCAGCAAAGCCGCCGGGACCAAAAT
This sequence comes from Salmonella sp. SAL00653, assembly GCF_046552515.1. Lineage (NCBI taxonomy): Bacteria > Pseudomonadati > Pseudomonadota > Gammaproteobacteria > Enterobacterales > Enterobacteriaceae > Salmonella > Salmonella sp. SAL00653. The sequence goes on from NZ_JBGDTY010000007.1 coordinate 15,448, forward strand.
CAGCATCCGGCGCTTCACCTTCCGCTGCCGCTTTTAAGTCCCAGCCAGCAGAAAAGAATTTCTCCCCGCCGCCGGTAATGATTGCTACGCGTAATTCCGGATCGTCACGGAAATTAAGAAAAGCTTCACCCATTGCAAAGCTGGTTTTGGCGTCAATGGCATTCGCTTTAGGTCGGTCGAGGGTAATTTCCAGGATCGGGCCGTTACGGGTCAGATGTAATGACTCACTCATAGTTCATCTCCAGATAAATAGTTTCCCGGCGGGAGGGATTCCTGCCGGAAGGTTTATTTCAGATTTTTTTTGATTATTTTTCCTGAACAGTTGCGCGGCAGGTCGGTTCTGATCTCCATAAAAGAGGGAACCTTGAATTTCGCCATATTGTTTTCGCAGAAGCTGAAAAACTCGGCTTCGCTTAATGTTTCACCTTCATTAAGGACGATAAACGCTTTAATGGCCTCATCACGGATCGCGTCTTTAATACCGACCACCACAATGTCCTGAATTTTCGGATGCGCAGAAATAATATTTTCCAGCTCGACGCAGGAGACATTTTCCCCGCCGCGTTTAATCATGTTGCAGCGTCTGTCGACAAAATAGAAATAGCCATCCTCATCCTGGTAACCCGAATCACCGGTATGTAACCAGCCCTCTGGTTCCAGCGCCCCGGCGGTTGCCTCCGGCTGCATGTAATACTCTTTGAAGATAGTCTTGCCGGGGATGCCTTTAATACAGATTTCGCCAATTTCTCCGGCGGGCAGCGGGCGATTTTGATCGTCGCGAATTTCAGCTTCATAGCTAAAACCCACGCGACCAATGGAAGGCCAGCGCCGTTTGTCTCCGGGACGGTCGCCAATAATTCCGACAATGGTTTCAGTCATACCATAAGAGGTCAGCAGCCTGACGCCAAAGCGTTCGGTAAAGGCGTCTTTTTCTTGCGCGGATAGATTGAGATAGAACATCACTTCGCGCAGATGATGCTGCCTGTCCGTTGGTGCGGCGGGCTGGACCATCAGCGTGCGGATCATCATAGGAATGCACTCGGTCACCGTCGCCTGATATCTACGTACCTGATCCCAGAAGGCCCTGGCGCTGTACTTCTCCAGGAGCACAAAGGTGCTGCCGGCGGAAAAGGCTGGCATTGCGGCGGTACACTGACAGTCGATATGAAAAGCGGGCATCACCGTCATGTACACGTCATCATCGCGCAGGGCGATTTGCCATGCAGAGTAATAGCCTGCAAAGCGCAGGTTATAGTGGGTAATCACCACCCCTTTTGGACGCGAGGTGGTACCGGAGGTAAACAGAATTTCCGCCGTATCGTCAGTGGATAACGCGGGCGTATAGCACAGCGTGGCCGATTGACGTGCTTGCAGTTGGGAAAAGTGGCTCACGCCATCGTCAGCCGGAAGCTGCTCGCCAATCAGACAGATATGATTAAGCGGAGTGCTATTGTCCTGGCGTATTTCACGGTACATAGGATAAAACTGGACGCTGGTAACCAGCAGACTCACCTGGCTGTTTTGCAGGATCCAGGCGCTTTCTTCGCCCAGTAAGCGGGCATTAATCGGCACCATAATGGCGCCGATTTTTGCCAGTCCAAACCAGCAAAAGATGAATTCCGGACAGTTATCCAGATGCAGCGCGACCCTATCACCCTTGCGGATCCCTAAGGAATAAAAAAGGTTCGCCGTGCGGTTAATCTCTTCATTGAGCGAAGCATAGCTAAACTGCCGAACGATTCCCTCACAGGATTCGAAAATTAACGCCGTTTTATCTCCGTACACCCCGGCCAGGTCGTCCCACATCTGACGTAAGTTTTGTCCGCCAACGATATCCATATTGCTTTATCCACTGAAATCAGGCGTGAGCGCTAACCGAAAAACCGATTAGCGCATCGCGTTTAATCCTCAACTTTGGCCAGGCCTTTGCCGACCAGTTCCTTAATATCTGCTTCGCTATAACCAATGTTTTTCAGAATGGCGGCGGTATCCATGCCGTGTGATGGCATGCCACGCCAGATTTTCCCCGGGTTGTTTTTAAATTTCGGCATGATGTTCGGCCCTTTACAGGTGCGACCGTCCATTGTTTGCCACTGAGTAATCGATTCGCGGGCAACGTACTGCGGGTTACCTTCCAGTTCCGGAATGGTGAGCACCTTCGCACAGGCGATATTCAGTTCAGCAAAACGCGCCTGAACGTCGGCGATGGTGTGTGTTGCCAGCCAGGCGTCCAGTTTCTCTTCGACGAGCGGGCCGTAAGGGCATTTCACGCGATGGATGAGCTGCGTGCCTTCCGGAACTTCCGGCGTACCAAGAATATGGGCCAGGCCAATATCTTTAAAACACTCGTTGATTTGCGTGATGCCGACCAACTCCATGACGATGTAACCATCGGCGCATTTATACAGGCCGCAACCGGCGTAGTAGGGGTCTTTCCCTTTCGTCATACGTGGACAGATTTCGCCGCCGTTGAAGTAGTCCATCATGAAGTACTGACCCATGCGCAGCATCACTTCGTACATGGCGATATCGATGCTTTCACCTTTACCCGTTTCGCGTACTTTGTGCAGGGCTGCCAGCGCGGCTGTCGTCGCGGTCATCCCGGAGAAGTAATCGGCGGTATACGGGAAGGCTGGCATCGGCTGATCAACGTCGCCGTTTTGGATCAGATAACCACTGAATGCCTGCGCGATGGTGTTATACGCCGGAAGATTGGTGTACTCCTCGGTACCATACTGACCGAAGCCGGAAAGGTGGGCAATGACCAGTTTCGGGTTATGTTCCCACAGCACTTCATCAGTAATACCACGGCGGGCAAAGGCCGGGCCTTTACTGGCTTCAATGAAAATATCGGTGGTTTCCATCAGTTTCAGAAACGCTTCCCGACCTTCATCTTTGAAAATATTCAGCGACAGGGCGTGCAGGTTGCGGCGTGAGAGCTGCGGGTAGTTAGGCTGTACGCGGATGGTATCGGCCCATGCGACGTTTTCAATCCAGATAACCTCTGCGCCCCATTCGGCGAACATCTGTCCGGCGAATGGACCGGCGATTTCGATTCCTGAAAAAACAACGCGTACCCCAGCAAGCGGGCCAAAGGTTGGCATTGGTAAATGATTCATCATTTTTCTCCTGGCATTTTTTGCGGTATGTAGACCGGATAAGCACAGCGCCATCCGGCATGATTGCCTGATGGCGACGCCCCGCGTCTTATCAGGCCTACAAGGGATCGATTAGCGGTATTGCTTAAGTACCGCACGACCCAACGTCAGGATCTGCATTTCATCAGAACCACCAGAAACACGGTCAACGCGCAGGTCACGCCAGAAACGCGTGATGCGGTGGTTGCCCGCGATACCAACACCTCCCAGTACCTGCATGGCGGTGTCTACCACTTCAAACGCGGCGTTGGCGCAGAAGTATTTGCACATTGCCGCGTCGCCGGAGGTAATGGTGCCGTTATCCGCTTTCCACGCGGCTTCCAGCAGCATATTTTTCATGGAGTTCAGTTTGATCGCCATATGCGCAAACTTCTCCTGAATCAGCTGGAAACGGCCAATAGCTTCACCAAACTGCACGCGCTGATTCGCGTAACGCGCAGCGTCTTCAAAAGCGCACATTGCGGTACCGTAGTTGGTCAGCGCGACGAGGAAGCGTTCATGGTCAAACTCTTCTTTCACGCGGTTGAAGCCGTTACCTTCCCGACCGAACATGTCTTTCTCGTCCAGTTCAACGTCGTCAAAGGTGATTTCACAGCAGCTGTCCATGCGCAGACCGAGTTTCTCCAGTTTGTTGACCTTGATACCTGCTTTGCTCATGTCCACAAACCACTCGGTGTAAACCGGTTTATCCGGCGATGCACCGTCTCTCGCCATGACCACGATGTACGGGGTATAGGCGCTACTGGTGATAAAGCACTTACTGCCATTGAGATAAACCTTACCATTTTTGCGCGTATAAGTGGTTTTCAGACTACCAACATCCGATCCCGCTCCTGGTTCGGTGATAGCAGAGTTCCACATCTGCTTACCGGTGCCCCGGAACGCCATGATTTTATCAATTTGCTCCTGAGTCCCTTCACGCAGGAAAGTGTTAAAACCTCCCGGCAATTGGTACAACACGTAAGTTGGCGCGCCAAGACGTCCCAGTTCCATCCAGACGGCGGCGACGGTAACAAAACCCGCTTCCAGACCGCCGTGTTCTTCCGGGATCAGCAGGCTATCAATACCCATATCCGCCAGCGCTTTTACAAAACGCTCAGGGTAGACGCTGTCACGATCGCACTCGGCAAAATAAGCTTCCCAGTTCTCACTGGCCATCAGTTCGCGAATACCGGCGACAAACAGCTCCTGTTCGTCATTTAAGTTGAAATCCATCTTTCAGCCTCTTGATCAATTGGGTTAATAAGAATTACTTGTCTTTCCAGTGCACTTTGGCGTCTTTAATAAAGGACAGCGTCACCATAATGTTGACGAAGAACAGCGGACATCCTCCGGCGATAATCGCGGTCTGAATCGGCTTCAACCCACCCAGCGCCAGCAGAACGATACCGATGATGCCGACCAGCACTGACCAGCCGATACGCACTAACAGAGGCGGCTCTTCACCATCGCGAACTTCGCGACAGGTCGACATCGCCAGGGTGTAAGAGCAGGCGTTAATCAGCGTGACGGTGGCAATAAAGCAGAGGATGAAGAAGCCCCACATGGTGGCGGTGCTGAGCGGCAAGGCGGCCCAGGTTTCGATAATGGCGCGCGCCACGCCGTGTTGCTCAATCAGTTGCGGAATGTTGAGGATGTTTTTATCCATCAGCAGCAGCGTGTTACTGCCAAGGACAGTCCACAGGATCCAGGTAGACGCGGTCAGACCCATCACCATCCCGAAGCACAGCTCACGTACGGTACGACCACGGGAAATACGGGCCAGGAAGATACTCATCTGGATGGCGTAAATAACCCACCACGCCCAGTAGAAAACGGTCCAGCCCTGCGGGAAGCCGCCTTTACCGATGGCGTCGGTATAGAACAGCATCCGTGGCAGGTGCATTAACAGCATCCCGACGGAGTCGGTGAAGTAGTTCATGATGAAGCTGGCGCCGCTGACGATAAACACCCAGCCGAGCATCAGGAAGCTCAGGTAACTACGCACATCGCTGGCGATTCTGACCCCTTTTTGCAGGCCGCAGGCCACGCAAATCGCGTTCAGAATGATCCAGCAGGTAATGATGATGGCATCCAATTGCAGCGTATGCGGAATACCGAACAGCCATTGCATACACTCGGTGACCAGCGGGGTAGCCAGACCGAGGCTGGTGCCCATCGCGAAGATCAGCGCCACCAGGTAGAAGTTATCGACGATGGTACCGAACAACCCTTTCGCATGCTTTTCACCGACGAGCGGTACCAGCGTGGAGCTGGGGCGGATGACATCCATCTTGCGTACAAAGAAGAAGTAGGCGAAGGCCACGGAAAGGAAGCTATAGGTTGCCCACGGCAGCGGCCCCCAGTGGAACAGGCTGTACGCCAGGCCTATCTCTTTCGCGCCCGTGGAATTTGGTTCCAGGCCGAACGGCGGGGTGGAGATATAGTAGTAGATCTCAATAGAGCCCCAGAACAGAACCGCAGCGGATGTACAGGAGGCGAACATCATGAAAATCCAGCTGGCGGTGCTAAACTCCGGTTTTTCGTCACCTAATCTCTTTTTGGCATAGGGGCCAAAAACCAGCCAGAACCAGCCGAAGAGCATGACGACCATATACCATTCAAATGCCCAACCCCAGACGTTGGTGACATAACTGAATACCGCATTAATAACGACGTTAGCGGCATCAAGATCTCTGACTGTTAGCCAGCAAAGTATCCCGACAATTATTAATGGCGGAAAAAAAACCTTCGGTTCAATTCCCGATTTTTTCTTTTCATTTTTCATAAGTGAATTCCAGTGTGAAAACGAAATTTATTTAGCGTGCCAGTCCATGAACGTTTGTTTATTTATTATTAATGATTTGTTGATAAGTTTTTAACCTCTGGGACGCCTCAATGAGTAACTCATGATGGGTATTCACTTCGGGTGATTCTGTTATCTTCGTCACACTTTTTTGCGTTGATTATTTTGTGTTTAAATTTTGATTTTTGCTTTATTTATCAATTGATTGGTTGTGGTTTTTTAACTTTTTTAAGTATCTGACGTTCAATATTGTTGAGCCAGCAAACAATATTGAAAATTTTCATATTTGGCATATTTCTTTCAATATTGGTGAGGTGCGTAACACTATTGAAAGTTACGAATATCAATGTGTGACATTTTCAATATTGGTGATTAAGGTTTTATTTCCGAATTAAAGAGCGTGATATCTGTATTTAACACCGCCGATATAAATACGTTTCCTTCATGATTTCTGGAGATGCAATGAAGATAATTACTTGCTACAAATGCGTACCTGATGAGCAGGATATTGCGATTAATAATGCTGACGGAACACTCGATTTCAGCAAAGCGGATAGCAAAATCAGCCAATATGATCTGAATGCAATTGAAGCTGCTTGCCAGTTAAAACAGCAGTTGGGAGACGCTCAGGTTGTCGCCATGAGCGTTGGCGGCAAAGCGCTGACCAATGCAAAAGGGCGCAAAGATGTCCTCTCTCGTGGCCCTGATGAACTGATTGTGGTCATCGACGATCAATTTGAGCAGGCGCTGCCGCAACACACCGCTACCGCGCTGGCCGCTGCCGCGCAAAAATCAGGTTTCGATCTACTTATCTGCGGCGACGGTTCTTCCGATCTTTATGCTCAGCAGGTTGGTTTGCTGGTGGGCGAAGCGCTGAACATTCCGGCGATTAACGGCGTGAGTAAAATCCTCTCTCTTACCGACAGCACATTGACGGTAGAACGCGAACTGGAAGATGAAGTTGAAACGCTGAGCATCCCGCTCCCGGCGGTGATCGCGGTTTCCACCGACATTAACACCCCACAAATCCCTTCGATGAAAGCCATTCTTGGCGCGGCGAAAAAACCGGTTCAGGTCTGGTCGCCTGCGGATATCGGGCTGAACAGCGTCCCCACGTATTCCGCACAACAGGTTGCCGCACCGAAGCAGCGCGAGCGTCAGCGTGTGGTGATTGAAGGTGACGGTGAAGAACAAATCGCCGCGTTTGTCGAGAATCTGCGCAAAATCATTTAATTATCAGGGGATGTTATGAACAAATTTTCCAGTGTCTGGGTATTCAGCGATACCCCTTCTCGTCTGCCCGAACTGATGAGTGGCGCGCAGGCTGTAGGTGAAAAAGTTAACGCGTTCGTACTGAACGAAGCGGACAGCGCGACAGCATGCCATTTGGGCGCGGATCATGTCTGGCTGCTCAGCGGCAAACCAGAAGACCGCATGATCGAAGACTACGCTGCTGCGATGGCTGAGACTATTCGTCAGCATAGCGAGGGCGGCGCGGTGCTGCTGCCGAATACGCGTCGGGGCAAGCTGTTGGCGGCAAAGCTGGGCTATCGCTTGTCGGCTGCGGTTTCCAACGATGCCAGCGAAGTCGCCCTGCAGGATGGAAAAGCGGCGGTTAAACATATGGTCTACGGCGGTCTGGCGATAGGGGCAGAAACCATCGCTTCGCCGTTTGCCGTGATCACGCTCAGCAGCGGAACGTTTGACGCACAACAACCGGATGCTTCTCGCAGCGGCGAGATGCACACCGTGCAGTGGCAGGCTCCGGCCACTGCCGTGACCCGCACCGCAACCCAGGCGCGTCAGAGCAACAGCGTTGACCTCGACAAAGCGCGTCTGGTGGTCAGCGTGGGACGCGGCATCGGCAGCAAAGAGAATATCTCGCTGGCCGAAGCGCTGTGCCAGACGATTGGCGCCGAGCTGGCCTGTTCCCGCCCGGTGGCGGAAAACGAGAAGTGGATGGAGCACGAGCGCTACGTCGGTATCTCCAACCTGATGCTCAAACCTGAACTGTATCTGGCAGTGGGGATCTCCGGGCAGATCCAACACATGGTCGGCGCCAACGGCGCGCAGACGATTTTCGCCATCAACAAAGATAAAAACGCGCCAATCTTCCAGTATGCGGATTTTGGCATCGTTGGCGATGCGCTGAAGATCCTGCCTGCGCTGACGGCTGCCTTAGCGCGATAAACCATTTCGGGCAGGATGCGAAGGTATCCTGCCGCTGACAGGAGTACGTATGTCCGAAGATATCTTTGATGCCATCATCGTGGGTGCAGGTCTGGCCGGTTCGGTTGCGGCGCTGGTGCTTGCTCGCGAAGGTGCACAGGTGCTGGTTATCGAGCGCGGCAATTCTGCTGGCGCGAAGAATGTCACCGGTGGGCGTTTGTATGCACATAGCCTGGAACGCATCATTCCCGGCTTTGCGGATCAGGCCCCCATTGAACGCATGATCACCCACGAAAAACTCGCCTTTATGACCGACAACGGGGCGATGACTATCGACTACTGCAATGGTGAAGATGCTTCAGCGTCGCAGGTTTCCTATTCCGTCTTACGCAGTAAATTTGACGCCTGGCTGATGGAGCAGGCCGAAGAGGAGGGGGCACAACTGATCACCGGTATTCGCGTCGATAACGTCGTTCAGCGTGATGGCAAAGTCGTGGGCGTGGAAGCCGATGGCGATATTCTGGAAGCCAAAGTCGTGATCCTCGCTGACGGGGGGAATTCTCTGCTGGCTGAAAAGCTGGGCATGACCAAGCGTGTTGAGGCATCGCATGTTGCTGTCGGCGTGAAGGAACTGATCGAATTGCCGAAGTCGGTCATTGAAGATCGTTTCCAGTTACAGGGCAACGAAGGTGCCGCCTGTCTGTTTGCCGGAGCGCCGACCGATGGTCTGATGGGCGGTGGCTTCCTGTATACGAATGAAACAACCCTTTCCCTGGGGCTGGTCTGCGGTCTTCATCATCTGAAAGACGCGAAAAAATCGGTCCCGCAAATGCTGGAAGATTTCAAACAGCATCCGGCAGTTGCGCCGCTGATCGCCGGTGGCAAGCTGGTGGAATATGCCGCGCACGTTGTACCCGAGGCGGGAATGAATATGCAGCCTGAACTGGTGGGCGATGGCGTACTGATTGCCGGGGATGCTGCCGGCATGTGTATGAACCTCGGCTTTACCATCCGGGGTATGGATCTCGCCATATCCGCAGGCGAAGCGGCGGCGAAGACGGTGCTTTCGGCGATGAAGCGCGACGATTTTAGCAAGCAGTCGCTGGGTGAATACCGTCAGCATCTGGACGAAGGTCCGATGCGCGATATGCGCATGTATCAGAAACTACCGGCTTTTCTTGATAATCCCCGCATGTTTACCGCTTATCCCGAAATGGCGGTCAATATCGCGCGCGACCTGTTCACCGTGGATGGCTCCGCTCCGGTGCCCATGCGTAAAAAAATCCTGCGCCATGCGAAGAAAGTGGGCTTCATTAATCTGATGAAAGATGGCCTGAAAGGAGTGACCGTATTATGACATCTCCCGTTAATGTGGACGGCAAACTGGGCGTCAATAAGTTCAATGTGGATGAAGACAGCCCGCACATCATTCTCAAAACCGATCCTGATAAACAGGCGCTGGAGGTGCTGATTAAGGCCTGTCCGGCGGGACTGTATAAAAAGCAGGACGACGGCAGCGTTCGTTTTGATTACGCCGGGTGCCTGGAGTGCGGAACGTGCCGGATCCTCGGCCTTGATACGGCGCTGGAAAAATGGGAATACCCGCGCGGGACGTTTGGCGTGGAGTTCCGCTACGGCTAATAAGTACGAAGTTGTGCCCCCGTTGGCCGGATAAGATGCGGTAGCGTCGCCATCCGGCAATCATGTGGCGCCAATGCCGGATGGCGGCGGAAACGCCTTATCCGGCCTACAGATGCGCTTTGCCCGTGTTGAAACAGGACATCACTATGCAGCAGCCCAGGAACTTTGATGACCTTAAATTCTCCTCCATTCATCGCAGAATTATGCTGTGGGGAAGCGGCGGCCCGTTCCTTGATGGCTACGTGCTGGTGATCATTGGCGTGGCGCTGGAACAACTGACGCCGCTATTGCACCTTGATGCTGAATGGATTGGCGCGCTCGGCGCGGCTACGCTTGCCGGACTGTTTATCGGCACCTCGTTGTTTGGCTATATTTGCGATAAAGTCGGGCGGCGTAAAATGTTCCTGCTTGATATTATCGCTATCGGCGTTATCTCCGTGGCGACCATGTTTGTTTCCACGCCGCTTGAATTACTGGTGATGCGCGTTTTAATTGGCATTGTTATCGGCGCGGATTACCCTATCGCTACTTCCATGATTACGGAGTTTTCCAACACCCGCCAGCGCGCGTTCTCCATCGGTTTTATCGCCGCGATGTGGTACGTAGGCGCGACCTGCGCCAACCTGGTGGGTTACTGGCTGTATGACATGGAAGGCGGCTGGCGCTGGATGCTTGGCAGCGCCTTTATCCCGTGCTTAATCATTTTGATTGGCCGCTTTGACCTGCCGGAATCGCCACGCTGGCTATTGCGAAAAGGACGGGTAAAAGAGTGCGAACAAATGATGATCAAACTGTTCGGCGAACCGGTCTGCTTTGACGATGAGCCGCCGCAGGAGACCCGCTTCCTGCAGCTGTTTAATCGCCGTCATTTTCCGTTTGTACTGTTCGTTGCGGCTATCTGGACCTGTCAGGTGATCCCGATGTTCGCTATCTATACCTTTGGGCCGCAGATCGTCGGGTTACTCGGCTGGGAGCAGGGGCGCAACGCGGCGCTCGGCAATGTGGTGATTAGCCTCTTTTTTATGCTGGGCTGTATACCGGCGATGTTCTGGCTAAACAGTATTGGCCGTCGCCCTCTGCTTATTGGCAGCTTCGCCATGATGACTATCGCGCTGGCGCTGCTGGGGCTGGTGTCAAATCTGGGCATCATACTGGTCGTGGTGGCGTTTGCGGTATACGCCTTCTTTTCCGGCGGACCGGGCATACTGCAATGGCTTTATCCTAATGAACTCTTCCCGACGGATATTCGCGCTTCGGCCGTGGGGGTCATCATGTCATTAAGCCGCATCGGAACCATTGTCTCCACCTGGGCATTACCGATTTTTATTACTCGTTACGGTATTAATAACGTCATGCTGATTGGCGCGTTGATTTCGTTAGTCGGGCTTGGCGTATCGGTGATGTTTGCCCCGGAAACTCGCGGCTTGACGCTAACACAGACCGGAAACATGACTTTGCGCGGAACGCCATCGGATAACCCTCGTTAAGAGCGTTCTGCATTTCTCCCTGCTTTTCGCCAATAACGCTACAGTTAACAGTCACATGCTAAAACAACTGAAAAGCAGGGAGAACACCATGCAAAAACGTCTTATGACCGCACTGTTTACCGCAGCAACACTATTCACCGTCGCAGGATGCTCTTCTAACCAGGCGGTTGAAACCACGGATGGCAAAACTATTGTCACCGACGGGAAACCCGAGGTCGATAACGATACCGGTATGGTGTCTTACAAAAACGCCGCCACCGGGAAAACCGAACAGATTAACCGCGATCAGCTGAAAAATATGAGCGAGCTGGATAATTAATTCAATCTTTTCTGGTTAGCCGCGCAATAATATTTTCTCTTTATGCGCATCCATTTATTCCCATGCGAATAAACGGATGCCTGAACTGGCAGGGACGCCGGAAAACGTCGAAATACGTTCGCCCGTGTTCCCGCTTTCCCCACCGCGCTGTCCGCTTACATGAGGTTACACTCATCGACATTTCTCTGAACAGCGGCTCAACATTTCCCGGAAAAAACATATCGCAGGGCATTTATCCTTATGATTAGGTATAAATGATGAGGTATAAGGAACAGGAGTCTGTAATGAAACTAATACCTTTTTATTTGCTCGCGCTATTTTCTGCCGCCTCCGGGGCTACGGAGATAAACGTCTGCAAAGACCTGATCGGAACATGGAAAACCACGGCAGATAACCCGCCTTATACCATGACAATATCGCCGCCAGTAGAAAGTTGCGGGGAAAAATGTGTGAAACTGAACGTGCAGTATGAACTTGACGTGACTCACCGCAACGCGCTTTATTGCCATGAAGGACAAGAGGGGGTAAAAGGGCAGGGACCCATGGTGATAGCATTTGAAGGGGCGTATGGTGGACACGCTATTGGAACCTATAACCGACAGCTGCAATTACTTTGGGCTGGCGTAATACCGAAAAATAAAAAGGGGAAATGGATAACGAAAATGGAAAATTACTGGTTCAGGCAGGTAAAAGCGCACTAAACATCATCTTAAAACAGCCCGCAAAACCGTCTTATTCACGCAGGGCTTACTGCCTGCGCGCGCACATTCCAACGGCTTGCCTGCCCCGGTGAACTGTTGATAAAAAAGAGGGCCAGCATCTGTTTCCAGACGGCCCTGAGTGGATTGTGACGTAACATGGCACCTTGCTGGCGCTCTCTTATTATTTCATGCCTGTGCCCTCGTTATGGCGCAATCAGAGCTTTATTTCGTCGCATCGTTATAAACTTCGGCAACGGCTTCAAAATTCGGACCATGCTCACGTGCAGCGATAATATGATAATATTTTCCGCCTTTCGCATCGGCTAATTCTGACAGTTTTTCGCGTAGATCAGAGGGTGAGGAAATCTGTCCGCCACTCTGGGACACATTTATGGTGCCGACCTTAACCAGTTTGAAGTGGCTGATTTCTTGCTTAGAGACCTGCTCTGCCGCAAGCGTGCTGAATGAAGCAACCGTTGCCAGTAATGCGGCGACAATAATGCGTTTTTTCATGGTTCTGTTCCTGTTGCATTGATGATAAGGTTTGCGCAATATCAGTAATCCGTAACGAAATTATTTATCCCCTTCATACTTCAGGTTGCTTATGGGTTGGCTACGGATTACTCGGCCCACCTATGGGCCTCGCCCTGACGGGCCGTCGCACGCGACGTTCAAATCTGCTCCCGGCAAATTTGTCGCTCACCTCAGTCACATAATTATCTATGCTCCTGGGGACTCACTCCCTTGCCGCCTTTAAGCAACTCGAATTATTTTGGGTAATAACCTCGGTTGATTATCTGAAAATAGCCTTATTTGGTGTGACCGTCTTATATCTTGTTATAGTCACCTCTTTATGTTGTTGTCAATGTAAAATAATGCACTGCCAGCTAAAAAGAAACTTAACCCCCTGTAAATAATAGTTTTTATATTATTTCTTTTAATGGCGTAATTTTTATTGAATCACGCGGCAATACGCTAGTTTTATTCATAAGCAACATAACAGAATTGAGTTATGTTTTAATTTCCCAGCGTGATATTACCGGTTGTATGTCTATGGTTGCGCGGCCTGTTACTGATAGTGTTTCTTTCGGAGCGATTTTATTGTAGCGGCATAGGGTAATCACCGTAGTTGAAGGGAAAAGGCACGAACACAGCGCTATTGAGTATGTTTAATAATGTATTTTTTTATGAAGTAATGTCTGCAGTTGTATCTCTAAAATAAAAACAATGAACTTTTCATCTAAATAATTTTTCAGTGAATTATGGTTATTTATTAATATATTTCTAATTTGAAATACAAATCAATTTATAACACATATTCTTACCCGGAAGGCATTGATACATATCCACGCTTCCTCGTACAGTAATAAATGAATATGTGATAAAGTTACTGACTACAGGTATAATAATATGAGTAATAAAAAAAATCTGTCCGCAGAAGAGACGGATCTTACGCGTAGGAAACTGTTAACCAGCGCCGGTATTCTTGCCGCCGGCGGTATGCTATCCGGCGCGGTAAAGGCTGATGAAAAATGCGCCGTCAAGGCGAAACCGGCGTGGGATAAACCGTTTACTGGCGAAATCCCGGAAAAATTGCCAGAAGGATATAATATTCTGTTAGTCGTGACCGACCAGGAGCGTTTTTTTCCTACGTTTCCTTTCCCGGTACCCGGCAGAGAGCGGCTCATGAAAACGGGGGTGACATTCTGTAATCATCAGAATACCAGTAATGTCTGTACGCCTTCCCGCTCCGTATTGTATACCGGCTTACATATGCCCCAGACAAAGATGTTTGATAATCTGGGATTACCCTGGATGCCTTATGACCTTGACCCCGCTCTTGGAACCACAGGCCATATGATGCGGGAACTGGGATACTATACGGCCTATAAAGGTAAGTGGCATCTTACAGAAAAACTGGAGAAGCCTTTGCCTGACGAAAAAGATGAAGATATTGATGTCGGAGATATTCCTGAACCAGAATTACATAAAATTATGGAAAAATATGGTTTTTCTGACTATCACGGCATCGGCGATATTATAGGCCATAGTAAAGGCGGCTATTTTTATGATTCAACCACCACGGCTCAGACTATAAATTGGTTAAGATGCAAGGGGCAGCCCTTGAATGACCAACACAAGCCCTGGTTCCTGGCCGTTAACCTCGTTAATCCTCATGACGTCATGTTTATTGATACCGATAAAGAGGGAGAAAAGGTACAGTGGCGTGGCGAGTTGGATCAGGATGATAATACCCTGGCGCCCACGCAGCCGCCGGAAAACGAGCTTTATCAGGCAAGCTGGCCGAACTATCCGCTGCCGGCAAACAGGCATCAATCATTCAATGAGCAGGGAAGACCGCCGGCGCATCTTGAATACCAGACGGCGCGCGCTGCGCTGGAAGGGCAGTTTCCTGATGAAGATCGTCGTTGGCGTAAACTGCTTGACTACTATTTCAACTGTATCCGCGATTGTGATACTCACCTTGACCGGATATTAAATGAACTTGATGCCCTCAAGTTAACTGATAAAACGATTGTTGTATTTACTGCCGATCATGGCGAATTAGGCGGAAGCCATCAGATGCACGGTAAAGGCGCTTCCGTTTATAAAGAACAGATCCATGTACCGATGATTATTTCCCACCCGGCGTACCCCGGTAATAAGAAATGTCAGGCGTTGACCTGTCATCTTGATATCGCGCCGACATTAGTTGGGCTGACCGGTTTGCCGGAAGAAAAACAGCACCAGGCGTTAGGCAACCGCAAAGGCGTTAATTTTAGCGGATTGCTAAAAAACCCGGAGGGCGTTGCGGTTAATGCGGTGAGAAATGCCAGCTTATATTGCTATGGCATGATCTTGTATACCGATGCCCATTATCTCCACCGCGTTATCGCGCTACAAAGAGATAAACAAAAAACGGTGGCGCAAATCAAGCAGGAAATATCCCATTTGCATCCTGATTTCAGCCATCGTTCAGGGACGCGGATGATTAACGATGGTCGTTATAAGTTTGCGCGTTATTTCTCGCTAAGGGAGCATAATACGCCGGAAACCTGGGAGGATCTTATTAAGTACAACGATCTTGAACTTTACGATCTTAAAAATGATCCCGATGAGAACCATAACCTTGCTGCTGATAAACAGAAATATCAGGATCTCATTCTTACGATGAATGAAAAACTGAATAAAATTATCAAAGACGAAATTGGCGTGGATGACGGCAGTTTTATGCCGGATGCGGCCCGTGAGCCGTGGGATCTTACTATTGAGCAGTTTAACCGCATGGCGAAAGATTAAGAGCCTGGCCCATTAGGCTATTTTATTCGCCATTTTGGGACCGGGCAGTGCTCAAAATCCTCACGTACTACGTGTACGCTCCGGTTTCTGCGCGCTGGTCGGCCCCAAACTGGCTTCAACAATTACGCCTACTGGGCCAGGCTCTAAGTACCTGACCCATTAGGTTAATTTATGCGTCGGCGATCTGGCATCCACCGTGTCTGGAGGTTCAGATGCTGTTGGCGCTGCGCTTATTGGGCCTGTGTCATCATGTAATGGATTGATATTACAGTCATTACAGGCAAATTTAGCGCAGCGCCGCCCGACAAGAAGGCCTTAAACCGATTTGTCAGCGATTTAAGGCTGCTATCATCACCGACCTTTCCACACCGGATCGCGCTTTTCCACAAACGCCTGCGGCCCTTCGAGGGCATCTTCCGGGGGCAGGATGGCGTCAACTCCTTGCTGGCGTTAATTCAATTTTTTCTGATTAGCCGCTCAATAATATTCACTATTAGCCTGGCGAATTTGTCACTACACTTTGTGATAAAAAACAGATCATCACAGGATAATCATGATCCTCATTATTTATGCGCATCCGTATCCGCATCATTCTCATGCGAATAAGCGGATGCTTGAACAGGCAGGGACGCTGGAAAACGTCGAAATACGTTCGCTTTATCACCTCTATCCCGATTTCAATATTGACGTTGCTGCCGAACAGGAGGCGCTGTCGCGCGCGAGTCTTATCGTCTGGCAGCATCCGATGCAGTGGTATAGCGTCCCTCCTTTACTCAAATTATGGATGGATAAAGTCCTCACCCACGGCTGGGCTTACGGTCATGGCGGTACGGCATTGCACGGTAAACATCTGCTGTGGGCGGTAACGACCGGCGGTGGTGAAAACCATTTTACTATCGGTTCACATCCG
The DNA here is from genome assembly GCF_046552515.1 of Salmonella sp. SAL00653. NCBI lineage: Bacteria > Pseudomonadati > Pseudomonadota > Gammaproteobacteria > Enterobacterales > Enterobacteriaceae > Salmonella > Salmonella sp. SAL00653. Next base: position 31,918 of record NZ_JBGDTY010000007.1, read on the forward strand.
GGATTTGACGTCCTTTCTCAGCCGCTACAGGCGACGGCGCTCTATTGCGGCCTCAAATGGCTGCCGCCGTTTGCCATGCACTGCACGTTCATTTGCGATGACGACACCTTACAGGCGCAGGCGCGTCAGTATAAACAGCGTTTACTGGCATGGCAGGAGGTGAATCATGGATAGCCATACTCTACTGCAGGCGCTGATCTATCTTGGTTCGGCGGCGCTGATTGTGCCGATTGCGGTACGTTTGGGCTTAGGATCGGTGCTGGGGTATCTGATTGTGGGTTGCATTATCGGCCCCTGGGGGCTACGGCTGGTGACGGACGCCGAATCTATTCTGCATTTTGCGGAAATCGGCGTCGTGCTGATGTTGTTTGTTATTGGGCTTGAGCTGGACCCGCAACGGTTATGGAAGCTGCGCGCCTCGGTATTTGGCGGCGGCGCGTTACAGATGGTGGTCTGCGGCGGACTGATCGGTCTGTTCTGCATGTTTCTTGGCCTGCGTTGGCAGGTGGCGGAACTGATTGGTATGACGCTGGCGCTTTCGTCCACGGCTATCGCCATGCAGGCAATGAATGAGCGTAACCTGACCGTTTCACAAGTAGGGCGTAGCGCATTTGCAGTGCTCTTGTTCCAGGATATCGCGGCGATCCCGCTGGTGGCGATGATTCCGCTGCTGGCCGCCAGCGGCGCATCCACCACGCTTGGCGCGTTTGCGCTATCGGCGTTGAAAGTCGCAGGCGCGTTGGCGCTGGTGGTGTTGCTGGGACGCTACGTTACGCGCCCGGCGCTGCGCTTTGTCGCGCGTTCTGGTTTGCGGGAAGTGTTCAGCGCCGTGGCGCTATTTCTGGTGTTTGGTTTCGGCCTGTTGCTGGAAGAGGTTGGGCTGTCAATGGCGATGGGCGCGTTCCTGGCGGGCGTTCTGCTGGCGAGTTCGGAATACCGTCATGCGCTGGAAAGCGATATTGAACCCTTTAAGGGGTTGCTGCTGGGGCTGTTCTTTATTGGCGTCGGCATGTCGATTGATTTCGGCACGCTGGTGGAGAATCCGCTGCGCATTCTGCTGTTGTTGGCCGGTTTTCTGGCAATCAAAATCGTCATGCTGTGGCTGGTCGCGAGGCCGCTGGGCGTACCGGCAAAACAGCGTCGCTGGTTTGCCGTCTTATTAGGCCAGGGAAGTGAGTTTGCGTTTGTGGTTTTTGGCGCGGCGCAAATGGCGGATGTACTTGAGCCGGAATGGGCAAAAGCGCTGACGCTGGCGGTCGCGCTGTCGATGGCGGCTACGCCGATTTTTCTGGTGCTGCTGACGCGCATGGAGAAGACCGCGACGGGTGAAGCGCGCGAGGCGGATGAAATCGACGAAGAGCAACCGCGGGTTATTGTGGCCGGGTTTGGACGATTTGGTCAGATAGCCGGGCGTTTGCTGCTGTCGAGCGGGGTGAAGATGGTGGTGCTCGATCACGACCCCGATCATATCGAAACGCTGCGTAAATTCGGCATGAAGGTTTTTTATGGCGACGCGACGCGTATGGATTTACTGGAATCTGCCGGAGCGGCGAAGGCGGAGGTATTGATTAACGCCATTGACGATCCGCAAACCAATTTGCAACTGAGTGAACTGGTGAAGTCGCATTTCCCGCATCTGCAGATTATCGCCCGTGCCCGTGATGTCGATCATTATATTCGCCTGCGCCAGGCTGGTGTGGCGATGCCCGAACGTGAAACCTTCGAAGGCGCGCTCAAAAGCGGACGACAGGCGCTGGAAGCGCTGGGGCTGGGACGTTATGAAGCCCGCGAGCGCGCGGATCTGTTCCGTCATTTTAATACCCGGATGGTGGAAGAGATGGCGAAAGGGGAAAACGATCCGTTATCTCGCGCCGCCGCCTATAAACGTACCAGCGCGATGTTGAGCGAAATTATTACCGAGGACCGGGAGCATCTGTCGTTGATTCAGCGCCACGGCTGGCAGGGAACGGCTGAGGGCAAACATTCCGGGGAGGCCGCTGATGAACCCGAGGTCAAACCGTCAATCTAAAGTAAAAAATGTGATGTTCTGCAAACTTTACTGCTAATTGGCTGTTTTTGAACTACTGTAATGCTGGCGCTCCACATCAAATGAGTGGCGTCGCCAGCAGAACGAAAAATTTTCGTGCTCATCCTCTTTTCGTCAGTCGACGAAAGATTGCGCTTTACGTATAGTGGCGGCAATTTTTTTTGTATCAGGAAATAATTAATGATCAGTCTGATTGCGGCGTTAGCGGTGGATCGCGTCATCGGTATGGAAAACGCCATGCCGTGGAACCTGCCTGCCGATCTCGCCTGGTTTAAACGTAACACGTTAAATAAACCTGTCGTCATGGGACGTCACACCTGGGAGTCCATCGGACGCCCCTTACCGGGACGTAAAAATATTGTTATCAGCAGCCAGCCGGGCACCGACGATCGCGTGCAGTGGGTGAAGTCTGTCGATGAGGCGATTGCCGCTTGCGGCGATGCGCCGGAAATTATGGTCATTGGCGGCGGGCGCGTGTACGAGCAGTTCCTGCCAAAGGCGCAGAAGCTTTATCTGACGCATATTGATGCGGAAGTCGAAGGCGATACCCATTTTCCGGATTATGAACCGGATGACTGGGAATCGGTATTCAGTGAGTTTCACGATGCCGACGCGCAGAATTCTCACAGCTATTGTTTCGAGATTCTGGAACGTCGTTAACGCTGTAGTGCCGGATGGCGGCGAAACGCCTTATCCGGCCTACTCTTGAGCCAGATGTAGCCGGATGTAGGCCTGATAAGCGTAGCGCCATCAGGCATAAATCTATCAGGCGTTGACCGCTTCGCCTTCGCCCATATCCATCTGGCGGTTTGACGGCTGCACAAAATACTGTTTATCTTCCCAGCGTAAACAGGTCAACTCCCCGCCCCAGCAGCAACCGGTATCCAGCGCGTAAATACCTTCCGGCGTCCCTTTCCCTTCCAGCGACGCCCAGTGCCCGAACGCAATACTGTAAGCCTCGCTCACCGGCCCCGGAATGGCGAACCACGGCTTCAGCGGCGCAGGGGCATTTTCCGGCGACGCTTTGCTGTACATATCCAGTTGACCGTTAGGAAAGCAGTAACGCATACGGGTAAAGGCATTAGTAATAAAGCGTAGCCGCGCCAGACCGCTTAACTCCGGCGACCAGTTATTCGGCATATCGCCATACATCGCGTCGAGGAAAAACGGATACGAGTCGCTCGACAGCACCGCTTCAACATCGCGGGCGCACTCTTTTGCCGTCTGCAAATCCCACTGCGGGGTAATACCCGCATGCGCCATGATCAGCTTTTTCTCTTCATCTACCTGCAACAGCGGCTGACGGCGTAACCAATTCAACAGCTCATCGGCGTCCGGCGCTTCAAGAAGCGGGGTCAGCCGGTCTTTAGGTTTGTTGCGGCTAATCCCGGCGAATACGGCCAACAGGTGTAAATCGTGATTCCCCAGCACCAAACGCACGCTATTGCCAAGTGATTTGACGTAGCGTAACACGTCCAGCGAACCGGGACCGCGGGCGACCAAATCGCCAGTCAGCCATAGAGTGTCTGTATCTGGCGTAAATTCCACTTGCTGTAATAAGGCGATCAGTTCGTCGTAGCAACCGTGAACGTCGCCGATGAGATAAGTTGCCATTGTTATAATTTTAGTGAATGAGTGTAGGGACGGCGAGTCGAAACACGGGAATGTCGATGGTAAAGGCGTCGCCATTTTCATCGATCATTTCGTAATGACCCTGCATGGTGCCCAGCGGCGTTTCAATTACCGCGCCGCTGGTGTACTGATACTCTTCGCCAGGCGCAATGCGCGGCTGGACGCCAACCACACCTTCGCCCTGGACTTCGGTTTCACGGCCATGACCATTGGTAATCAGCCAGTAGCGGCCCAATAGCTGCACTGGCGCCCGGCCCAGATTGCGGATGGTTACGGTATAGGCAAAAACGTAACGTTCATCGTCAGGTGAGGATTGCGCCTCAATGTAGACGCTTTGCACCTGAATACACACTCTGGGCGAATTGATCATGTTTAACTCTCCTTCAAAGGCGCGTTTTCCGACAGATAGTTGGCCATCTGGCAGTACTGCGCGACAGAGATATTTTCCGCGCGCATTGCCGGGTCAATACCCATTTCCGTCAACGTCTCAACGCTAAAAAGATTACCGAGACTATTACGGATCGTTTTACGGCGCTGGTTAAAGGCCTCGGTGGTAATACGGCTCAACACGCGAATATCTTTAACCGGGTAAGGCATCGTTGCGTGTGGAACCAGACGCACCACGGCGGAGTCCACTTTGGGCGGCGGCGTGAAGGCGGATGGCGGCACTTCAAGCACCGGGATCACCTGACAGTAATATTGCGCCATCACGCTTAAACGACCATACGCTTTGCTGTTCGGCCCTGCAACCAGACGATTTACCACTTCTTTTTGCAACATAAAGTGCATGTCGGCAATGGCATCAGTATAGCTAAAGAGATGGAACATCAGCGGGGTGGAGATATTATAGGGCAGATTGCCGAACACACGCAGCGGTTGGCCCAACTGCGCAGACAGTTCGCCAAAGTTCATGGTCATGGCGTCCTGCTGATAAATAGTCAGCTTCGACCCTAAAAACGGATGGGTTTGCAAACGCGCCGCCAGATCGCGGTCAAGTTCAATGACCGTGAGCTTATCCAGTCGTTCGCCGACCGGCTCCGTCAGCGCCGCCAGACCGGGGCCGATTTCAACCATCGCCTGGCCTTTTTGCGGATTAATAGCAGAAACAATACTGTCGATCACAAACCGATCGTTGAGAAAGTTTTGCCCGAAGCGTTTACGGGCTAAATGGCCCTGATGGACTCGATTATTCATTGGGTATTAACAATCATTTTGATGGCGAGATTAAGCGCCGTAATAAAACTGCCGACATCCGCTTTTCCACGGCCCGCCAGTTCAAGCGCGGTGCCGTGGTCAACGGAGGTTCGAATAAAAGGTAGGCCGAGCGTAATATTCACTCCCCGACCGAATCCCTGGTATTTTAGCACGGGCAGGCCCTGATCGTGGTACATTGCCAGCACCGCGTCGGCATTATCGAGATATTTGGGCTGAAACAGCGTATCAGCAGGTAGCGGCCCGTTGAGGTTCATTCCCTGCGCCCGCAGCTCGTCGAGCACCGGAATGATGGTGTCTATCTCTTCCGTGCCCATATGACCGCCTTCGCCCGCGTGCGGATTCAGGCCACAGACAAGAATGCGCGGTTCGGCAATACCAAATTTGGTCCGCAAATCGTGATGCAAAATAGCAATCACTTCGTGCAAAAGCGCAGGGGTGATGGCGTCTGCAATCGCCCGTAGCGGCAGATGCGTGGTCGCCAGCGCCACGCGAAGTTCTTCGGTTGCCAGCATCATCACGACTTTTTTCGCCTGCGAACGCTCTTCGAAAAACTCGGTATGACCGGTAAACGAAATGCCTGCGTCGTTAATAACGCCTTTGTGCACGGGGCCTGTGATCAGCGCGGCAAATTCACCGTTCAGACAGCCATCACACGCTCGCGCCAGCGTCTCGACCACATAGGGGCCATTTTCTACCGTCAACTGACCGGGGATGGCAGGCGCGCGCAGCGAGACCGGCAATAGAGTCAACGTTCCCGCGGGCTGCGGCGCAGCGGGGACATCAGGCGAGTAAGGGAGAAGCGAGAGGGGCAGGCCGAGCATGGCGGCCCGCTCCGTCAGGAGCGCGCCGTCCGCACAGACGACCAGTTCAATCGGCCACGCGCGTTGCGCCAGTTGGACAACAAGATCGGGGCCAATCCCGGCGGGTTCGCCGGGAGTGATAACAACGCGTTGCGCACTGCTCATTAGTTACTCAAAATCTTAACGTAAGCGCTGGCGCGCTGTTCTTGCATCCAGGTCGCCGCTTCTTCTGAGAATTTACGGTTCATCAGCATACGATAAGCGCGATCTTTCTGCGCCGCATCGGTTTTGTCTACCTTACGCGTATCCAGCAATTCGATCAGATGCCAGCCGAAAGAGGAGTGTACCGGCGCGCTTATTTGGCCTTTATGCAGCTTCGTTAGCGCGTCGCGGAACGCCGGGTCGAAAATATCTGGCGTAGCCCAACCCAAATCACCGCCCTGGTTAGCGGAGCCCGGGTCCTGAGAGTACTCTTTCGCCGCAGCGGCAAATGTGGTTTTACCACTCTTAATGTCAGCCGCGATTTCTTCCAGCTTCAGGCGCGCCTGCTGATCGTTCATGATCGGCGACGGCTTAAGCAGAATGTGACGAGCGTGAACTTCGGTCACGGAGATACTCTGGCTCTGACCGCGCAGGTCGTTTACTTTCAGAATGTGGAAGCCGACGCCGGAGCGAATCGGGCCGACAATGTCGCCTTTCTTCGCGGTGCTCAGCGCCTGGGCGAAAATCCCCGGCAGCTCCTGGATACGGCCCCAGCCCATCTGACCGCCTTTTAGCGCCTGCTGGTCGGCAGAGTAGGTAATCGCCAGTTTGCCGAAATCTGCGCCGTTACGCGCTTCTTCAACAATGCTTTCCGCCTGGCGCTGCGCGTCGTTAACCTGCTCGGAGGTTGGGTTTTCCGGCAGAGCAATCAGGATATGTCTCAGGTTCAGCTCGGTGCTGGCGTCGTTTTGGGTGCCAATCTGTTTTGCCAGCGCGTCAACTTCTTGCGGCAAAACGGTGATACGGCGACGAACCTCGTTGTTGCGCACTTCAGAGATAATCATCTCTTTACGAATCTGGTTACGGTAGGTTGAATAGTTCAGCCCATCGTAAGCCAGACGGCTGCGCATCTGATCCATCGTCATATTGTTTTGTTTGGCGATGTTGGCGATGGCCTGATCCAACTGCTCATCCGTGATCTTCACCCCCATCTTCTGACCCATCTGCAGGATAATTTGATCCATAATCAAACGTTCCAGGATCTGGTGACGCAGCGTGGCGTCGTCCGGAAGCTGCTGACCTGCCTGACCCGCGTTGAGTTTGACTGATTGCATTAAGCCATCAACGTCGCTTTCCAGCACGACGCCATTATTGACGACGGCTGCGACTTTATCGACTACCTGGGGGGCAGCGAAACTGGTATTCGCGATCATGGCGATACCGAGAAGCAGCGTTTTCCAGTTCTTCATACTTTTTCCATTTCAATTAACCGCAATGCGGATTACGTTGTAAATCAATCAGATTACATAGAGCTTTGGTACGGCAGAATGTTCGAACGCAACATTTCTTGCGTGCCGAGGCCGTAGTTAGAGCTCAAACCGCGCAGCTCAATGTTGAAGCCAATCGCGTTATCATAAATCGCGTGTTGTTTATCGTTATCCCAACCGTTCAGCTTACGTTCGTATCCGACGCGGATCGCATAGCAGCAAGAGTTGTACTGCAAGCCGAGCATCTGGTCTGCAGGTTTGCTCGAATTGGTATCGAAGTAGTACGCGCCGACAATCGACCAGCGATCGGCAATCAGCCAACTTGCCACCGCGCCCACCTGGTTGATGCCGTTTTTATACTGCTCTGCCGTGGAATAATACGAAGGCAACGTAGCCTGAATATATTCCGGGCTGGCATAGCGGTAGTTCAACTGTACCAGACGATCCTGATCCCGACGGTATTCGAGGCTGCTGCTGCTGGTAGCGACGCTATCCAGACGGGTATCGTACTGCACTCCGCTACGCAGCCCCCAGCGTTCTGAAATACGCCAGTAAGTGTCGCCTGCCCAAACCAGCGAACCGGTTTTGTCGTCATTCTCCCATTTAATGTTGTCATCGCCGGTGCGAGACTCCGTGAAATAGTAGATTTGACCAACAGAAACGTTAAAACGTTCAACGGCGGCATCATCATAAATGCGTGTTGTGACGCCGGTCGTGACCTGGTTGGCGGAAGCAATACGGTCGAGACCGCCATAAGTGCGGTCGCGGAACAGGCCGTTATAGTCGGATTGCAGCAAAGAAGAATCGTAGTTATAGATGCCGCTCTGGTCGCGGTACGGCACATACAGGTACTGCACGCGTGGTTCCAGCGTCTGGGTATACCCCGGCGCCAGCATCGCCATATCGCGTTCGAAGATGAGCTTACCGTCGACTTTAAACTGCGGCATGACGCGGTTAACCGAATCTTCCAGCTTATTTTTATTGTTTGGATCGCTGTTATAGCTGTCCAGATTCGTTTGCTGATAGTGCGTCGCCATCAGCTTCGCTTCGGTGTTCAGGCTGCCCCAGCGGTTGGAGAGCGGCAAATTGATGGTTGGCTCCAGGTGGACGCGGGTTGCTTCCGGCATATTGTCTTTGGTGTTAACAAAGTGCACCGCCTGGCCGTAAATCCGGGTATCAAACGGCCCGAGATCGTTATGGTAGTAGTTAACGTCTAACTGCGGCTCCGCAGAGTAGCTGCTGGTGTTTTGATCGTTAAAGACCTGGAATTGTTTGGTCGACACCGTAGCGTCAAAGTTTTGTACGGCGTAGCCGACGCTGAATTTCTGCGTTGCGTAACCGTCGGTACTGGAACCGTACTTACTGTCGAAATCGTTAAAGTAGCTGGAGTCGCTGACTTTGGTGTAATCGACGTTAAAACGCCACACCTGATCCATCACGCCTGAGTGCTGCCAGTAGAATAACCAGCGGTGCTTATCGCCCTCTTTGGGATGATCGTCCTCGTAGACTTTATCAGAAGGCAGATAATCTAATTCCATCAACCCGGCGCCTGCCTGCGTGAGATAACGGAATTCGTTCTCCCACATAATATTGCCGCGGCGGTGCATATAGTGCGGGGTGATGGTGGCGTCCATATTGGGCGCGATGTTCCAGTAATACGGTAAGTAGAACTCGAAATAGTTCTTGGTCGTGTATTTCGCGTTCGGGATCAGGAAACCTGAGCGACGTTTGTCACCGACGGGTAGCTGTAAATAGGGGCTATAAAAGATCGGAACCGGACCTACTTTAAACCGGGCGTTCCAGATCTCCGCAACCTGTTCTTCGCGGTCATGGATGACTTCACTCCCCACCACGCTCCAGGTATCGGAGCCAAGCAGACAGGAGGTAAAGCTGCCGTTTTCCAGAATGGTATAGCGGTTTTCGCCGCGCTGCTTCATGAGATCGGCTTTACCGCGCCCCTGACGGCCCACCATCTGGTAATCGCCTTCCCAGACGTTCGTGTCTTTGGTGTTCAGGTTCGCCCAGCCCTTCGGCCCTTTAAGGATGACCTGATTGTCATCATAATGCACATTACCCAGCGCATCGACGGTGCGTACAGGTTCCGGCTGACCTTCCGCCTGCTTCTGATGAAGCTGCACTTCATCCGCTTGCAGGCGGCTATTCCCCTGCATAATGTCCACGTTGCCGGTAAAAACGGCATCGTCCGGGTAGTTACCTTTAGCGTTATCGGCATTGATAGTAACCGGCAGATCGTTGGTATCGCCTTTTACCAGAGGACGATCGTAGCTCGGCACGCCCAACATACACTGTGAGGCGAGATCGGCTGCCAGCCCCTGATGACTATAAAGGGCGCTGGCGATCATGGTGGCCAGAAGAGTGGGAATACGTTTTTTCATACGTTGTATTTATTGTTCCATCATCGGTAGCGTTGCGCGTGACAAACGGTCACAGCCTAACTTACTCATCTTCGCTGCGCCAGTGTTAATCCTGCCGTTTAGCGTCTGTGGTGTTAGGCACGGCATTGAATGACAGGTATGATAATGCAAATTATAGGCGATGTCCCACAATTGACCGTAGCCTTCATTCGCAGAAAAGCACCTTATTTTGTGGGAGATAGCCTCACCGATAGCGTAACGTTTTGGGGAGTCTATGCAGTACTGGGGAAAGATAATTGGCGTCGCCGTAGCCCTGATGACGGGCGGCGGCTTTTGGGGCGTGGTCCTGGGTCTGCTGGTGGGCCATATGTTCGACAAAGCCCGCAGCCGAAAAATGGCGTGGTTTGCCAACCAGCGGGAACGGCAGGCGCTGTTTTTTGCCACCACCTTTGAGGTGATGGGCCACTTAACCAAATCAAAAGGACGGGTGACGGAAGCGGATATTCATATCGCCAGTCAGTTGATGGATCGTATGAATTTACACGGCGATTCACGTACTGCCGCGCAGAACGCCTTTCGGGTCGGAAAAGCGGATAATTACCCATTACGTGAAAAGATGCGGCAGTTTCGTAGCGTCTGCTTCGGGCGTTTTGATCTGATCCGGATGTTTCTGGAAATTCAGATCCAGGCGGCGTTTGCCGATGGCTCTCTGCATCCTAATGAGCGGGAAGTGCTGTACGTGATTGCGGAAGAGTTAGGTATTTCCCGCGTACAGTTCGATCAGTTTCTGCGCATGATGCAGGGCGGCGCGCAGTTTGGCGGCGGTTATCATCAACAGTCCGGCGGCGGCTGGCAGCAGGCGCAGCGCGGCCCGACGCTGGAAGATGCCTGTAATGTGCTGGGGGTTAAAACCACCGATGATGCAACCACCATTAAACGCGCTTATCGCAAACTGATGAGCGAGCATCATCCGGACAAACTGGTCGCGAAAGGTTTACCGCCGGAAATGATGGAAATGGCGAAGCAAAAAGCGCAGGAAATTCAGAAAGCGTATGAGCTAATCAAAGAACAGAAAGGCTTCAAGTGATTGAATTGCCGGATGCGGCTAGCGCCTTATCCGGCCTACGTTAATGAATGTAGGCCGGGCAAGCGAAGCGCCCCGGCATAAATTGGCTCTGAATTTAAAAATCTGCCGGGACTTTAAACGTCATGCTGGTGCCGTAAGCGGGATGGGTAATGGTCAGCATTTCGGCGTGTAACTGCAAACGCGGCGCCAGCGACAACGCTTCCGGCGAGGCGTAAAACCGATCGCCTAAAATCGGGTGGCCTAACGCCAGCATATGCACACGAAGCTGATGCGAACGCCCGGTGATCGGCTTGAGCACCACGCGGGCGGTATTATCCGCCGCAAACTCCACCACGTTATATTCCGTTTGCGCCGGTTTGCCGGTTTCATAACACACTTTCTGCTTTGGCCGGTTCGGCCAGTCGCAGATGAGCGGTAAGTCAACCAGCCCTTCCGCCGGGGAGGGATGACCCCATACGCGCGCTACATACTGCTTTTTCGGCTCACGTTCGCGGAACTGGCGTTTTAGCTCCCGCTCCGCGGCTTTGGTCAGTGCCACTACAATCACGCCGCTGGTGGCCATATCCAGACGATGCACCGATTCTGCCTGCGGGTAGTCGCGCTGGATACGCGTCATAATGCTGTCTTTGTGCGCTTCCAGACGCCCCGGCACGGACAACAGGCCGCTGGGCTTATTGACCACCATAATGTGCTCATCCTGATACAGGATAACCAGCCAGGGTTCCTGCGGCGGATTGTAGTTTTCCATCCCCATGTACGGCTCCGTTATTGGTGCGTGACGACGATAAGACGCAGCGCGTCCAGACGCCAGCCTGCCTGATTCAGGCTTTCCAGCACCTGCTGACGGTTGCTGTCGATAGCGGCAAGTTCGTCGTCGCGAATGTTCGGGTTGACGGCGCGCAGCGCTTCCAGACGCGACAGTTCCCCGGACAGTTTTTCATCCGCCTCGCGACGCGCGTTATCAATCAGCGCTCTGGCGGACTTTTCAATCTGCGTCTCGCCCAGTTGCAAAATGGCGTGGACGTCCTGTTGCACGGCGTTAACCAGTTTGCTGCCGGTGTGGCGATTCACGGCGCTGAGCTGACGGTTGAAGGTTTCAAACTCGACCTGGGCGGCCAGATTGTTGCCGTTTTTATCTAACAGCATACGTACCGGCGTCGGCGGCAGGAAGCGGTTCAGTTGTAGCTGTTTCGGCGCCTGCGCTTCCACGACGTAAACCAGTTCGACCAGCAGCGTGCCGACGGGCAGCGCTTTATTTTTCAACAGCGAAATGGTGCTGCTGCCGGTGTCGCCGGAGAGGATCAGATCCAGTCCGTTACGGATGAGCGGATGTTCCCAGGTAATAAACTGCGCATCTTCGCGAGACAGGGCTACGTCACGTTCAAACGTGATAGTACAGCCGTCTTCCGGCAGGCCGGGGAAATCCGGCACCAACATGTGGTCGGACGGCGTCAGCACGATCAGGTTGTCGCCGCGATCGTCCTGGTTAATGCCGACGATATCGAACAGGTTCATGGCGAACGCGATCAGGTTGGTGTCGTCGTCCTGTTCTTCAATGCTTTGTGCAAGCTGTTGGGCTTTTTCACCACCGTTGGAGTGGATCTCCAGCAGGCGGTCGCGGCCCTGTTCTAACTGGGCTTTTAGCGCTTCATGTTGCTCGCGGCAGGATTTGATCAGATCGTCAAACCCGTCGGTTTCTTCAGGCGCGGCCAGATAGTTAATCAGACTGGCGTAGGCTGAATCATAAATCGCGCGACCGGTCGGGCAGGTGTGCTCAAAGGCGTCCAGCCCTTCGTGATACCAGCGAACCAGCACCGACTGGGCGGTTTTTTCCAGGTACGGGACGTGGATCTGGATATCATGCGCCTGGCCGATACGATCCAGACGACCAATACGCTGTTCCAGCAGATCCGGGTTAAACGGCAAGTCGAACATCACCAGATTGCTGGCAAACTGGAAGTTACGTCCTTCGGAGCCGATTTCGGAACATAACAGCACCTGCGCGCCGGTATCTTCTTCGGCGAACCAGGCGGCGGCGCGGTCGCGTTCGATAATCGACATGCCCTCATGGAACACGGCGGCGCGGATGCCTTCGCGTTCGCGCAGCACCTGCTCCAGCTGTAACGCGGTGGTCGCCTTAGCGCAGATCACCAGCACTTTTTGCGAACGATGGCTGGTCAGATAGCCCATCAGCCACTCAACGCGTGGGTCGAAGTTCCACCAGGTGCCGGTATCGCCTTCGAACTCCTGATAAATTTGTTCCGGATAGAGCATATCGCGGGCGCGATCTTCCGCGCTTTTACGCGCGCCCATAATGCCGGAGACCTTAATGGCGGTCTGATACTGGGTCGGCAGCGGCAGTTTTACCGTATGCAGTTCACGTTTCGGGAACCCCTTGACGCCGTTACGGGTGTTGCGGAACAGAACGCGGCTGGTGCCGTGGCGATCCATCAGCATCGATACCAGCTCATCACGGGCGGCCTGCGCATCGTCGCGATCGCTATTAGCGGCCTGCAACAGCGGTTCAATATCCTGTTCGCCGATCAGATCGCCCAGCCTGTTCAGTTCGTCGTTGCTGAGTTTATTGCCCGCCAGCAGCATGGCCACCGCATCGGCGACAGGACGGTAGTTTTTCTGTTCTTCGACAAACTGTTCGAAATCGTGGAAACGGTTCGGATCGAGCAGGCGCAGACGGGCGAAATGGCTTTCCATCCCCAGCTGTTCTGGCGTGGCGGTCAGCAGCAGCACGCCCGGCACGCGTTCAGCTAACTGTTCGATGGCCATATATTCACGGCTCGGCGCATCGGTACTCCACACCAGATGATGCGCTTCGTCGACCACCAGTAAATCCCACTCGGCGTCGCACAAATGTTCCAGACGCTGCTTATTACGGCGGGCGAAATCCAGCGAACAGATCACCAGTTGTTCGGTTTCAAACGGGTTATACGCGTCGTGCTGCGCTTCGGTATAGCGTTCGTCATCGAACAGCGCGAAGCGCAGGTTGAAACGGCGCAGCATTTCTACCAGCCACTGGTGTTGCAGGGTTTCCGGAACGATGATCAATACGCGTTCCGCCGCGCCGGATAATAACTGTTGATGCAGAATCATCCCGGCTTCAATGGTTTTACCTAAGCCCACTTCATCCGCCAGCAGTACGCGCGGCGCGTGGCGACGACCCACATCATGAGCGATATTAAGCTGATGCGGGATCAGGTTGGTCCGCTGACCGCGCAGGCCGCTGTATGGCATCCGGTACTGCTCGCTCTGAAATTTACGGGCGCGATAGCGCAGCGCGAACCGATCCATTCGATCGATTTGACCGGCGAACAGACGATCCTGGGGCTTACTGAAAACCAACTTGCTGTCGAGCAGAACCTCGCGCAACGTCACATTGGTCTCTTCGGTATCCAGGCGGGTGCCGACATAAACAAGCAGGCCATTTTCTTCTTTTACTTCATCGATATGTAGCTGCCAGCCTTCATGGCTTGTAATCGTATCGCCAGGGTTGAACATGACGCGGGTCACGGGAGAATCACTGCGCGCATACAGGCGGTTTTCCCCCGTGGACGGGAAAAGTAAGGTGACGGTTCGCGCATCCATCGCAACAATGGTTCCAAGTCCCAGCTCGCTTTCTGTATCGCTGATCCAGCGTTGACCAAGTGTAAAAGGCATATGTGTTCGGCTCTATATCTTTAATTGCAGGCATTACTCGCCATTCCCAGGCGACAGCACTGGATAATTGCGAGTATACGACCCCGCTACCAGGCTAATGTGGTAGTGGCGTTAATTAGGTCCAGGAATGGAAAGGGCGCTATGGTACTGGAAGGCGGCGCTTTCGTCACGCGTCAAAATAACCCCAGTTGCCCGGTCAGTAGTGTAGCAAAATTATCTTCAACGAAGGGAAGAATTCCTTCCGCCACGGGTTGTAGCTGGCGGGTAAGATAGTGTTCGTAATCCAGCGGCGACTGCTGGTAATCCACGGGCTCGGGGCCGTTAACAGTCCAGACATATTTTATGGCGCCGCGATTCTGATACTGCGCCGGACGACCCTGCTTCAGGTTTTGTTCATCCGCCAGCCGGGCGGCGCGAACGTGCGGCGGAACGTTACGTTGGTACTCATGTAAAGGGCGACGCAGACGCTTACGATAAACCAGCTGTGCGTCCAGTTCGCCCGCCATCAGTTTATCGATAGTCTCGCGCACATAGTCTTGATAAGGTTCATTGCGAAAAACACGCAGATACAGCTCCTGTTGAAAGCGCTGCGCCAGCGGCGTCCAGTCGGTCCGCACCGTTTCCAGACCTTTAAATACCATGCGGTGGCTGTCGCCTTCCTGAATCAGGCCCGCGTAGCGTTTTTTACTGCCAGTATCCGCGCCGCGGATGGTCGGCATCAGAAAACGGCAAAAGTGGGTTTCAAACTCCAGCTCCAGCGCGCTGGTCAAATTTTGCTGTTGTAACGTCTGCGCCCACCATTCGTTCACGTGACGCACCAGCCTGTGCCCGATTTCCGCCGCGTCGGCTTCTGAATGCGCACGCCGGAGCCAGACGAAAGTGGAATCGGTATCGCCATAAATCACGTCATAACCCTGCGCCTCAATCAGCGCTTTGGTCTGGCGCATAATCGCATGACCGCGCATGGTGATTGACGACGCCAGACGGGGATCGAAAAAGCGACAGGCCGTGGTGCCGAGTACGCCATAAAAGGCGTTCATAATGATTTTAAGCGCCTGCGAGGGCGGTTTATTACCCTGACGTTTGGCTTCATCGCGCCCGTGCCAGATTTGGCTAACAATTTCCGGCAGGCAGTGCTTTTCTCGTGAAAACCAGGCGTCAAGGAAACCTTCGGTACTGTGTTCCGGATCCGGCTGCGCCATGCCTTCGACCAGCCCGACGGGATCAATCAAAAACGTGCGGATAATCGACGGGTACAGGCTTTTATAATCCAGCACCAGTACTGAATCGTATAATCCGGGTTGTGAATCCATTACGTAGCCGCCGGGACTTGCCAGCGGCGGCACTTCGCCGAGATTGGGCGCGACATAGCCGGCGCGGTGCATTCGCGGAAAGTAAAGATGCCCGAATGCGGCGACCGAACCGCCGTGGCGATCGACCGGCAGGCCGTTGATCGTCGCGCGTTCCAGCAAAAACGGCATGATCTCGGTTTTATGGAAAATGCGCGTGACCAGCTCGCAGTCTTTCAGGTTGTAGGTGGCGAGGGCGGGTTTATCCTGGGCAAAGCGGCGATCGATCTCATCCATACGATCCCAGGGGTTATCAATGGATTTTCCTTCGCCGAGCAGTTCCTGCGAGACGGCTTCCAGCGAAAAAGACGAAAAATTCCAGAACGCGGATTTAAGCGCGTCGATACCATCGATAATGACTCGCCCTCTGGCCTGGGCGAAAAAAACGCCGTTTTTGAAGCCATGTTCGCGCCACTCCAGTTCGCTATTGTCTCGCCCCAGCCGTAAAGGGATACGGTAGCGTTCGGCATGTTTTTGCAGCATACGCAGGTCGAACTGCACCACGTTCCAGCCGATGATGACGTCGGGAGCATGCTCGGCAAACCAGGCGTTGAGTTTTTCCAGCAACTGCGGGCGGCTGGCGACATACACAAGCTCGAAGTCCAGTTGGCGGTCATCGCCGTTCGCCGGGCCCAGCATATAAACGGTACGCTGGCCGCAGCCTTCCAGACCAATGCAATACAGTTCGCCGTGTCGCGTGGTTTCGATATCCAGCGAGACCCATTTTAGCGGCGGTCGATAGTCGGGGTGGGGTTTAAGACGCGCATTGCGGATAACGCCGTTGCGCATCTCGCCGTCTACCCAAACGGGCGACGTAATAAAACGCTCCATCAGGTAACGTTCCGGCGGGCGTACATCCGCTTCATAAACGGTGACGCCGTTTTCGCGCAGCAGTTTCTCCATCCGCATAAGCTGGCGGTGAGTACGGCAATACAGACCGGATACCGGCTGACGATGAAAGTCTCGCAGCTGGAGCGGCGTCAGGCGATAGTCTTTTTCCGCCTGTAGCAGCGAGGCGGCGCGGGAGGTCTGGCTGGTCGGAATAAACGCCACGGACTCTTGCGGTGCCAGCGTCGCCTGCACAGGGCCGTTGTCTGTCGCCAGCCAGAAAGAGACCTCCGTCCCTTGCGGCGTATCCCGCCAGTGCCGGGTTAAAATGAAACCTGCCTGCGCCACGATGATTACCTGTCTAAAAAATTCACGCTAATTATAACCTGTTTTAGGGGGTAATACTGTTATTTTGTACAGGCATATAACGTAAAAGCCGATATCCGCTGTAATAAAAAGTTTCTCGCAGTAAGAAGCGGGTTTGCGCCCACCAGGATTTATAGCGGGTGGATCGCGTGGGTGATGAGCGGCTATCGATACCATTATCCTGAGCGATAGTTTTCAGACGCAGCATATGCAGCGGATCGCTGACCAGTAACGCTGTGCGCCATTGTTGTTGTCGCAGTATCTGTTTTGCGTAACGAATATTTTCGCGCGTCACGGTAGAGCGCTCTTCAATAAAAATCGCCTTAGCCGGAATCCCTTTTTCCAGAACGTATTGACGGGCTATCGCCGCGTCGGAAACCGTTGCGCCAGCGCCGTAGCCGCCGGTTAATACCAACGCGCGGACAATGTGTTGTTGGTAAAGCCAGATGGCATGATCCAGTCTGGCCTGAAAAACGGGAGAAGGCGTTTTTCCGCTAACGCCTGCTCCTGCGACAATCGCGCAGTCAGCTATGCGCGTCTGGTTTTGCTGACTGAACTGATAAATAGCGATGGCATTATGGATAAACACCGTAGCCATAATGAGAATTATGCCTGCCGCGATTCTGATGATGTAGCGATATTTCATGAATGAGTTCGTTCCCCGTGACGGGTGTAATGGATATTTTAACGATAAAATGGCTTTTAGCGTCAGATATTTTTGCTGACGTATATTTATCAATATAATGATGCCGGTATATACAGCAGATATAATTATCCTATAACTGCTAATTTTGAATCATGTTTATTTACAGTTTTTACCCATGTATTAGCCGTTTTGTGTCAAGTCTGTTTTCATACATTAAGTATTTTTCAGAAAGGCGCTTGTTCGAATCTGTTACTTATTTCTCGGATTAACAAAAAAGCGATATTTTTTGTTTGTTTTACTTAATGAAAAGTGTAACAATTTCATTTGGAACATCCGCACCGTCAGGTAGAAATATAATATTTCAATTGGCCGCTATGGTTAAATAAAAATGGATTACAGTGCGAATTCGTCGGGAGCTCTCTGCATAATTTAATTTTTATTTTAGAATATAATTTTATTTTGACTTTCGGGTGCGGGTGTTTTTATCAAAATTTGTGGTATTCGGGAATGATCTTTTATGAATGTGAGTATGCAGGCGCGTCTGGTAGGGAACGACCATTATCTTTTCGTCAATACTCAACGCGCTAACCCTTCCATAAAAACCGTGAGTCGATTTTTTGAGTATAAAACATGGACAGAACAGATTTGGCGTACCGAGATTATTGAAAACGGCAATGCTTTTTTTCACTGGCAAGGACACGACAGAAAAAACGGACATCGGGATACCATTATTAACTATCTGTTAAATGGGCAACGCTGGCAGTCAACAATCGAAGATTATATTTTCTTCCATGCGCTGGAAGGAAAAGCGTGGCAGGGACATTATGACAATATTATTGAATATGTGAGTTCTGATCATTACGTCTATCAAAGCGCATTTGCTGAATATATCACCGACCAGACTCATCAACGCGCCCCCCATGGGACGCGTTTTTAGAGGCATTACTGCCCGTAATAGGCTTTTGCGCCATGTTTGCGTAGATAGTGTTTATCCAGCAGGGATTGCTGCATGTCGGGCAACTGCGGCGCAAGCTGGCGGCAGAAGATCCCCATATAGGCCACTTCTTCCAGCACGATGGCGTTATGCACGGCATCCTCGGCATTTTACCCCAGGCAAACGGGCCGTGCGAATGGACAAGCACGCCGGGCATTTGAGCGGCGTCAATACCTTGTTTTTCAAAGGTTTCAACAATGACATTGCCCGTTTCCCATTCATACTCGCCATTAATTTCCGCCTCGGTCATTTTGCGAGTGCAGGGAATCGTACCGTAGAAATAGTCGGCATGGGTGGTTCCCGTCGCCGGAATCGGCTGACCCGCCTGCGCCCAGATAGTCGCGTGGCGCGAATGGGTGTGTACGATGCCGCCGATAGTCGGAAATGCCTGGTACAACAGACGGTGGGTTGGCGTATCGGACGACGGTTTCTTATGACCTTCAACGACTTCACCGGTCTCCAGGCTGACCACCACCATATCGTCAGCGGTCATGACGCTATAATCGACGCCGGACGGCTTAATCACCAGTACGCCGCGTTCGCGATCGACGGCGCTAACGTTACCCCAGGTGAGGGTGACCAGGTTGTGTTTTGGCAGCGCCAGATTGGCTTCCAGTACCTGGCGTTTGAGATCTTCTAACATTGTTTTCTCCCTGCCGGATGGCGCTTCGCTTATCCGGCCTACGAGCGACGGTGTGCCGGATGGCGACATAAATGCCTTATTCGGCCTACAGGACCGTAGGCCCGGTAAACGCAGTACCACCGGGTATTCAGACTCCACTTTTAGCGTTTTAAACCGTAATACACCTCGTTCCAGCGCAGCGCGTCCTTAAAGGCCGGCAGACGGGTATCATTATCAATTACCGCGATTTCGATATCGTGTATTTCTGCGAACTGGCGCATATCGTTCAGATCCAGCGCGTGGCTGAAGACGGTATGGTGCGCGCCGCCAGCCAGAATCCACGCTTCGGAGGCGGTCGGCAGATCCGGCTGCGCCTTCCACAGCGCGTTAGCCACCGGCAGTTTCGGCAGGGAGTGCGGCGTTTTTACGGTGTCAATGCAGTTGACCAGCAGGCGATAACGATCGCCGAGGTCGATCAGGCTGGCGACGATCGCCGGGCCGGTTTGGGTATTGAAAATCAAACGCGCCGGCTCTTCCTTGCCGCCAATGCCGAGGTGCTGGACGTCGAGGATCAGTTTCTCTTCCACCGCGATGGACGGACACACCTCCAGCATGTGCGAGCCGAGCACCAGATCGTTGCCTTTCTCGAAGTGGTAGGTGTAATCCTCCATAAATGAGGTGCCGCCCTGCAGACCGGTTGACATCACTTTCATAATGCGAAGCAGAGCGGCGGTTTTCCAGTCGCCTTCGCCCGCAAAGCCGTAGCCTTGCTGCATCAGACGCTGTACGGCCAGACCCGGAAGCTGTTTCAGACCGTGTAAATCTTCAAAGGTAGTAGTGAATGCGTGGAAGCCGCCCTGTTCCAGGAAACGCTTCATACCGAGTTCAATACGCGCCGCCTCCCGCACGTTCTGGCGTTTATCGCCGTGGATTTGGGTGGCGGGCGTCAGGGTATAGCTGCTTTCATACTCGTCAATCAGAGCGTTGATATCGCCGTCGCCGATAGAATTCACCACCTGCACCAGATCGCCGACCGCCCAGGTATTGACCGAAAAGCCAAATTTGATTTGCGCGGCCACTTTATCACCGTCAGTCACTGCGACTTCACGCATATTGTCGCCGAAGCGGCAGACTTTTAGCTGGCGGGTATCCTGTTTAGAGACCGCCTGGCGCATCCAGGCACCGATACGCGTATGGGCCTCTTTATCCTGCCAGTGACCGGTGACGACCGCGTGCTGCTGGCGCATCCGCGCGCCGATAAAACCGAACTCACGACCGCCGTGCGCAGTCTGGTTCAGGTTCATAAAGTCCATATCAATGCTGTCCCACGGCAGGGCGGCGTTAAATTGGGTATGGAATTGCAGTAGTGGTTTGTTAAGGATACTCAGCCCGTTGATCCACATTTTGGCCGGGGAGAAGGTGTGCAGCCAGACCACCAGCCCTGCGCAGCGATCGTCATAATTGGCGTCACGACAAATGGCGGTAATCTCATCCGGCGAGGTGCCCAGCGGTTTTAATACCAGTTTACATGGCAGTTTGGCTTCGGTATTCAGCGCGTTGACCACATGCTCGGCATGTTGAGTGACCTGACGCAGGGTTTCTGCGCCATACAAATGCTGGCTGCCAATCACAAACCATACTTCATAATTATCAAAAATCGTCATTGTCGTGTCCTTAATGAGTCAGGATTGCCTGATTGGCCGGGGTCGTTGGCGCCGGCGCGGCAGTCGGAAGATAATGTTGTTCTGCGCTTAGCGCCCACTGCTGGTAGCGGCGGTAAAGCTGTTCGAAGCGTTGCGCCTGTTCAGGGGGGGGCGCAGAGTGCGTTCTACCGCGCTCGCCATGCTTTGCTGGGCGGCTGGAATGTCGGCATGGACTTTCGCAGCGACGGCGGCAAAGATAGCGGCGCCTAATGCGCAACACTGGTCGGAAGCGACGATCTGCAACGGACGATTCAGTACGTCGCAGCAGACCTGCATAATGACCTGATTTTTACGGGCGATGCCGCCAAGCGCCATCACGTTATTGACCGCGATACCCTGATCGGTAAAACACTCCTGAATGGCGCGCGCCGAAGGCGGTCGAAGCGACCAGACCGCCAAACAGCGCTGGCGCGTCGGTGGCGAGATTGAGATCGGTAATGACGCCTTTCAGACGCTGATTAGCGTTTGGCGTGCGGCGACCGTTAAACCAGTCGAGCACCACCGGCAGGTGATCCAGGGACGGATTTTTCGCCCAGGCGTCGGTGAGCGCTGGCAGTAGCTGCTTCTGGCTGGCGTTAATCTGGGGTTTCAGTTCCGGGTGCTGCGCGGCAAGTTGCTCCAGCGGCCAGCTCAACACGCGGCTAAACCAGGCGTAGATATCGCCGAAAGCAGATTGCCCCGCTTCCAGACCGATAAAGTTCGGCACCACGCTGCCGTCAACCTGACCGCAAATGCCTTTCACGGCGCGATCCCCGACGCTCTGTTTATCCGCAATCAGAATGTCGCAGGTAGACGTGCCGATGACTTTTACCAGCGTATTGGGCTGTGCGCCCGCGCCGACCGCGCCCATGTGGCAGTCGAACGCGCCGCCGGAAATCACCACGCTTTCCGGCAAGCCGAGGCGCTGCGCCCATTCGGCGCACAGGGTGCCCACGGGCAGATCGGCGGTGAAGGTTTCGCTAAATAACGGGTAGCGCAGATGACGGTTAATGCACGGATCGAGTTCATCAAAGAAGCTCGCGGGCGGCAGACCGCCCCAGCTTTCATGCCACAGTGTTTTGTGCCCGGCGCTGCAGCGGCCACGGCGGATATCCTGCGGGCGAGTGGTGCCGGAAAGCAGCGCCGGCACCCAGTCACACAGTTCAATCCACGAGACGGCGGCCTGCGCGACGGCGCTATCTGGCGGGTGACGTGCAGAATCTTCGCCCAGAACCATTCGCTGGAGTAAATGCCGCCAATATAGCGGGAGTAGTCGACCTTGCCTGGCTTATGGCACAGACGAGTGATTTCGTCGGCCTCTTCCACGGCGGTGTGATCTTTCCACAGCACAAACATCGCATTCGGGTTCTCGGCGAACTCCGGACGCAGCGCCAGGACGTTACCGTCGGCGTCAATCGGCGCTGGCGTAGAACCGGTGCTGTCAACGCCAATGCCAACGATATTTGCGCGTTGCGCGGCGCTTAATTGTGCCAGAACGGCTTTCAGCGCGGCCTCCATTGACTCCATGTAGTCGCGCGGATGATGACGGAACTGGTTGTTCGGGCCGTCGCAATAACGGCCTTCTTGCCAGCGCGGATACCACTCTACGCTGGTGGCGATCTCGTCGCCGGTGGCGCAGTCCACTGCCAGAGCGCGCACTGAATCACTGCCAAAATCGAGGCCGATTGCAATTGCCATCGTCTTACTCCATCCAGAAAAACAGGTATGGAGAAACAGTAGAGAGTCGCGGCAAAAACCGTCAGGCAGGATCCGCTAATCTTATGGACAAAAATGCTAATGCTTTGCAAAGTGTGACGCTGTGCAAATATTCAATGTGGACATTCCAGCCATAGTTATAGACACTTCTGTTACTTAATTTTATCGCCTGAACTGTACGCTTTTGTTACAAAGCGCTTTTCACAAGCGGGGTTGATACGTGCTTTCATCAAGCGCGAGGTCTTGCGGAGACGTAAGCACTGTCGTCCTGGTCAATATGGACAATTTGTTTCTTCTCTGAACATCGGGGGGTAGAGAAATCATGGCTGAAACGCAAAATGATCCGCTATTGCCGGGATATTCATTTAATGCCCATCTGGTCGCCGGACTGACGCCAATTGAAGCGAATGGATATCTGGATTTTTTTATCGATCGTCCGTTGGGCATGAAGGGATATATTCTTAACCTGACCATCCGCGGAGAGGGCGTCATTAATAATAATGGCGAGCAGTTTGTCTGTCGGCCTGGCGATATATTATTGTTTCCGCCGGGCGAGATTCATCACTATGGACGGCATCCGGACGCCAGCGAGTGGTATCACCAGTGGGTTTATTTCCGGCCTCGCGCCTACTGGCAGGAGTGGCTGACCTGGCCGACAATCTTTGCCCAGACAGGATTTTTCCGCCCGGACGAGGCGCGCCAGCCGCATTTCAGCGAACTGTTCGGGCAGATCATCAGCGCCGGGCAAGGGGAAGGCCGCTATTCTGAGCTACTGGCGATCAATCTGCTGGAGCAGCTGTTGCTCAGACGTATGGCGGTAATTAATGAGTCGTTGCATCCGCCGATGGATAGCCGTGTGCGCGATGCCTGCCAGTATATCAGCGACCATCTCGCGGACAGTCATTTTGATATCGCCAGCGTCGCCCAGCATGTCTGCCTGTCGCCCTCCCGGTTATCGCATCTGTTCCGCCAGCAGTTAGGCATTAGCGTATTGAGTTGGCGCGAAGATCAGCGTATCAGCCAGGCGAAACTCCTGCTTAGCACCACGCGAATGCCGATAGCGACCGTTGGGCGCAATGTTGGATTTGACGATCAGCTCTATTTTTCTCGGGTATTTAAAAAATGCACCGGGGCAAGTCCTAGCGAGTTCAGGGCCGGATGTGAATAAAAAGTGAATGATGTGTCCACAAAGATGTCATAAGCCGTAACTATTCGGATAATTGACGGCTTGACGAAGGGGGACGGGGTAAGCAGAATCCCTGCTTCATCACGCTGACGGACACACTATGCAAGCACTGCTGGAACACTTTATCACCCAATCCACTCTGTATTCGCTTATCGCCGTGTTGCTGGTCGCCTTCCTGGAATCGCTGGCGCTGGTGGGGTTGATTTTACCCGGCACGGTACTGATGGCGGGGCTGGGCGCGCTTATCGGCAGCGGCGAGCTCAATTTTTGGCATGCCTGGCTGGTGGGTATTATCGGCTGTCTGATGGGCGACTGGATTTCGTTCTGGCTGGGGTGGCGTTTTAAAAAGCCGCTACACCGCTGGTCTTTTATGAAAAAGAACAAGTCGCTGCTGGATAAAACCGAACACGCGCTGCATCAGCACAGTATGTTCACGATCCTGGTCGGACGTTTTGTCGGTCCGACGAGGCCGCTGGTGCCGATGGTGGCAGGGATGCTGGATCTTCCCGTGGCGAAATTTATTGGGCCGAACTTGATTGGCTGTTTGCTGTGGCCGCCGTTTTATTTCCTGCCGGGCATTCTGGCGGGAGCGGCAATCGATATTCCTTCCGATATGCAGAGCGGAGATTTCAAATGGCTGCTGCTGGCGACGGCGTTGCTGCTGTGGGTCGGAGGCTGGCTATGCTGGCGGCTGTGGCGCAGCGGCAAAGCGGCAGTCGATCGTTTAACCGCGTATTTCCCCCGCAGCCGTTTGCTGTATCTGGCGCCGTTGACGCTCGGGATCGGCGTGGTCGCGCTGGTGGTGCTGGTTCGCCACCCGCTGATGCCGGTATATATCGATATTCTGCGCAAAGTTGTGGGTTACTAACGATTCCTTTGCCGGATGGCGGCTTCGCCTTATCCGGCCTACAAAATATGGGATTTGATGCCCAATAGCGCTGAGGCGCTGGCTTGACCGCTTAGTAGCTCGTCTGTTTTGCCTTGCCACGCAATGCGTCCGTCGGCGACGACGATTGACCGGGGCGCAATTCGCGCCGCATCTTCCACGCTGTGCGAGACCATCAACAGCGTGAGCTGTCGCTCGCGGCAGATATCGCTGACCAACGTCAGCATCTCCTGGCGCAGCGTGGGATCGAGCGCGGAGAACGGTTCATCCAGCAGCAGTACCGGCTGTTCACGTACCAGGCAGCGCGCCAGCGCTACCCGCTGACGCTGGCCGCCGGACAGTTCGCCCGGTAAACGCGTCATCAGACTCTCAATGCCCATCTGACGTGCGATAGCGTCCCGTTTTTCCCGCTGGCTGGCGTTGAGCGTTAACCCGGGGTTTAGCCCCAGACCGATATTTTGCTGCACATTCAGGTGGCTGAATAAATTATTCTCCTGAAACAGCATTGAGACCGGACGGCGTGAGGGCGGCGTAAGCGTATGATCTTCACCGGCAATCAGTAACGTACCGCTGGCAGGCGCAAGAAAACCGGCAATTAAATTCAACAACGTGCTTTTCCCCGCGCCGCTGGGGCCAAGAATCGCCACCTGCTCGCCGCGTTCTACCGCCAGCGTAAAACGCATCGGCAAATGATGGTAAAGCCAGGTGATATCAATCAGTTTTAGCATGTCGGCCCGGTAGTTTCTCTATGAGGGTAAATAACGTAAAGCAGAGCAGCAGCAGTATCAGCGCGGTCACCGCGCCGTCCTGGCTGCGGTAGGAGCCGATCTGCTGATACAGATAAAACGGCAGCGTGCGGAAATTGTCATTGCCGAAAAGCGCGACGACGCCAAAATCACCGATAGAAAGTACGCAGGCAAACGCCAGCGCCTGCGCCAGCGGACGTTTCAGCGCCCGCAGTTCCACGACCTTTAACCGCGACCAGCCTTCAATTCCTAATGACTGGCACAGCATTCCATAACGGGCGGTAATATCGCGCATTGGGTTTTCCAGGACTTTTAGCGCGTAGGGGATTGCCATCAGCGCATTGGTGAAAATCACGATGCCGTCGGCGGATTCCGGTAAGCCAACGCTGTTATTGAGCAGTAAAAAGAAGCCTGTCGCCAGCACGATCCCCGGCATCGCGAGGATCAACATCCCGCTGAGTTCCAGCGTTTGTCCGGCGAATAGTTGCTGGCGTTGGCGTAGCTCGCGGCTACTCCACAGTAGCATCATGGTCAGCACCACACACAGAACGCCCGCCGCCAGCGCAATGCGTAGCGATGTCCAGACAGCCTGCCACAGAATGGGTTGCGCCAGCACCTCCGGCAGGCTGCGGTTGATGCCATCGACCACCACGGCGACCAGCGGCGGAAGCAGCAGCAGCAGCGCCAGCACGATTAATAAGGCGTCCGTCAGACGGCTGTGGAGACAATCGTCAGGATCGCGCCAACCCTGCGTCAGCGTCATCCCCGGCGCAATCGCTTTGCTCAACCGTTGGCTTAGCAGTACCAGCGCCAGGCAGCAGACCATCTGGATTAATGCCAGCATCGCCGCGCGGGCGGGATCGTAGTCATAACTGAGCGCCTGAAAGATAGCCAGCTCGATAGTGGTGGCCTGCGGGCCGCCGCCGAGCGACAGAACCGTTGCGAAACTGGCGAAGCAGAGCATAAAAATCAGCGCCGCGACGGGCGGAATTTGGCGGCGCAGCCACGGCCATTCGACAAAACGGAAAAAATGCCAGCCGCGCATACCGAGCTGGGCGGCGAGCTGGCGCTGCTCGCCGGGAATGCTTTCCAAAGATTGCAGCAACAAACGGCTCGCCATTGGCAGGTTAAAAAAGACGTGCGCCAGTAAAATGCCCTGCAAGCCGTAGGGGGAGAATGTCCACTGAAGCCCCAGCATCTGCCACAGCGAGGCCAGCCAGCCCTGACGGCCATACACGCTAAGAATACCGAACACGGCAACCAGTACCGGCAGAATCAGCGTCATGGCGCACAGACGCAGCAGCGCCAGACGTCCAGGAAAACGGCGTCGATAAAGCGCGCGGGCGAGAAAAACCGCCGGGACCACAGACAGCACTGCGGACAGAAACGCCTGCCAGAATGAGAAGCGCACCACATGCCACAGGTAGCTATCCCGCCAGATTGTCGACCACGCGCCCGACGGCGCGTTCAGCCAAAGCGCCAGAAAGGCCGCCAGCGAGACGGTTATCATCAGCGCGGCGGCGCACAGCCCCGGAATCAGCCAGCCGGGAATTAACGGCTGACGGCGCGTTGCCATTCGCTAATCCATGCCTGGCGTTGTGCTGCCACTTGTTGCGGCGTGAATTCCAGCGTTGTGGCGGGTTTGGCCAATGATTCAAACCCTGCGGGTAAGGCGACGTCCGCTACCGGGTACATCCAGTTGCCGGTGGGTATGGCGTTCTGAAACGCCGGAGAAACCATAAATTTGAGGAATTTCTCCGCCAGTTCCGGCTGCTTACTGGCGACGGTACGCGCCGCGACTTCTACCTGTAAGTAATGGCCTTCGCTGAAGTTCGCGGCGGCGTAATTGTCCTTCTTCTCTTCAATAATGTGATACGCCGGAGAGGTGGTGTAACTGAGCACCAAATCGCTTTCACCTTTCAGAAATAAACCGTAGGCCTCGCTCCAGCCTTTCGTCACCGTCACCGTTTTGGCCGCCAGTTTTTGCCAGGCCTGCGGCGCGTTATCGCCATAGACTTTGCGCATCCACAGTAACAGCCCCAGCCCTGGCGTACTGGTACGCGGGTCCTGATAAATCACCCGCCATTTTTGATCGCTCTCGACCAGTTCTTTCAGGCTTTTCGGCGGATTTCTCAGCTTGCTTTTATCGTAGACAAAGGCGAAATAGCCGTAATCGAACGGCACAAATGTGTCGTTTTTCCAGCCGCCGGGCACCTTGACCGCCTCATTCGCCACGCCGCTTTTGGCAAAAAGTTTAGTTTGCGTGGCCGCTTCCAGCAGATTATTGTCCAGCCCCAACACCACATCGGCTTTGCTGTTCTTCCCCTCCATCCGCAGGCGGTTGAGCAGTGAAACGCCATCCTCCAGCGCCACCAGTTTCAGCTCGCAGTTGCAATCGGCTTCAAACGCTTTTTTCACCGCCGGGCCTGGCCCCCAGTCGGCGGCGAACGAGTCGTAGGTATAGACGGTGAGAACGGGTTTGGCGAAAGCAGGCGCCGCGCACAGGAGTAAAAGCGGAAGATATTTTTTTAACACTTTGCACCTCAGTTAAAGAGTGGCAAAGGACTTGAGAGGTAACCTCAAATCCCTTCGCCGGCATTATCCGGATCAGGTTCGACGGGTATTTTCTCAGCGCGCGCATGAGCGCGGCACCCCGTTGAGTTCGGCGTTAGTGTAGTGATTTTGTTGCCGGGCAGCAATCAAGAGCTGGCGTTAAGGATCTGGCGGCGCAAACCACGCCGATTTAAAATCAAACCAGCCGAGGGTATTCATGCGCAGCCCGCGCATACTGCGTTGTCCCTGGATAATCAGCCAGTGGTGGATCAACGGCACAATCGCTTTGTTGGCCAGCAGTTGCTGGCACCAGTTCGCCAGGTTCATCTCGCCAGCGCGCCACTGCGCGGCGTCGTCCTGCCAGTCGCGCGGAATGCAGTTCTGCAAGAGTGGTACTTCGCACAGGTGCGCGAACAGCGAGAAATCCAGCGGCAGCGTAAAGTTAGCGCTATTGAGCCAGATATCGCTTTCGATCTCGCCGGCGTGCCATTGATCGTAGTCGATCTCCTGAATATGCAGATGCACCTGATGCTCAGCCAGAAGCGCGCTCATGATACGGGCGATAACCCGGTGCTCAATGTGTTCGCGATAGAAGGTCAGCGTGAGGGTTTCCAGACCGGCGGGTTTTTCGCCCGGGCCTGGACGGGCGTGATGCCAGCGCGGTAAAAGCCCATAGGCCGGGAACCAGAGCTGCTGTAGCGGTTCATCGGCATGATAGAGTAAATTGGTGGGGGAGAGGACGTGGCTTACCCATTCTCTGACCTGCGGATGCGCGCCGCGCGGCGTTCTGGCGTCGAATAGCAGGTAATAGCACCCCTTTTCCAGTCGGCTTTCTATCGCTTTTTCACCGCCTTGTATCGGCCCTTCCAGCATCAAGCCGCAGGCCGGTTCTTCACTGATATCCGGCAGTACCCAGACGTTCACTTCGTCTATCAACGCCCGGTAGCCGAAGTAATCATCAAAGGCGAGTATCTTGAGCTGGTTTGGCGTATTACGCCGCACGGCATAAGGCCCGGTGCCGATAGGGTGGCTGGCGAAATTAGCCAGCGTTTCCCACTCCTGCAGCAAAATCATCGCCGGGACCTGGCCCAGCAGCCACGGCAACCAGCGATCCGGCTGGGAAAGATGAATATCCAGCGTCCACGCGGTAGGGGAGTCTATCTTTGTGATGTGCGAGTAAAGCGGAAGCGTATTGATACGCGTCAGCGAGGCGATGACATCTTCCATCTCCAGCTCGCGGCCATGATGAAAATGAATGCCGGGGCGCAGGTAGAAGCGCCACAGTAAAGGGGAAATTTGCTGCCAGTGGTGCGCAATGTCCGCTTCCAGTTCCCCGTTTTCCTCATTTACCCGCGTGAGCGAACTGAAAATTTGCCGGGCAATATGGGTTTCCGAGCGACGTAATGCGGTTCCCGGCAGGAGATTGTGCATCGGACGATAGTAAAGAACCCGCAGAATATGCCGCCCCTGGCGGAAGCTGCGTCCCAGATGGGAAATCAGCATTTGCCTGACAGCGCTTTTATCGCCGACCAGTTGTACCAGTTGATCGATTCGATCTTGTTCCAGCAGGTCTTCCGCCCGCTGCTGTTGCAGCGCCAGTCCGGTATACAGGAACGTCAGACGCGAACGCTTTCCGCGTCCGACCTCGGCTTCCCATGTTAGCCAACCGCGCGCCTGCATCGTATTTAGCAGCGTACGCATATGGCGACGCGAACAGTTCAGCAGATCCGCCAGCTCATTAAGCGTGGTGTCTTGCGTTTTACCGTCACAACATTGCCAGAGACGGATAAATTGTTGTTGCAGGCGACCTGAGGGCATAAAAGGGGAACTCCGATGAAAAACTCAGCAATTTTATTATCCCTATATTAGGCCAATAATATCTTTCGATGAAGCAAGAGGAAGAGGTCACTATGCGCCAGTTCTGGTTGAGATATTTTGCCGCGACGGAAAAAACGTCCTGGCTGGCTTGCCTGAGCGCGCCGCAGCGCTTAAAAATGCTCGCGGAACTGATGCAGTGGGAGGCGACCGATTGAAGCCAATTGCAGACATCATGTGTGACTGAGTATTGGTGTAGGCGATAGCCTAAAATCACCCGCCAGCAGATAATATCTGCTGGCTTTTTTTATTTCGGCTGTTTCTGGATGACGACGATGGGACGGCGTCTCAACGGGATTTATACGGCGGTTTCTGTGGTCACGTAGGTGATGACCGGGCGAGTAAAAGACGTGTAATGTTGCGTGACAAGCGCCATTTTGCATGGTACTGAAACAGACTTTTTTTTATTTTTATCATCGCTAATCTTATACGCGTTATCGCATGGTGCTTTAACGTGTTTAGTACAAAGGAATGATAATGAAAAAGGTTTTTTTGCTTGCAGCGCTTTTTGCTATGTCCAACTCCTCTTTCGCGGCAATGGCTGAAAGTTGTCAGCAATATTTTAATGATATTGATGCCCTGGTTGAGCAGGCTGCAGCAACGAGTGAACAGGCAAAACAGCAATTTGACGCGATGAAGCCTCAACTCGAAGCGTCAAAAAAACAGTTGGAAACTGTAGCTGCATCTGACCAGGATGCTGCGTGTAAGCAGGCTCTGGCGTCAATGGTTCAGATTAAACAGGCTCTGGGATTAAAATAAGATAGATACCAGCAATAAGCGATGAGTATCGCTTATTGCTGGTCGTTTTGGTATCAACGCATAAACTCAGGCTGCTTGTCTTCGTACTCGGCAATCGCGTCTTCGTGCTGCAGCGTCAGCCCAATGCTGTCCAGGCCGTTCAACATGCAGTGGCGGCGGAAGTCGTCGATTTTAAAGCTATAGGTTTTATCGCCTGCTTTCACCACCTGTGCTTCCAGATCCACTTCAAAATGAATCCCCGGATTGGCTTTCACCAGAGCAAACAGCTCATCGACCTGTGCGTCGCTCAGGGTTACCGGCAGCAGTTGGTTATTGAAACTGTTGCCGTAGAAGATGTCGGCGAAGCTTGGCGCGATCACCACTTTAAAGCCGTAGTCGGTCAGCGCCCACGGCGCGTGCTCGCGTGACGAGCCGCAGCCAAAGTTTTCCCGCGCCAGCAATATCGACGCGCCTTGATATTCCGGAAAGTTCAACACGAATTCCGGATTTGGCTGTTGGCCCTTTTCGTCCAGGAAGCGCCAGTCGTTAAACAGATGGGCGCCAAAACCGGTGCGCGTAACCTTCTGCAAAAACTGTTTAGGGATAATTGCATCGGTATCGACGTTGGCGGCATCCAGTGGGACAACCAGGCCGGTATGCTGGGTAAATTTCTCTGCCATGGTAGTTTCCTTATTTGATGCTGCGAATATCGGCGAAGTGGCCGGTAACGGCGGCAGCGGCGGCCATCGCCGGGCTGACTAAATGCGTGCGACCCCCGCGGCCCTGACGACCTTCAAAGTTACGGTTGCTGGTGGATGCGCAGCGCTCGCCCGGGTTCAGGCGGTCATTATTCATGGCCAGGCACATGGAACAGCCCGGTAAGCGCCATTCAAATCCTGCTTCGATAAAGATCTTGTCCAGACCTTCCGCTTCCGCCTGCGCTTTCACCGGACCTGAACCCGGCACCACCAGAGCCTGCACGCCCGGCGCCACTTTGCGCCCTTTGGCGACTTCTGCCGCCGCGCGCAAATCTTCAATGCGCGAATTGGTACAAGAGCCGATAAAGACTTTATCGATAGCAACGTCCGTTAACGGTACGCCCGGCTGTAAGCCCATATAAGCCAGCGCTTTTTCGGCGCTGGCGCGTTCAACCGGATCGCTAAAGGAGGCGGGATCGGGGATGATGTCGGTGACGGAAATCACCTGGCCCGGATTCGTGCCCCAGGTCACCTGCGGCGCGATCTCTTCTGCTCGCAGGGTGACGACAGTATCAAAGGTCGCGCCGTCATCGGTTTTCAGCGTTTTCCAGTACTCGACGGCTTCGTCAAAATCGCGGCCCTTCGGCGCGTGCAAACGCCCTTTTACGTAGTTGAAAGTGGTTTCATCCGGGGCGACCAGACCGGCTTTGGCGCCCATCTCAATCGCCATATTGCACAGCGTCATGCGGCCTTCCATACTCAGCGCGCGGATCGCGTCGCCGCAAAATTCAACCACGTGTCCGGTGCCGCCGGCGCTACCGGTTTTACCGATGATCGCCAGCACGATGTCTTTGGCGGTAATGCCCGGCGCGGCGTTGCCCGTGACTTCAATCTTCATGGTTTTAGCGCGCCCCTGTTTCAGGGTTTGCGTCGCCAGTACATGTTCTACCTCAGAAGTGCCGATGCCGAAGGCCAGCGCGCCAAACGCGCCGTGGGTGGCGGTGTGGGAGTCGCCGCAGACGATGGTCATGCCCGGCAGGGTGACGCCCTGTTCCGGCCCCATCACATGGACGATGCCCTGATATGGGTGATTCAGGTCATACAGCTCGACGCCGAACTCGTTACAGTTCTTAATCAGCTCCTGCATCTGGATACGCGCCATTTCACCGGAAGCATTAATGTCTTTAGTCTGCGTCGAGACGTTGTGATCCATCGTAGCGAAGGTTTTCCCTGGCTGACGTACCGGACGATGGTGCGCGCGCAGACCGTCAAACGCCTGCGGAGAGGTGACTTCATGCACCAGGTGGCGGTCGATGTACAGCAGCGGCGTTTCGTTTGGCGCCTCAAAGACCACGTGGGCATCAAATAATTTTTCGTATAACGTTTTGGCCATGATTACACCCCTTCTGCGACATAGCGGGCGATAATATCGCCCATCTCATCGGTACTGACTGCGGCAGCGCCCCTGGCTAAATCGCCGGTGCGAACGCCCTCTTCTAATGCGCGATTGATCGCCTGTTCAATGGCCGTTGCCGCATCGTTGGCATCCAGGCTGTAGCGCAGCAGCAGCGCCAGTGACAGGATCTGCGCAATTGGGTTGGCGATATTTTTCCCGGCGATATCCGGCGCGGAGCCGCCAGCCGGTTCATACAGGCCAAACCCTTGCTCGTTCAGGCTGGCGGAGGGCAACATCCCCATTGAGCCGGTGATCATCGCGCATTCGTCGGACAGAATGTCGCCGAACAGGTTAGAGCACAGCAGTACGTCAAACTGCGACGGGTCTTTAATCAACTGCATGGTGGCGTTATCGATATACATGTGCGCGAGTTCCACATCGGGATACGTTTTCGCGACATCATTGACGATTTCACGCCACAGGATAGAGCTTTGCAGTACGTTGGCTTTATCAATAGAGGTGACTTTACGGCGGCGTTTACGCGCCGATTCAAAGGCGATACGGGCAATGCGCTCGATCTCAAAGCGGTGATAAACTTCGGTATCAAAGGCTTTTTCGTACTGACCGCTGCCTTCGCGGCCTTTTGGCTGTCCGAAATAGATCCCGCCGGTCAGCTCGCGCACGCACAGGATATCGAAACCGTTAGCGGCGATATCGGCGCGCAACGGGCAAAATGCTTCCAGTCCCTGATACAGTTTCGCCGGGCGCAGATTACTGAATAATTTGAAATGTTTGCGCAGCGGCAGCAGGGCGCCGCGCTCTGGCTGGCTTTCCGGGGGCAAATTTTCCCATTTCGGGCCGCCGACGGAGCCAAACAGAATGGCATCCGCCTGTTCACACCCTTCAACGGTGGCTTTCGGCAGTGGATGACCATGATTGTCGATAGCAATACCGCCGACGTCATAGTGGCTGGTGGTAATACGCATATCAAAACGGCTGCGTACCGCATCCATAACTTTCAGGGCTTGCGCCATGACTTCCGGGCCGATGCCGTCGCCCGGCAATACGGCAATATGATAGTTCTTCGACATTACACGGTTTCCTTGTTGTTCTCTTTATTTTGAGCTTTGCGTTGCAATTCTTTTTCAACTTCGGCGGCGCGCCAGATATTGTTCAGTACGTGTACCATCGCTTTGGCGGAGGATTCGACGATATCCGTCGCCAGCCCGACGCCGTGGAAGCGGCGACCATGATGATTCACGACGATATCGACCTGACCCAGCGCGTCTTTGCCCTGGCCTTTGGCGTTCAGGTCGTATTTAACCAACTCAACGTCGTAGCCAGTGATGCGGTTAATCGCCTGATAGATGGCGTCGACCGGGCCGTTGCCGTTCGCCGCTTCGGCCTTGATCTCTTCACCACAGGCCAGCTTCACGGAAGCAGTGGCGATATCGCTGGAGCCGGACTGCACGCTGAAGTAATCCAGACGGAAATGCTCTGGTTCTTCTTGCTGTTTATTAATAAACGCCAGCGCTTCCAGGTCATAGTCGAACACCTGGCCTTTTTTGTCCGCCAGCTTCAGGAACGCGTCGTACAGGTGGTCCATGTTGTAGTCTGTGTCCTTGTAACCCATCTCTTCCATGCGATGTTTCACGGCGGCACGGCCAGAGCGGGAGGTCAGGTTCAGCTGTATCTGGTTCAGACCGATGGACTCTGGCGTCATGATTTCATAGTTTTCGCGGTTCTTGAGGACGCCATCCTGGTGGATGCCGGAAGAGTGGGCGAAAGCGCCGCTGCCGACAATCGCTTTGTTGGCCGGGATCGGCATGTTACAGATCTGGCTGACGGTCTGGCTGGTGCGCCAGATTTCGTGGTGATTGATGTTGGTGTGTACGTTCATGATGTCTTTGCGCACTTTAATCGCCATGATCACTTCTTCCAGTGCGCAGTTACCGGCACGTTCTCCGATACCGTTCATCGCGCCTTCAACCTGACGCGCGCCCGCATGTACTGCCGCCAGCGAGTTGCCTACCGCTATCCCTAAATCGTCGTGGGTATGAACGGAGATGATGGCTTTGTCGATATTGGGGACACGTTCATACAGGCCGGAAATGATTCCCGCGAACTCAAACGGCATGGTATAGCCCACGGTATCGGGAATATTAATGGTTCTCGCGCCGGCGTTTATAGCGGCTTCCACCACGCGCGCCAGATCGTCAACAGGCGTCCGGCCAGCATCTTCGCAGGAGAATTCCACGTCATCAGTGTAATTACGCGCCCGCTTAATCATGTATACCGCGCGTTCGATGACCTCATCCAGCGTGCTGCGCAGCTTGGTGGCGATGTGCATTGGCGAGGTGGCGATAAAAGTATGGATGCGAAACGCGTCGGCGACCTTCAGCGCCTGTGCCGCGACGTCGATGTCTTTTTCTACACAACGCGCCAGGGCGCAAACGCGGCTGTTTTTAATGGTGCGGGCGATGGTTTGGACGGATTCAAAATCACCCGGAGAAGAGACCGGGAAGCCTACTTCCATGACATCAACACCCATGCGCTCAAGGGCCAGGGCAATCTGCAGCTTCTCTTTCGCGCTCAGGCTGGCCTGTAACGCTTGTTCGCCGTCGCGTAAGGTCGTATCAAAAATAATGGCTTGCTGGCTCATGATGTGGTCCTTGTCTCCAGGGGCGCCTTGCGTCAGGCATAAAAAAACCCGCGCAACGGCGCGGGTTTTGTTTGACTTCGAGCTGACTTAATGTTGAATGCCGCCCACCGGTCTACCGCGCACAATAAATGCGTTGAGTAGTAGTAGCCCAGTGAAACGAACGATATGTGACATTAATTCAGCTCCAGCGAATGCGTTATGCTTTTAGTGGTACTGGATATGCCGTTTAATGTCAACTCTATTTTCTGTTGCCATTGCATTTTGTTGACGATATCCGGATACGTACTTTAGCTAATTGTGCTGGGCTGCGCGTCCAATAAAGGATAAAAGAACGAGTGGACATTCATACTTTTCATTGTTTGAAATATTTAGGCATTTTTGTTTGCAAATTGGTTAGGGGAATGGCCTGTTAAAGGTATGCTAAAGGTTTGGTTTATCTTTTTGATTTGTTTTATATTTTAACAAATAACCTTGTTTACTTAATGGATAAGGATAAAGTTATTGATAAATTAATGTTAACTTTTTAGCTATTAATAATATAAACATTTAATTGAAACTTAAATGATCATTCACTTGGTGTATGATTGTGTATTCGCCATAGTTATGGTTATATTGCTTGCGTAATTTAAACATTATGAATCGCAATGGTGTGACTCAGGACACATTACGCTTGCGCTGGCATTCTATTTGTCTCTGTCAGCGTCTTTATGTTTTCCGAATTTTAACGCTTTCCCTTTTTCTTATTTTATATGCATGGTAAATCATATTTTCAGGAATTATTTCTGCCTTCAGCCAGAAAAAGGGAGTTAAGCGTGACAGTGGAGTTAAATATGCCAGAGGTCAAAACCGAAAAGCCGCATCTTTTAGATATGGGCAAACCACAGCTTCGCATGGTTGATTTGAACCTATTGACCGTGTTCGATGCGGTAATGCAAGAGCAGAATATTACGCGCGCCGCCCACACGCTGGGAATGTCGCAGCCTGCGGTCAGTAACGCCGTAGCGCGTCTGAAGGTTATGTTTAATGACGAACTTTTTGTTCGATATGGACGATGAATTCAGCCGACTGCCCGTGCATTTCAGTTATTTGGTTCAGTCCGTCAGGCGTTGCAATTGGTGCAAAATGAATTGCCGGGATCGGGGTTTGAGCCGACCAGAAGCGAACGTGTATTCAATCTTTGCGTGTGCAGTCCGCTGGATAATATCCTGACGTCACAGATTTATAATCGTGTAGAAAAAATTGCGCCAAATATTCATGTCGTTTTTAAAGCGTCGTTGAATCAGAATACTGAGCATCAGTTACGCTATCAGGAAACCGAGTTCGTTATTAGTTATGAAGAATTCCGTCGTCCTGAGTTTACCAGCGTACCGCTATTTAAAGATGAAATGGTTTTAGTCGCCAGCCGAAAACACCCGCGTATTAGCGGCCCGCTACTGGAAGGCGATGTTTATAATGAACAACATGCGGTTGTTTCTCTCGATCGTTATGCGTCATTTAGTCAGCCGTGGTATGACACGCCGGATAAACAGTCGAGCGTGGCTTATCAGGGCATGGCACTTATCAGCGTTCTGAACGTGGTTTCGCAGACGCATTTGGTCGCTATTGCCCCGCGCTGGCTGGCGGAAGAGTTTGCGGAGTCGCTGGATCTGCAAATATTGCCGTTGCCTTTAAAACTGAATAGCCGGACATGCTACCTTTCCTGGCATGAAGCGGCTGGGCGTGATAAAGGGCATCAATGGATGGAAGATTTATTAGTTTCTGTTTGTAAGCGATAAAACCGGGCAGAATAAATCAGAAACAAATTCTGGTTTATTCTGCTTTTTAGCGTATATCAAAAATTTTATGCTGAATTAACGGTGAGCGATTCTTTTCGTCGCTGTGAAAAATAGATGAATTGCTGTAAGTCTGCATTTATAAGCGATTATTTATTACCTGGTGTGATTCAGACGGAGTATTTCTCCATTTCTTCTCTTCTTGCCTCCTGATTATTCTAACCTTTCCCATCTTTACGTCATTCCACCCAATTGCCAGGCATGATAGCGAGCGGTTAAGGTGTCCGTCAAACCGTGATGACAGGTATAAAGTGGAGGCAAGCCGTGGAGATGTTGTCTGGAGCCGAGATGGTCGTCCGATCGCTTATCGATCAAGGCGTAAAGCAGGTGTTCGGCTATCCTGGAGGCGCAGTGCTTGATATTTATGATGCGCTACATACCGTTGGAGGGATCGATCATGTGCTGGTGCGTCATGAGCAGGCCGCGGTGCATATGGCGGATGGCCTGGCGCGAGCCACTGGCGACGTTGGCGTGGTGCTGGTGACTTCCGGACCGGGAGCGACCAATGCGATTACCGGGATTGCTACGGCCTATATGGATTCCATTCCGCTGGTGATTCTTTCCGGCCAGGTCGCCACCTCATTGATTGGCTATGATGCCTTTCAGGAGTGCGACATGGTGGGGATTTCCCGACCGGTGGTCAAACATAGCTTCCTGGTCAAACAGACGGAAGATATTCCCCTGGTGCTTAAAAAGGCCTTCTGGCTGGCGGCAAGCGGACGTCCTGGGCCGGTGGTCGTGGATTTGCCGAAAGATATTTTGAATCCGGCGAAAAAAATGCCGTATGCCTGGCCGGAGACGGTCAGTATGCGCTCTTACAATCCCACAACATCAGGACATAAAGGACAAATTAAGCGTGCCTTGCAAACGCTGGCGTCGGCAAAAAAGCCGGTGGTCTACGTTGGGGGAGGGGCGATAAGCGCGGCCTGCTATGCGCCGTTGCGCCACATCATTGAAACCTTTAACCTGCCGGTGGTCTCTTCATTAATGGGACTGGGCGCGTTTCCTGCTGCTCATCGCCAGTCGTTAGGAATGCTGGGAATGCATGGCACTTATGAAGCCAATATGACCATGCATAACGCCGACGTGATTTTCGCTGTTGGCGTACGATTTGACGACCGCACGACGAATAATCTCGCTAAATATTGTCCGAACGCGACGGTATTACACATCGACATTGACCCGACGTCCATATCCAAAACGGTTAACGCTGATATCCCGGTGGTGGGCGATGCCCGCCTGGTACTGGAACAAATGCTGGAGCTACTGGCGCAGGATGCGCCGTCTCAGCCGCAGGATGATATTCGCGACTGGTGGCAGCAGATAGAGAGCTGGCGCGCCCGTCAGTGCCTGAAATATGACGCGGAAAGCGAAAGCATTAAACCCCAGGCGGTGATTGAAACCCTCTGGCGTCTGACGAAGGGCGACGCTTACGTGACGTCCGATGTAGGACAACACCAGATGTTTGCCGCCCTCTATTACCCGTTCGATAAGCCACGTCGCTGGATTAATTCCGGCGGGCTCGGCACGATGGGTTTTGGCCTACCGGCTGCATTGGGCGTTAAAATGGCCCTGCCGAAAGAAATGGTGGTCTGCGTGACCGGCGATGGCAGTATACAGATGAACATTCAGGAGCTGTCGACAGCCTTACAGTATGAACTGCCGGTACTGGTTCTGAACCTGAACAACCGTTATCTGGGGATGGTAAAACAGTGGCAGGATATGATCTATTCCGGTCGCCATTCTCAGTCTTATATGCAGTCGTTACCGGATTTTGTGCGCCTGGCGGAAGCATATGGCCATGTCGGGCTGCAGATTAACCACCCGGATGAGCTGGAAAGTAAACTCAGCGAAGCCCTTGAGCATGTGCGTAATAACCGACTGGTGTTCGTCGATGTCACCGTTGATGGCAGCGAGCATGTCTATCCGATGCAGATTCGCGGGGGCGGGATGGACGAAATGTGGTTAAGCAAAACGGAGAGGACCTGATGATGCGCCGGATTTTATCGGTATTACTGGAAAACGAATCTGGGGCGTTATCGCGGGTTATCGGCCTCTTTTCGCAACGCGGATATAATATTGAAAGCCTGACCGTCGCGCCGACAGACGATCCGACGTTGTCGCGTATGACTATCCAGACGGTAGGCGATGAAAAAGTGCTTGAGCAAATTGAAAAGCAACTGCACAAGCTGGTTGATGTGCTGCGCGTCAGCGAGCTGGGACAGGGAGCGCACGTTGAGCGGGAAATCATGCTGGTGAAAATCCAGGCCAGCGGCTACGGACGGGAAGAGGTGAAGCGTAATACGGAAATTTTCCGTGGTCAGATTATTGACGTTACGCCAACGTTGTATACCGTTCAACTGGCGGGCACCAGCGATAAACTGGATGCTTTTCTGGCCTCGCTGCGCGACGTGGCGAAAATTGTTGAAGTGGCGCGTTCAGGCGTCGTCGGGCTTTCGCGCGGCGATAAGATTATGCGCTGAGCTGATTCGCCGGATGACGACGCGCTTGCGTTTTATCCGGTCTACAGGCTGATATCTGGCCCAGGTCCGATAAGCGTAGCGCCATCAGGCAGGTTTGCCGGATATCAGCCAACAGGAATTATCGCCCAACCCAATATCACCGGTTGGGCTTTTTTTTGCGAAATCCGTGGTAACCCGGAATAAAAGCGGTTGCCGGAGTGATCAAACTGCGCTTAGATGTTAACGATTTTAACCCATGCCGACATAAAGGTTATGGTTTGTACAATTTACACAAGGGGCAATTGTGAAACTGGATGAAATCGCTCGGCTGGCCGGTGTCTCGCGCACAACTGCAAGCTACGTTATAAACGGTAAAGCAAAGCAATACCGCGTGAGCGACAAAACCGTAGAAAAAGTCATGGCGGTAGTGCGTGAGCACAATTACCATCCTAACGCTGTGGCTGCCGGGCTGCGTGCTGGACGCACACGTTCCATTGGTCTGGTGATCCCGGACCTTGAAAACACGAGCTACACCCGTATCGCAAACTATCTTGAGCGTCAGGCACGCCAGCGTGGCTACCAACTGCTGATCGCCTGTTCTGAAGATCAGCCGGATAACGAAATGCGCTGCATTGAGCACCTTTTGCAACGCCAGGTGGATGCAATCATTGTTTCAACTTCGTTACCGCCGGAGCATCCCTTCTATCAGCGCTGGGCCAACGATCCGTTCCCCATCGTCGCGCTCGACCGCGCGCTGGATCGCGAACATTTCACCAGCGTGGTCGGCGCCGATCAGGATGACGCCGAGATGTTGGCGGAAGAGCTGCGTAAATTCCCGGCGGAAACGGTGCTTTATTTGGGCGCGCTGCCGGAGTTGTCCGTCAGTTTCCTGCGCGAGCAGGGGTTCCGCACCGCATGGAAAGACGATCCGCGGGAGGTGAATTTCTTATATGCCAACAGCTATGAGCGCGAAGCCGCCGCGCAGTTGTTTGAGAAATGGCTGGAAACGCATCCTATGCCGCAGGCGCTCTTTACGACATCGTTCGCGCTATTACAGGGCGTGATGGACGTAACGCTGCGGCGCGATGGAAAACTGCCTTCGGATTTAGCGATTGCGACCTTCGGCGATCATGAGCTGCTGGATTTTCTGCAATGCCCGGTACTGGCGGTGGCGCAGCGTCATCGTGATGTCGCGGAACGCGTGCTGGAGATTGTGCTGGCAAGTCTTGATGAACCGCGTAAACCGAAACCCGGCTTAACGCGTATTCGGCGAAACCTGTATCGTCGCGGCATTCTGAGCCGTAGCTAAAGGACCGGCGGTAAAAGACTCTCTCTTCTGCCGCCGTCAAACAAATGCGTATCAGTAAAAATATCCCTTAAATAATTAAGATTATTCCTTAAAATTATCCGAAAATTCTTTTTTATTACCTTTCTTTTGTCCGAAATCGTCCACATTCCACTAATTAAGACGTAACGAGTCTTTTCCTTTGTATTGTTTTATTACAAGCAGGCAAGAAATCGTCGAATTAACAGCCACTTTTTGTCTTTGGCGCGACAGTCGCTCGTAGGCGCTGGTATAGCAGGCACCGCACACGTTAAACAGGCACTGTTAACACGGTGCAATATGTCCTAAAATGCCGCTCGCGTCGCAAACTGACACTTTATATTTTTCTCGGATTATATTGAGTCCGTTTTAAACGGCGGTGGGCCTTTGGTTTTTTTCTTACAAATATTCATAACGTTAATTTGGCTTGCACGCTGGGCGGAAATTAATCAACGCAGATATTCGCCGTAAACATTGGCTTTTTTACTTAGGTAAGCGTTGTGACTTGCTTGACAAGCTTTTCCTCCGCTCCGTAAACTCCTTCGAGTGGGAATTTGTGGGATAAAGTGGTAAGAAGGGGTGAGACTGGCATGTTCCGGGGGGCAACGTTAGTCAATCTCGACAGTAAAGGGCGCCTGACCGTGCCGACCCGTTATCGGGAGCAACTGATCGAGAGCGCTACCGGTCAAATGGTATGTACCATTGACATCCATCACCCATGCCTGCTGCTTTACCCCCTGCCTGAATGGGAAATTATTGAGCAAAAGTTATCTCGTCTGTCGAGCATGAACCCGGTAGAACGTCGCGTACAGCGTTTACTGTTGGGCCATGCCAGCGAATGTCAGATGGATGGTGCAGGTCGATTACTGATCGCGCCAGTTCTGCGGCAACATGCCGGACTGACGAAAGAAGTGATGCTGGTTGGACAGTTCAACAAATTTGAGCTGTGGGATGAAACGACCTGGTATCAACAGGTCAAGGAAGATATCGACGCTGAACAGTCAGCTACCGAAACGTTATCGGAGCGGCTGCAGGACTTGTCTCTATAAGATGATGGAAAATTTTAAACACACTACGGTACTGTTGGATGAAGCCGTTAATGGGCTGAATATTCGTCCGGATGGTATCTATATTGATGGCACATTTGGTCGCGGCGGCCACTCGCGCCTGATCCTCTCGCAACTGGGCGAAGAGGGGCGCTTGCTGGCGATCGATCGCGATCCGCAGGCGATCGCCGTTGCGCAGACCATTAATGATCCTCGCTTCTCCATCATTCATGGACCTTTTTCCGCGCTGGCTGATTATGTAGCCGAGCGCGAGTTTACCGGCAAGATTGACGGGATCCTTCTCGATCTTGGCGTCTCTTCTCCGCAGCTTGACGATGCGGAGCGCGGTTTTTCATTTATGCGCGACGGTCCGCTGGATATGCGAATGGACCCGACGCGCGGCCAGTCTGCCGCCGAGTGGTTACAAACGGCGGAGGAAGCGGATATCGCCTGGGTGCTGAAAACATTCGGCGAGGAGCGTTTTGCCAAACGTATTGCTCGCGCCATTGTTGAGCGCAATCGCGAACAGCCGATGACCCGCACCAAAGAGCTGGCGGAAGTGGTTGCGGCGGCGACCCCGGTAAAAGACAAATTCAAACATCCCGCGACCCGTACCTTCCAGGCGGTGCGCATCTGGGTAAACAGTGAACTGGAGGAGATAGAGCAGGCGCTAAAAAGCTCGCTCAGCGTACTGGCCCCAGGCGGGCGGCTTTCAATCATCAGTTTCCACTCGCTGGAAGACCGTATTGTGAAACGCTTTATGCGTGAGCAAAGCCGCGGTCCGCAGGTACCGGCGGGATTACCGATGACGGAAGCGCAGCTCAAAAAACTGGGCGGTCGTGAGTTACGAGCGTTAGGCAAGTTGATGCCGGGTGAAAAAGAGGTAGCTGAAAATCCTCGGGCCCGTAGTTCAGTTCTGCGTATCGCAGAGAGGACGAACGCATGATCAGCAGAGTGACAGAAGCCCTAAGCAAAGTGAAGGGATCGATAGGAAGCAACGAGCGCCATGCCTTGCTTGGCGTGATCGGTGACGATCTTTTGCGGTTCGGGAAGCTGCCACTCTGCTTGTTCATTTGCATCATTTTAACGGCGGTGACGGTGGTCACGACGGCGCACCATACTCGTTTACTCACCGCGCAGCGTGAACAACTGGTTCTGGAGCGCGATGCATTGGACATTGAATGGCGCAACCTGATCCTTGAAGAAAATGCGCTCGGCGATCACAGCCGGGTGGAGCGGATCGCAACGGAAAAGCTGCAAATGCAGCATGTTGATCCGTCCCAAGAAAATATCGTAGTGCAAAAATAAGGATAAACGCGACGCATGAAAGCAGCGGCAAAAACGCAAAAATCGAAGCGCCAGGAAGAACAGACCAACTTCATCAGTTGGCGTTTTGCGTTGCTGTGCGGCTGTATTTTACTGGCGCTGGTTTTTTTACTTGGACGCGCGGCGTGGCTACAGATTATCGCCCCGGATATGCTGGTGCGTCAGGGCGATATGCGTTCGCTGCGTGTTCAGGAAGTCTCCACCTCACGCGGTATGATTACCGACCGTTCCGGGCGTCCACTGGCGGTCAGCGTACCGGTTAAGGCGATCTGGGCCGATCCGAAAGAAGTTCATGACGCCGGCGGCATCAGCGTCGGCGATCGCTGGAAAGCGCTTTCTACTGCGCTCAATATTCCGCTCGATCAGCTCTCCGCCCGTATCAACGCCAACCCGAAAGGGCGTTTTATTTATCTGGCGCGCCAGGTAAATCCTGACATGGCGGACTACATCAAAAAACTCAAACTGCCGGGGATTCATTTGCGTGAAGAGTCCCGCCGCTACTACCCGTCAGGAGAAGTAACCGCTCACCTCATCGGTTTTACCAACGTCGACAGTCAGGGGATTGAAGGCGTTGAAAAGAGCTTTGATAAGTGGCTTACCGGTCAGCCTGGCGAGCGAATCGTGCGTAAAGACCGCTATGGCCGCGTGATTGAAGATATCTCCTCCACTGATAGTCAGGCAGCGCACAACCTGGCGTTAAGCATTGATGAACGCTTACAGGCGCTGGTTTACCGCGAACTGAACAACGCGGTGGCGTTTAACAAGGCGGAATCCGGTAGCGCGGTGCTGGTCGATGTCAATACCGGTGAAGTACTGGCGATGGCGAATAGCCCTTCCTATAACCCCAACAACCTTGCCGGTACGCCGAAAGACGCGATGCGTAACCGTACCATCACCGACGTGTTTGAACCAGGTTCTACGGTTAAGCCGATGGTGGTGATGACTGCGCTTCAGCGCGGTATCGTCAACGAAAATACGGTGTTGAATACCGTTCCATACCGAATTAACGGCCACGAAATTAAAGACGTGGCGCGCTACAGCGAATTAACCCTGACCGGGGTTCTACAGAAGTCGAGTAACGTCGGTGTATCCAAGCTGGCGTTAGCGATGCCGTCCTCAGCGTTAGTAGATACTTACTCACGTTTTGGGCTAGGAAAGGCGACCAATTTGGGGTTGGTCGGAGAACGCAGTGGCTTATATCCTCAAAAACAACGGTGGTCCGACATAGAGAGGGCCACCTTCTCTTTCGGCTACGGGCTAATGGTAACGCCGTTACAATTAGCGCGAGTCTATGCAACGATCGGCAGCTATGGCATTTATCGCCCGCTGTCGATTACCAAAGTTGATCCGCCTGTACCCGGCGAACGCATCTTCCCTGAATCCACCGTACGCACCGTGGTGCATATGATG
This sequence comes from Salmonella sp. SAL00653, assembly GCF_046552515.1. Lineage (NCBI taxonomy): Bacteria > Pseudomonadati > Pseudomonadota > Gammaproteobacteria > Enterobacterales > Enterobacteriaceae > Salmonella > Salmonella sp. SAL00653. The sequence goes on from NZ_JBGDTY010000007.1 coordinate 76,558, forward strand.
GAAAGTGTGGCGCTGCCGGGCGGCGGCGGCGTGAAGGCGGCGATTAAAGGCTACCGTATCGCGATTAAAACCGGTACGGCGAAAAAAGTGGGGCCGGACGGTCGCTACATCAACAAATACATTGCTTACACCGCAGGCGTCGCGCCTGCGAGTCAGCCGCGCTTCGCGCTGGTGGTTGTCATCAACGATCCGCAGGCGGGTAAATACTACGGCGGCGCCGTTTCCGCGCCGGTATTTGGTGCCATCATGGGCGGCGTTCTGCGCACCATGAACATCGAACCGGACGCGCTGGCAACGGGCGAAAAAAATGAATTCGTAATTAATCAAGGCGAGGGAACAGGTGGCAGATCGTAATTTGCGCGACCTTCTTGCTCCGTGGGTGGCTGGACTACCCGCGCGAGAACTGCGAGAGATGACGCTCGACAGCCGTGTGGCTGCGGCGGGCGATCTCTTTGTGGCAGTGGTGGGTCATCAGGCGGACGGGCGTCGATATATCCCGCAGGCGATAGCGCAAGGCGTAGCTGCCATTATTGCAGAGGCGAAAGACGAGGCGACCGACGGTGAGATTCGCGAAATGCACGGCGTACCGGTTGTCTATCTCAACCAGCTCAATGAGCGTTTATCTGCGCTGGCGGGCCGCTTTTACCATGAGCCATCTGAAAACATGCGTCTGGTGGCGGTGACCGGCACCAATGGCAAGACCACCACCACCCAACTACTGGCGCAGTGGAGCCAGTTGCTCGGCGAAACCAGCGCAGTGATGGGAACGGTAGGCAACGGACTGTTGGGTAAAGTGATCCCGACGGAGAACACAACCGGTTCCGCTGTGGATGTTCAGCATGTGCTGGCCAGTCTGGTTGCGCAGGGCGCGACCTTCGGCGCGATGGAAGTCTCTTCTCACGGCCTGGTGCAGCATCGCGTGGCGGCGTTGAAATTTGCCGCCTCCGTGTTTACTAATTTGAGCCGCGACCATCTCGACTATCATGGCGATATGGCGCATTACGAGGCGGCAAAATGGATGCTTTATTCCACCCACCATCACGGTCAGGCAATCGTCAACGCCGATGATGAAGTTGGACGCCGCTGGCTGGCGTCGCTACCTGATGCGGTCGCAGTATCGATGGAAGGGCATATCAACCCTAACTGTCACGGTCGTTGGCTGAAAGCGGAGGCGGTGGAGTACCACGACCGCGGAGCGACGATTCGTTTTGCTTCAAGCTGGGGTGACGGCGAAATCGAAAGCCGCCTGATGGGCGCGTTTAACGTCAGCAACTTACTGCTGGCATTGGCGACGCTACTGGCGCTGGGCTATCCGTTAACGAATTTGCTGAAAACCGCCGCGCGTTTGCAGCCGGTTTGCGGGCGTATGGAAGTGTTCACTGCGCCAGGCAAACCGACGGTGGTGGTGGATTACGCGCACACGCCGGATGCGCTGGAAAAAGCGTTGCAGGCGGCGCGTCTGCATTGCGCCGGAAAATTGTGGTGCGTCTTTGGCTGTGGCGGGGATCGTGACAAAGGTAAGCGCCCACTCATGGGGGCCATTGCCGAAGAATTCGCGGATATCGTCGTGGTGACTGACGATAACCCGCGTACCGAGGAGCCGCGCGCCATTATCAACGATATTCTGGCCGGAATGCTGGACGCCGGGCAGGTCAGGGTAATGGAAGGCCGCACTGAGGCGGTAACCAATGCCATTATGCAGGCAAAAGACAATGACGTCGTGCTGATTGCAGGTAAAGGGCACGAGGATTACCAGATTGTCGGCACGCAGCGTCTTGATTATTCAGACCGCGTGACCGCAGCGCGTTTGCTGGGGGTGATCGCATGATTAGCGTAACGCTCAGCAAAATTGCCGATGTCCTTGGCGCCGAACACCGCGGGGCGGATCTCACGCTCGATACGGTCATTACCGACACACGGAAAGTGACGCCGGGATGCCTGTTCGTGGCGCTGAAAGGGGAACGCTTTGATGCGCATGATTTTGCCGATAAAGCAAAAGCGAACGGCGCTGGCGCCCTGCTGGTCAGTCGTCCTCTGGATATCGATCTCCCGCAGGTGATTGTAAAAGACACGCGTCAGGCATTTGGCCAACTGGCCGCCTGGGTACGTATGCAGGTACCGGCGCGGGTGGTGGCGTTAACCGGTTCGTCCGGCAAAACCTCGGTCAAAGAGATGACCGCCGCGATTCTGAGCCAGTGCGGAAATACTCTGTATACCGCAGGCAATTTTAACAACGACATCGGCGTGCCGATAACGCTGCTGCGCTTAAACCATGATTATGACTATGCGGTAATCGAGTTAGGCGCTAATCACCAGGGAGAAATCGCCTGGACCGTTAGCCTGACGCGCCCGGAAGCGGCGCTGGTCAATAACCTGGCGGCGGCGCATCTGGAAGGTTTCGGCTCGCTGGCCGGCGTGGCGAAAGCGAAAGGCGAAATCTATACCGGTTTGCCTGAGAACGGTATCGCGATTATGAATGCCGATAATAATGACTGGCTGAACTGGCAAAGCATTATTGGCGATCGTCAGGTGTGGCGCTTTTCGCCGAATGCGGCAAACAGCGACTTTACCGCTGCGAATATTCACGTGACGTCACACGGTACTGAATTTACCCTGCAAACGCCGATGGGCAGCATTGATGTGCTGCTGCCGTTGCCGGGGCGGCACAATATTGCCAACGCGCTGGCGGCCGCTGCTTTATCAATGGCGGTGGGGGCGACGCTGACGGCGATTAAAGCAGGGCTGGCGGCGTTAAAAGCCGTACCCGGGCGTCTGTTCCCGATTCAGCTAAGTGAAAACCAACTGGTACTGGATGACGCTTATAACGCCAACGTCGGTTCGATGACCGCCGCAGTGCAGGTCCTTTCTGAAATGCCCGGCTACCGTGTGCTGGTGGTAGGCGATATGGCCGAGCTGGGCGCAGAAAGCGAAGCGTGCCACATCCAGGTTGGCGAGGCCGCAAAAGCGGCGGGTATTGATCGCGTGTTAAGCACCGGAAAACTCAGTCAGGCTATCAGCCACGCCAGCGGCGTCGGCGAACATTTTGCCGATAAAGCCGCGCTCATTGCGCGTTTACACGCTCTGCTTCAGGAGCAACCAATGATGACTATTTTAGTGAAAGGATCACGCAGCGCCGCGATGGAAGATGTGGTTCATGCGTTACAGGAGAAAGGTTCATGTTAGTTTGGCTGGCCGAGCATTTGGTCAAATATTATTCCGGCTTTAACGTCTTTTCTTATCTGACGTTTCGCGCCATCGTCAGCCTGTTGACCGCGCTGTTCATCTCTTTATGGATGGGCCCGCGTATGATCGCTCGTCTGCAAAAACTCTCTTTTGGCCAGGTGGTACGTAACGATGGCCCGGAATCGCACTTCAGTAAACGCGGTACGCCGACGATGGGCGGCATCATGATCCTGACGGCGATTGTGATTTCCGTTCTGTTATGGGCTTACCCGTCTAACCCGTACGTCTGGTGCGTGCTGGTGGTATTGATCGGCTACGGCATTATCGGTTTTGTCGATGACTACCGCAAAGTGGTGCGGAAAGATACCAAAGGGCTGATTGCGCGCTGGAAATATTTCTGGATGTCGGTTATCGCGCTCGGCGTGGCCTTTGCGCTTTATCTCGTCGGGAAAGACACGCCCGCGACCCAACTGGTGGTGCCGTTCTTTAAAGATGTTATGCCGCAATTGGGGCTGTTTTACATTCTGCTGTCCTACTTTGTCATCGTCGGTACGGGTAACGCCGTAAACCTGACCGACGGGCTGGATGGTCTGGCGATTATGCCGACTGTTTTCGTTGCCGCCGGCTTTGCGCTGGTGGCCTGGGCGACCGGGAACATGAACTTCGCCAATTACCTGCATATTCCGTATTTACGCCATGCGGGCGAGCTGGTGATTGTCTGTACGGCGATTGTCGGCGCGGGATTAGGATTCTTGTGGTTTAACACCTATCCGGCGCAGGTTTTTATGGGCGATGTCGGATCGCTGGCGTTGGGCGGCGCGTTGGGCATTATCGCCGTGCTGCTGCGTCAGGAGTTCCTGCTGGTGATCATGGGCGGCGTCTTTGTGGTGGAAACTCTGTCGGTCATCCTGCAGGTGGGTTCCTTTAAACTACGCGGACAGCGTATTTTCCGTATGGCGCCTATCCATCACCACTATGAACTGAAAGGCTGGCCGGAACCGCGCGTGATTGTGCGCTTCTGGATTATTTCGCTGATGCTGGTGCTAATTGGCCTGGCAACGCTGAAGGTACGTTAATCATGGCTGATTACCAGGACAAAAACGTCGTCATTATTGGTCTGGGCTTAACCGGACTCTCTTGCGTGGACTTTTTTCTCGCCCGCGGCGTGACGCCGCGGGTGATGGATACTCGCGTGACGCCGCCGGGTCTGGATAAGCTGCCGCAAGAGGTTGAGCGTCACGTTGGCGGCCTGAACGACGAGTGGCTCTTAGCGGCGGATTTAATCGTCGCCAGCCCTGGTATTGCTCTGGCACATCCCTCTCTTAGCGCTGCCGCCAGCGCTGGAGTGGAAATTGTCGGCGATATCGAACTGTTTTGCCGCGAAGCGCAGGAGCCGATTGTGGCCATCACCGGCTCGAACGGCAAAAGCACCGTGACCACCTTAGTGGGCGAGATGGCGAAAGCGGCGGGCGTCAATGTCGGCGTTGGCGGCAATATCGGTCTTCCGGCGCTGATGCTGCTGGATGCCGATCGCGAATTGTACGTGCTGGAATTATCCAGTTTCCAACTGGAAACTACCTCAAGTTTGCAAGCGGCGGCGGCAACGGTGCTCAACGTCACTGAAGATCATATGGACCGGTATCCGTTTGGTTTGCAACAGTACCGGGCGGCGAAACTGCGCGTCTACGAGAAGGCGAAAGTGTGCGTAGTGAATGCCGATGACGCGTTGACGATGCCGGTTCGCGGGGCCGATGAACGATGCGTCAGCTTTGGCGTCAATATGGGTGATTATCACCTTAATCGTCAGCAGGGCGAAACCTGGCTGCGAGTCAAAGGCGAGAAGGTGCTGAACGTGAAAGAGATGAAGCTTTCCGGTCAGCATAACTATACCAACGCGTTAGCGGCGCTGGCGCTGGCGGATGCCGTAGGTCTGCCGCGCGCCAGCAGTTTGAAGGCGTTGACGACATTTACCGGTCTGGCGCATCGCTTCCAGCTGGCGTTGGAGCATAACGGCGTACGTTGGATCAACGACTCGAAAGCGACCAACGTCGGCAGTACCGAAGCGGCGCTAAACGGTTTGCATGTGGACGGTACGCTACATCTGCTGCTGGGCGGCGACGGTAAGTCGGCAGACTTTTCTCCGCTGACACGCTATCTGACCGGCGATCGTATCCGCCTGTATTGCTTTGGGCGCGATGGCGCGCAGCTTGCCGCACTGCGTCCGGAAATCGCCCAACAGACTGAGACGATGGAAGAGGCGATGCGTTTGCTGGCGCCGCGCGTTCAGCCGGGTGATATGGTGCTGCTGTCGCCCGCCTGCGCCAGCCTCGATCAGTTTAAAAATTTTGAGCAACGGGGCGATGTCTTTACCCGTCTGGCGAAGGAGTTAGGTTGATGCGTTTATCTCTCCCCCGTCTGAGAATGCCGCGCGTACCAGGCTTTGGCCTCCTGGCCTGGCTGTTTGCGGCGCTTAAAGGCTGGGTGATGGCTTCGCGCGATAAAGACGCCGACAGTCTGATCATGTATGACCGCACGCTGCTATGGCTGACCTTCGGGCTGGCGGCGATTGGTTTTGTCATGGTGACGTCGGCCTCCATGCCAGTCGGGCAGCGCCTGGCGAACGATCCGTTTTTGTTTGCCAAACGTGATGCGCTCTATATCTTCCTGGCATTTTGTCTGGCGATGGTCACGCTACGTTTGCCCATGACCTTCTGGCAAAAATACAGCACGACGATGCTGATTGCGTCGATCATTATGCTGCTTATCGTGCTGGTCGTCGGGAGCTCGGTCAACGGGGCGTCGCGCTGGATTGCGCTGGGGCCGCTGCGTATTCAGCCTGCGGAGTTTACCAAGCTGTCGCTGTTCTGCTACCTCGCGAACTATCTGGTGCGTAAGGTTGATGAGGTGCGAAATAACCTGCGCGGCTTTTTAAAACCAATGGGCGTGATTCTGGTGCTGGCGGTGTTACTGCTGGCGCAGCCTGACCTCGGGACGGTGGTCGTACTGTTTGTCACCACGCTGGCGATGCTGTTTCTCGCCGGGGCGAAATTATGGCAGTTCATCGCCATTATCGGGATGGGCATCTCGGCGGTGATTCTGTTAATCCTCGCCGAACCGTATCGTATTCGTCGCGTTACCTCGTTCTGGAACCCCTGGGAAGATCCGTTCGGCAGCGGTTATCAGCTGACGCAGTCGCTGATGGCTTTTGGTCGCGGTGAGATATGGGGGCAAGGGCTGGGGAATTCGGTGCAGAAACTGGAGTATTTGCCGGAGGCGCACACCGATTTCATCTTCGCCATTATTGGGGAAGAACTGGGTTATATCGGTGTGGTATTGGCGCTTTTAATGGTATTCTTCGTCGCTTTTCGCGCGATGTCGATTGGCCGTAAGGCATTGGAGATTGACCACCGTTTTTCCGGATTTTTAGCGTGTTCTATCGGTATCTGGTTTAGTTTCCAGGCGCTGGTAAACGTTGGCGCGGCCGCGGGGATGCTGCCGACCAAAGGTCTTACGCTGCCGCTGATCAGTTATGGCGGGTCGAGTCTGTTGATTATGTCGACGGCCATTATGTTTTTATTACGTATTGATTATGAAACGCGTCTGGAAAAAGCGCAGGCGTTTACACGAGGTTCTCGATGAGTGGTCAACCGAAGCGGTTAATGGTGATGGCGGGCGGTACCGGCGGGCACGTGTTCCCGGGACTGGCCGTTGCGCATCATTTAATGGCCCAGGGCTGGCAGGTTCGCTGGCTGGGCACCGCCGATCGTATGGAAGCGGATTTAGTGCCGAAGCATGGCATCGACATTGACTTTATTCGGATCTCCGGTCTGCGCGGTAAAGGCGTAAAAGCGCTTCTGGCGGCGCCGCTGCGGATTTTTAACGCCTGGCGGCAGGCGCGGGCGATCATGAAGCGATTTAAGCCGGATGTCGTGCTGGGAATGGGCGGTTATGTTTCCGGCCCCGGCGGTCTTGCCGCCTGGTCATTGGGTATTCCGGTCGTTTTGCATGAGCAAAACGGTATCGCCGGGCTAACCAATCAGTGGCTGGCCAAAATCGCGACCACGGTGATGCAGGCGTTTCCCGGTGCGTTTCCGAACGCGGAAGTGGTGGGTAACCCGGTGCGTACCGACGTACTGGCGTTGCCGTTGCCGCAGGAGCGTCTGGCCGGTCGTGACGGCCCGATTCGCGTGTTGGTGGTCGGCGGTTCTCAGGGGGCGCGAGTCCTGAACCAGACGATGCCGCAGGTTGCCGCCAGACTGGGCGATACGGTTACAATCTGGCATCAAAGCGGAAAAGGCGCGCAGCACACGGTAGAGCAGGCGTATGCCGGGGTGGGACAACCGCAGCATAAGGTAACGGAATTTATCGATGACATGGCCGCCGCCTATGCGTGGGCGGATGTGGTGGTGTGCCGTTCCGGCGCTTTAACGGTGAGCGAGATCGCCGCCGCCGGGTTACCGGCGATATTCGTGCCGTTTCAGCATAAAGACAGGCAGCAGTACTGGAATGCGCTGCCGTTAGAAAACGCCGGCGCAGCTAAGATTTTTGAGCAGCCGCAGTTTACTGTAGAGGCTGTCGCCGACACCCTGGCGGGGTGGTCGCGCGAGGCGTTGTTAACCATGGCGGAGCGTGCCCGCGCGGTATCCATTCCGGATGCTACCGAGCGCGTCGCCAGTGAAGTCAGCCGGGTTGCCCGGACATAATTTGTGGCGGTGCCTTTTGCATCGCAGGGTTTTTCTACCCTCAATAATTTGGGTTGCAGGCAAGCCAACGCATCTACAATTTGAAGTATGGCGGGTATTGGAGTTAATGGCGTAAAGAATGAATACACAACAACTGGCAAAACTGCGTTCCATCGTGCCCGAAATGCGTCGCGTTCGGCACATTCACTTTGTCGGCATCGGTGGTGCTGGTATGGGCGGTATTGCCGAAGTTCTGGCCAATGAAGGGTATCAGATCAGTGGTTCCGATTTAGCGCCGAATCCGGTGACCCAGCAGTTGACGAGCCTGGGGGCGACGATTTTCTTTAACCATCGTCCGGAAAATGTGCGTGATGCCAGCGTGGTCGTCGTTTCCAGCGCAATTTCCGCGGATAACCCGGAAATTGTCGCGGCGCATGAAGCGCGTATTCCGGTTATTCGCCGTGCGGAAATGCTGGCGGAACTGATGCGTTTTCGCCACGGCATCGCCATTGCCGGGACGCACGGAAAAACCACAACGACCGCGATGGTGTCCAGTATTTATGCCGAAGCGGGGCTGGACCCGACTTTCGTGAATGGCGGATTGGTGAAAGCCGCAGGCGTTCATGCGCGTCTGGGCCATAGTCGTTACCTGATTGCCGAGGCAGATGAGAGCGACGCATCCTTCCTGCATTTGCAGCCGATGGTTGCGATCGTCACCAACATCGAAGCCGACCATATGGATACCTATCATGGCGACTTTGAAAATTTAAAGCAGACGTTTATTAACTTCCTGCATAACCTGCCGTTCTACGGTCGCGCGGTAATGTGCGTCGATGATCCGGTCATCCGCGAGCTGCTGCCGCGGGTGGGGCGTCAGACCACGACGTATGGCTTTAGCGAGGATGCTGACGTCCGCGTAGAAGATTATCAGCAGATAGGGCCGCAGGGGCACTTTACGCTGTTGCGCCAGGGAATGCCGGATCTGCATGTCACGTTGAATGCGCCGGGTCGCCACAATGCCCTGAATGCCGCTGCGGCAGTGGCGGTAGCGACCGAAGAAGGCATTGACGATGACGCTATCCTGCGCGCGCTGGAAAGCTTCCAGGGGACCGGGCGTCGTTTTGACTTCCTCGGCGAGTTCCCGCTTGAGCCGGTGAATGGTAAAGCCGGGACAGCGATGCTGGTGGATGACTATGGCCATCATCCGACTGAAGTAGACGCCACCATTAAAGCTGCGCGAGCAGGGTGGCCGGATAAAAAACTGGTGATGCTGTTTCAGCCGCACCGTTACACGCGCACGCGCGATCTGTATGACGATTTCGCCAATGTGCTGACCCAGGTCGATGCGCTGCTGATGCTGGACGTTTACCCGGCGGGCGAAGCGCCGATTCCGGGCGCGGATAGCCGTTCTTTATGTCGTACGATTCGTAATCGGGGAAAAATTGACCCGATTCTGGTTTCCGATCCGGCTCAGGTTGCGACAATGTTAGCGCCGGTGCTGACGGGTAACGACTTGATATTAGTGCAAGGCGCAGGAAATGTTGGCAAAATTGCGCGTTACTTATCTGAAATCAAGCTGAAGCCGCAAATCCAGGAGGAAGAGCAACATGGCTGATAAAATCGCGGTCCTGTTGGGCGGAACCTCTGCGGAGCGGGACGTTTCGTTAAATTCCGGCTCGGCAGTGTTGGCCGGGTTACGTGAAGGCGGTATTGATGCGCATCCCGTCGATCCGCAAGAGGTCGATGTCGCGCAGCTTAAAGCAATGGGCTTTCAGAAGGTCTTTATTGCGTTGCATGGCCGTGGCGGTGAAGATGGCACCTTACAGGGAATGCTTGAACTGCTCGGCCTGCCTTATACCGGCAGCGGCGTGATGGCCTCGGCGCTTTCAATGGATAAACTGCGCAGTAAATTGCTGTGGCAGGGCGCAGGCTTACCGGTTGCCCCGTGGGTCGCGCTGACGCGCGCTGAGTTTGAAAAAGGCCTTAGCGAAGAACAAAAAGCGCGAATTTCGGCGCTGGGTTTACCGCTGATCGTCAAACCCAGCCGTGAAGGCTCCAGCGTCGGTATGACGAAAGTAGTAGAAGAAAATGCTTTACAGGGTGCGTTATCATTGGCTTTTCAGCATGATGACGAAATACTGATTGAGAAATGGCTGTGCGGTCCGGAATTTACGGTGGCGATAGTTGGCGAAGAAATTTTACCGTCAATTCGTATCCAACCGGCAGGAACCTTCTATGATTATGAGGCGAAGTATCTCTCTGATGAGACTCAGTATTTCTGCCCTGCCGGTTTAGAAGCGTCCCAGGAAGCCGCGCTACAGTCTCTCGTCCTGCAGGCATGGAAAGCTTTAGGCTGCACGGGATGGGGGCGTATTGACGTCATGCTGGACAGCGATGGTCAGTTTTATCTGCTGGAAGCCAATACTTCTCCGGGGATGACCAGCCATAGTCTGGTGCCGATGGCGGCGCGTCAGGCGGGAATGAGCTTCTCGCAGTTAGTGGTACGAATTCTGGAGTTGGCGGACTGATATGTCGCAGGCTGCGCTGAACACGCGAAACAGTGATGAAGAGACGCCTTCTTCACGCCGCAATAATGGAACGCGTCTTGCAGGAATTTTATTCCTGCTGACGGTACTGTGCACCGTGTTTGTTAGCGGGTGGGTCGTGTTAGGGTGGATGGAAGATGCGCAGCGTTTACCGTTATCAAAGCTGGTATTAACCGGCGAGCGTCACTACACGCGTAACGATGATATCCGTCAGGCGATACTGGCTCTGGGCGCGCCGGGAACCTTCATGACGCAGGATGTGAACATTATCCAGAGCCAGATTGAGCGTTTGCCGTGGATTAAACAGGCCAGCGTCAGAAAACAGTGGCCTGATGAATTGAAGATTCATCTGGTTGAATATGTGCCGATTGCGCGTTGGAATGATCAACATATGGTCGATGCTGAAGGGAACACCTTCAGCGTGCCGTCAGACCGCATCGGCAAACAGGTTTTACCCATGTTGTATGGCCCGGAAGGCAGCGCGAGTGAAGTGTTGCAGGGATACCGCGAGATGGGGCAGGTGCTGGCTAAGGATAAATTCACTCTAAAGGAAGCGGCGATGACCGCACGTCGCTCCTGGCAATTGACGCTTAATAACGGCATTAAGCTCAATCTCGGCAGGGGCGATACGATGAAAAGGTTGGCTCGCTTTGTAGAACTCTATCCGGTTTTACAGCAGCAGGCGCAAACCGATGGCAAACGGATTAGCTACGTTGATTTGCGTTATGACTCAGGTGCGGCAGTTGGCTGGGCGCCGCTCCCCCCTGAGGAATCTAATCAGCAACAGAATCAGGCACAGGCAGAACAACAATGATCAAGGCGACGGACAGAAAACTGGTAGTAGGACTGGAGATTGGCACCGCGAAAGTTGCCGCTTTAGTAGGGGAAGTTCTGCCCGACGGTATGGTCAATATCATTGGCGTGGGCAGTTGCCCATCGCGGGGTATGGATAAAGGCGGGGTGAATGACCTTGAGTCAGTGGTGAAATGCGTTCAGCGCGCCATTGACCAGGCGGAATTGATGGCCGATTGCCAGATCTCCTCGGTATATCTGGCGCTTTCCGGCAAACATATTAGCTGTCAGAATGAAATTGGTATGGTGCCCATTTCCGAAGAGGAAGTGACGCAAGAAGATGTGGAAAACGTCGTGCATACTGCGAAGTCAGTGCGCGTGCGCGATGAACATCGCGTGCTGCATGTGATTCCTCAGGAGTATGCCATTGACTACCAGGAAGGCATTAAAAATCCGGTCGGTCTTTCCGGCGTGCGTATGCAGGCGAAAGTACATTTGATTACCTGCCACAACGATATGGCAAAAAACATTGTCAAAGCTGTGGAACGTTGTGGTCTGAAAGTTGACCAACTGATATTTGCCGGACTGGCGGCCAGTTATTCCGTGTTAACGGAAGATGAACGTGAACTGGGCGTCTGTGTCGTGGATATCGGTGGTGGTACAATGGATATCGCCGTTTATACTGGCGGCGCGCTGCGTCATACCAAAGTGATCCCTTACGCGGGGAACGTGGTGACCAGCGATATCGCTTATGCCTTTGGTACGCCGCCGAGCGATGCTGAAGCCATTAAAGTCCGCCACGGTTGCGCGCTGGGTTCCATCGTCGGTAAAGACGAAAGCGTTGAAGTACCGAGCGTAGGCGGGCGTCCGCCGCGCAGCCTGCAACGTCAGACGCTGGCGGAAGTGATTGAGCCGCGTTACACCGAGCTGCTCAATCTGGTCAACGAAGAGATATTGCAATTACAGGAACAGCTTCGCCAACAAGGGGTAAAACATCACCTGGCGGCGGGGATTGTGTTAACCGGCGGCGCGGCGCAAATCGAAGGGCTTGCTGCTTGCGCTCAGCGCGTGTTTCATACGCAGGTGCGTATCGGCGCGCCGCTGAATATCACCGGTTTGACGGATTATGCCCAGGAGCCGTATTACTCAACGGCGGTGGGATTGCTTCACTACGGGAAAGAGTCCCACTTAAACGGTGAAGCAGAAGTGGAAAAACGTGTTACGGCATCAGTTGGCTCGTGGATCAAGCGACTTAATAGCTGGCTGCGAAAAGAGTTTTAATTTTTATGAGGCCGCCAGATATTACGGCCTCAGGCGACAGGCACATGACGGAGAGAGATTATGTTTGAACCTATGGAACTAACCAACGACGCGGTGATTAAAGTCATCGGCGTCGGTGGTGGCGGCGGTAACGCTGTTGAACACATGGTGCGCGAGCGCATCGAAGGTGTTGAATTCTTCGCGGTGAATACCGACGCTCAGGCGTTGCGTAAAACGGCGGTTGGCCAGACCATTCAAATTGGTAGCGGCATTACCAAAGGTCTGGGCGCTGGCGCTAACCCGGAAGTCGGTCGTAACGCGGCGGACGAAGACCGTGAAGCGCTGCGTGCGGCGCTTGAAGGCGCAGACATGGTATTTATTGCGGCAGGCATGGGCGGCGGTACCGGAACCGGCGCGGCGCCAGTGGTTGCTGAAGTGGCAAAAGATTTAGGTATTCTGACCGTTGCCGTGGTGACTAAGCCTTTCAATTTTGAAGGCAAAAAGCGCATGGCATTTGCGGAGCAGGGTATCACCGAGCTGTCCAAGCATGTGGACTCGTTGATCACCATCCCGAACGACAAGCTGCTGAAAGTGCTGGGCCGTGGCATCTCCCTGCTCGACGCGTTCGGCGCGGCTAACGACGTGCTGAAAGGCGCGGTTCAGGGTATCGCAGAGCTGATCACCCGCCCGGGCCTGATGAACGTTGACTTTGCTGACGTGCGTACCGTGATGTCTGAAATGGGCTACGCAATGATGGGCTCCGGCGTGGCGAGCGGTGAAGACCGTGCGGAAGAAGCGGCTGAAATGGCTATTTCTTCTCCGCTGCTGGAAGATATCGACCTGTCCGGCGCGCGCGGCGTGTTGGTCAACATTACGGCGGGCTTCGACCTGCGTCTGGACGAGTTTGAAACCGTCGGTAACACCATTCGCACGTTTGCGTCGGATAACGCCACCGTGGTTATCGGTACCTCTCTGGACCCGGATATGAACGACGAACTGCGCGTGACCGTTGTTGCCACTGGAATTGGTATGGACAAGCGTCCTGAAATCACTCTGGTCACCAATAAACAGGTGCAGCAGCCGGTGTTGGATCGTTATCAGCAGCACGGTATGGCGCCGCTGACGCAGGAGCAAAAAACGGTCGCGAAAGTGGTTAACGACAATACACCACAGGCGGCGAAAGAGCCGGATTATCTGGATATCCCCGCATTCCTGCGTAAGCAAGCTGATTAAGAATTAGCTGGAATTTGGGATTCTGGGCTCTTTGTGCTAAACTGGCCCGCCGAATGTATAGTACACTTCGGTTGGATAGGTAATTTGGCGAGATTATACGATGATCAAACAAAGGACACTTAAACGTATCGTTCAGGCGACTGGCGTCGGTTTACACACCGGCAAAAAAGTCACCCTGACATTACGCCCTGCGCCGGCCAATACCGGGGTCATCTATCGTCGCACCGACTTGAATCCACCGGTAGATTTCCCGGCCGATGCCAAATCTGTGCGTGATACCATGCTCTGTACGTGTCTGGTGAATGAGCATGATGTACGGATTTCAACCGTTGAGCACCTGAACGCTGCTCTGGCGGGCTTAGGTATCGATAACATCGTTATTGAGGTTAATGCCCCGGAAATCCCGATCATGGATGGCAGTGCCGCTCCGTTTGTCTACCTGCTGCTTGACGCCGGTATTGATGAACTGAACTGCGCCAAAAAATTCGTACGCATCAAAGAGACTGTTCGGGTTGAAGATGGCGATAAATGGGCTGAATTCAGACCGTACAATGGTTTTACGTTGGATTTCACCATCGACTTTAACCATCCGGCGATCGATTCCAGCAGCCAGCGCTACGCGATGAACTTCTCTGCGGATGCGTTCATGCGCCAGATCAGCCGTGCGCGTACCTTCGGTTTTATGCGTGATATCGAATATCTGCAGTCCCGCGGCCTGTGCCTGGGCGGCAGCTTCGATTGTGCCATCGTTGTTGACGATTATCGCGTATTGAACGAAGACGGCCTGCGTTTTGAAGATGAATTCGTTCGTCACAAAATGCTCGACGCGATCGGTGACTTGTTCATGTGTGGTCACAATATTATTGGTGCGTTTACCGCGTATAAATCCGGTCACGCATTGAATAACAAATTGTTACAGGCAGTCCTGGCAAAACAGGAAGCCTGGGAGTTTGTGACCTTCCAGGACGACGCAGAACTGCCGTTGGCTTTCAAAGCGCCTTCGACGGTACTGGCATAACGACATACGCTGTCGTATAAAATTCGACTGGTTAACCTGGCACTCTCTCCGGCCAGGCGAGCCAGTCGTTTTTTTTACTATCCTTTATCTGCGCTTTCCTTAATACAGCCATTTTGACAGGGTTAAATGGAAACACGGCGCGTTCGCTGTTTTCTTAGCCGATTTTCACCTTAGCTTCTCGTCATTACTGCTGTAGCGCGTACGCTTTAATGATAAGATTTGTGCGCAAATTGTTTTGATTCCGTAAGCCCATGAGGGGCATATCAGGTGGCAATGACGTGAGTGGAATACTGACGCGCTGGCGACAGTTAGGCAGACGATACTTCTGGCCGCATCTCTTATTAGGGATGGTCGCGGCGAGTTTTGGTTTGCCCGCGCTCAGTAACGCCGCTGAAACCAATACGCCTGCAAGGACGACCGCCAGCACCGCGTCTAAAGTTAACTTTAGCCATCTTGCGCTGTTAGAAGCCTCTAACCGTCGTCCCAATTTCACCGTAGATTACTGGCATCAGCACGCTATTCGCACGGTGATTCGCCACCTTTCTTTTGCAATGGCGCCGCAAACGCTGCCCGTTGCCGACGCGCCGTCGCCATTACAGGCGCATCATATCGCCTTACTGAATACGCTCAGCGCGATGCTCACGCAGGAGGGCACGCCGCCGGCGATTGTTCGTCGCCTCTCCCTGGCGTATTTTGCGCCACAAACCGCATTTAGCATCCCGGCCTGGATAAGTCAGGCGCAGGGTATCCGCGCCGGTCCGCAACGTCTCAGCTAACGAAAAAAGACCCTTTTACTTTATTTATAGCTCCGCGGCGCGGGGCATTTGAGACTTTATTATGCTAATCAAATTATTAACCAAAGTATTCGGTAGCCGTAACGATCGTACGCTGCGTCGTATGCGTAAGGCCGTCAGCCTTATTAATGCGATGGAACCGGAGATGGAAAAACTCTCCGATGACGAACTGAAAGCGAAAACCAACGAATTTCGTGCCCGTATTGAAAAAGGCGAAAGCGTAGAGAGCCTGATTCCGGAAGCGTTCGCGGTGGTGCGTGAAGCCAGTAAACGCGTCTTTGGGATGCGTCACTTCGACGTTCAGCTATTGGGTGGTATGGTGCTCAACGATCGCTGTATCGCCGAAATGCGTACTGGTGAAGGTAAAACGCTGACCGCAACGCTGCCAGCCTACCTGAACGCGCTGTCCGGCAAAGGCGTTCATGTGGTGACCGTGAACGACTATCTGGCGCAGCGTGACGCCGAAAACAACCGTCCGCTATTCGAATTCCTCGGTATGTCCGTTGGTATCAACCTGCCAGGTATGCCTGCGCCAGCCAAACGTGAAGCTTACGCTGCCGACATCACTTACGGCACTAACAACGAATACGGTTTTGACTACCTGCGCGACAACATGGCGTTCAGCCCGGAAGAGCGCGTGCAGCGTAAACTGCATTATGCGCTGGTGGATGAGGTTGACTCCATCCTGATCGATGAAGCGCGTACGCCGCTGATTATTTCCGGCCCGGCGGAAGATAGCTCGGAAATGTACAAAAAAGTGAACAAAATCATTCCGCACCTGATTCGTCAGGAGAAAGAAGATTCTGACACTTTCCAGGGCGAAGGCCACTTCTCCGTTGATGAGAAAGCGCGCCAGGTTAACCTGACCGAACGCGGTCTGGTGCTGATTGAAGAGCTACTGGTGCAAGAAGGCATTATGGATGAGGGCGAGTCGCTCTACTCGCCTGGCAATATTATGCTGATGCATCACGTCACCGCCGCGCTGCGCGCGCACGCGCTGTTTACCCGTGACGTGGATTACATTGTGAAAGACGGCGAAGTCATCATTGTTGATGAACATACCGGTCGTACCATGCAGGGGCGTCGCTGGTCTGACGGTCTGCACCAGGCGGTAGAAGCGAAAGAAGGCGTTGAAATTCAGAATGAAAACCAGACGCTGGCGTCTATTACCTTCCAGAACTACTTCCGTCTGTATGAAAAGCTGGCCGGTATGACCGGTACGGCGGATACTGAAGCCTTCGAATTTAGCTCTATCTATAAGCTGGACACCGTCGTTGTTCCGACCAACCGTCCGATGATCCGTAAAGATTTGCCGGATCTGGTCTACATGACCGAAGCGGAAAAAATCCAGGCCATTATCGAAGATATTAAAGAGCGTACCGCGAACGGTCAGCCAGTGCTGGTCGGGACGATTTCTATCGAGAAATCTGAAGTGGTCTCCAGAGAGCTGACCAAAGCGGGCATCAAACATAACGTACTGAACGCAAAATTCCACGCCAACGAAGCAGGCATCGTTGCGCAGGCTGGTTATCCAGCGGCGGTCACTATCGCTACCAACATGGCGGGTCGTGGTACCGATATTATGCTGGGCGGTAGCTGGCAGGCGGAAGTCGCTGCGCTGGAAGCGCCGACGGAAGAACAGATTGCGCAGATTAAAGCGGACTGGCAGGTACGCCATGACGCGGTTCTGGCTGCCGGCGGCCTGCATATCATTGGCACCGAGCGCCATGAATCCCGCCGTATCGACAACCAGCTGCGTGGCCGTTCCGGTCGCCAGGGCGATCCGGGTTCTTCCCGTTTCTACCTGTCGATGGAAGATGCGCTGATGCGTATTTTCGCCTCCGATCGTGTCTCCGGTATGATGCGTAAACTGGGGATGAAGCCGGGCGAAGCGATTGAGCACCCGTGGGTGACGAAAGCTATCGCTAACGCGCAGCGTAAAGTAGAAAGCCGTAACTTCGATATTCGTAAGCAACTGCTGGAATATGATGATGTGGCGAACGATCAGCGTCGTGCAATTTATACTCAGCGTAACGAACTGCTGGATGTGTCTGACGTGAGCGACACCATTAACAGCATTCGCGAAGATGTCTTTAAGGCGACTATCGACGCCTACATTCCGCCGCAGTCGCTGGAAGAGATGTGGGATATCCCGGGTTTGCAGGAACGCCTGAAAAACGACTTCGACCTGGAGATGCCGATTGCCGAATGGCTGGATAAAGAGCCGGAGCTGCATGAGGAGACGCTGCGTGAGCGCATCCTGGCGCAGTCCATCGAGGTGTATCAGCGTAAAGAAGAGGTGGTTGGCGCTGAAATGATGCGTCATTTCGAAAAAGGCGTGATGCTGCAAACGCTCGATTCCCTGTGGAAAGAGCACCTGGCGGCGATGGATTACCTGCGTCAGGGTATTCATCTGCGCGGCTATGCGCAAAAAGATCCGAAGCAGGAATACAAGCGCGAATCCTTCGCTATGTTCGCCGCGATGCTGGAATCGCTGAAATATGAAGTGATCAGTACCCTGAGCAAAGTCCAGGTACGTATGCCTGAAGAGGTCGAAGCGATGGAAATGCAGCGTCGCGAAGAGGCGGAGCGCCTGGCGCAGATGCAGCAGCTAAGCCATCAGGATGACGATGCCGCCGTGGCTGCCGATCTGGCCGCCCAAACCGGCGAACGTAAGATTGGACGTAACGATCCTTGCCCTTGTGGTTCCGGTAAGAAATACAAACAGTGTCACGGTCGCCTGAGCTAATGCGATAAACTTACCGGCCTGATAAGACATAATGTGTTGCCATCCGGTCGGTGCTGGCATTATTGCCGAAGGGCGCTACGCTTATTCGGCCTGGCATTGAACACAGATAAAAAGGCGCAGGCGACTGCGCCTTTTTTATGGATGCAACAAGATGAAAAAACTGCAAATCGCGGTTGGGATTATCCGCAACCCGAACGACGAAATTTTTATCACCCGACGCGCCGCTGATGCGCATATGGCGAACAAGCTGGAATTTCCCGGCGGAAAAATTGAAGCCGGCGAAACACCAGAGCAGGCGTTGATCCGGGAGCTACAGGAAGAGGTGGGGATTACGCCAACACAGGTGACACTATTCGACACTCTGGAATATCAATTCCCGGATAGACACATTACGCTGTGGTTTTGGCTGGTTGAACGCTGGGATGGCGAACCGTGGGGGAAAGAAGGACAGCCGGGACGGTGGATCGCGCAGAACGCGTTGAGTACGGACGATTTTCCGCCGGCCAATGAACCGATTATTCGTAAATTACGCCAATTTGCGCTTTAGTGGGGGATCGCAACACGATCCCCATCGATCTTATTAGCGATTTAATGTCGACATAATTTCCGGCCAGTAGCGGGGGCCGGCCGCGGCGTCGTGAGGAAAAACCGTCTCAATTGCCGCCAGCTCCTGCGGGCTTAGGGTCAGTGATAACGCGCCGAGGTTTTCATCCACCCTGGCGCAGTGGCGGGTGCCGGGAATGGGAACGATGTGCCTGTTGCGGGCCAGCAGCCAGGCCAGCGCTAATTGTGCGGGGGTACACTCTTTTTCGCGTGCCATTTGTTTTATTGCTTCAGCCAGACGTAAATTGCGCGAGAAGTTCTCACCCATGAACCTGGGATTTGTGCGACGGAAGTCATTCGCAGCAAAATCTTCTGGCGTTTTAATCGTACCGGTCAGAAATCCGCGTCCCAGCGGGCTGTAAGCGACAAATCCTATACCCAACCGTTCACAGGTGGAAAGTGCTGAAATTTCCGCTTCGCGGGACCAAAGCGAATACTCACTTTGCAGCGCGGTAATAGGGTGAACGTTATGGGCGCGTTCCAGCGTTTGCGTTGATGCTTCGGATAGCCCGAGATAACGCACTTTTCCCTCGCGCACCAGGTCCGCCATTGCACCGACAGTCTCTTCTATGGGAACTGATGGATCAACGCGATGTTGATAGTACAGATCGATATGATCGACCCCCAGGCGTTGCAGGCTTTGCTCACAACTACGGCGAACGTACTCCGGTCTGCCATTGACGCCACGCGCCATAGGGTTAGCAGGGTCGAGAACGATACCAAATTTCGTCGCTAAAAATACCCGATCGCGACGATCGGCGATGGCTCTTCCAACTAACCTTTCATTGGTATAAGGGCCATACATATCTGCGGTATCGAGCAGTGTTACCCCCTGATCTAACGCATAATGTAGCGTCTTAATTGAGGTGCTGTCGTCATGAGCGCCGTAAAATGCGCTCATGCCCATACATCCCAGTCCGATGGCTGACACTCGCGGTCCGTTTGCGCCTAATGTACGATATTGCATACTACCTCCATGAGGATATTTTGTGCATGGCAGGCAGTCTATACCTGGCGTATAAGATGAAAAATAGGGGGAATAAGCATGGTTTATGAAGGCTGGCTTAATAATGCGTCATGATGTGATGTCCATATTGCATGCTTTTTGCATGATTGCTGAAAACCATAGCTTCACGCGGGCAGCGGCGCAGTTACATATTTCTACATCGGCGTTAAGTCAGAATATGCGCCAACTGGAGGATGAACTTGGCGTGAAATTGTTGAACCGAACCACCCGGCGTGTCGGTTTGACAGAAGCAGGACATGCCTTTCTTGCCAGTATCAGGCCCGCATTAAACCATATTGATGAGGCGATGGAACATGCCCGCCAGAGCCGCGATATACCCGGAGGGACATTACGCCTGACCGTACCGCGCACGGCGGCTACGCTTCTGTTACAACCTAATCTCGCCGGTTTCATGCGCGATTATCCCGATATTCGGCTGGATATCGATGTGAATGACGGTTTTGTGGATTTAATTAACGAACGCTTTGATGCCGGTATTCGCTTTGGCGATGCGGTACAACTTGATATGAATGTCGTTTCGCTCGGTGATGTTTTACGCCCGGCGATCGTAGCATCCCCTGCATACCTTGCGCGTTTTGGCACGCCGCTGCACCCTCAGGAACTCATCAATCACCGCTGCCTTTGCCATCGTTTTACGCGTGAGAGCGGGCTATATCGGTGGGAGTTTGTTCACGGAGCGCAACGGCTGGAAATTACGCCGGAAGCCGCGTTAATGGTGAATGATAAAGCGTTGCGTCTCTCCGCCGCGCGTGATGGGGCAGGGCTAACCTATGTTTTTGAACA
This sequence comes from Salmonella sp. SAL00653, assembly GCF_046552515.1. Lineage (NCBI taxonomy): Bacteria > Pseudomonadati > Pseudomonadota > Gammaproteobacteria > Enterobacterales > Enterobacteriaceae > Salmonella > Salmonella sp. SAL00653. Next base: position 97,228 of record NZ_JBGDTY010000007.1, read on the forward strand.
GGATGTCCACGAAGACTTACAGGATGGGCGGTTGTGTTCCGTACTTGAGGAGTGGCTGCCTGCGGCGGACCGGTTTTATTTGTATTATCCCGGCCGCGCGCATATGGCGCCAAAACTACGCGTATTTATTGATTATTTTTGTCATAAGGCGATATTGCCGTCTCAACAGAGCCATCACCGTTAGCGCTCTTCGCTCCAGTCGTCGCTATCAGACTGGTCGCCGCTGCTGGCGATTCGTTTCTCTTCGGCGGCCCATTCGCCCAAATCAATTAACTGACAGCGTTTAGAACAAAATGGGCGGAAGGGGCTAATTTCCCCCCAGACGACCGGTTTACCGCAGGTCGGACAGTTTACGACGGTCACGTCAGACATTTTTACTCCTTAGCAACAGGCCAGTTCAAAATCAAGACGCTCCGGCACCAGACCATTTTCACTATCCAGCGGCATAAAGCGAATGGCAAAACGGCTCTTATGGCCGGAAATTTGCGGATAAAGTTGTGAATCGAGCGTCAGCATAAGACGCAGCAAATCGGCGTCGTCCCCGTTATCCTGATAAAAACCGTTCAGGCTGGTTTGCTTACGGAAAGGCGCTGAATTACGGATCAGATCAAGCACCAGCGTCAGCGCCTGGGTGAGGGGATTCAGGCTGGCAAGCCAGGTTTCAATCTGGGCGTCGCGCTGCGCCTGTTGTAGGTGCAACCAGATATGCAGAGTGGGTAAATCGAAACTGCAACAGCCGCCAGGAATACTTAAGCGTTGACGCACAAGGGCAATCAAGCGATCTTCGCGTAGCTGCTGGCCAATCCTCGGGGCGGAGATCAGCACGCTGCCCGCCGATTTTAACTGCTGGCGCAGGGCTTCAATACGGTCTTGATCGACGCCGGGAACCTCAACCCAGGCCTGTAATTTACGCTGCTGGCGCTCCAGTTCTTTCAGCAGTTCGGTACGGACTTCGCCCCGTTCGAACACATCCAGTAGATCGCTGATATTACGGAAAAAATGCAGTGCGCCAGCATGGTCTGCAATTGGCAGGTTGATGGAGAGCTGTTGGATCAAAAACTCTATGCGCAGCCACGTACGCATCTTCTCATTGAGAGGGTGTTCAAATAGGACCTGGGTGTGCATTACGGTTTTTCCTGTGAGACAAACTGCGACGCGAGCTTAAGATAACTGGCGTGCAGGCGGGCCACATCTGATGCGATAGCATCCGGTGCGCCGTTATTATCAATAACATCGTCCGCCACGGCAAGGCGCGCTTCACGCGTCGCCTGCGCAGCGAGAATGTGTTCAACATGCTCGCGCGTAACATCATCACGCTGCATTGTGCGTATGAGCTGCGTTTCGGGCGTCACGTCAACCACCAGTACGCGGTTGGCTTTTTGATACAGCCTGTTTTCAACCAGCAGAGGCACAACCCATAACACATAGGGCGACGTAGCCTGTTGAAACTGTCGTTGGGTTTCCTGCTGAATTAAGGGATGAAGCAGAGCGTTAAGCCAGGCTTTTTCTTCCGGATGCGAAAAAATACGCTCACGCAGCGCCCGGCGACGTAACGTGCCGTCGGCGGCGATAAGTTCAGAACCAAAATGTTCCGCTATTGCGTTCAGAGTGGGCTGCCCTGGCTCAACCATCTGGCGCGCGATAATATCCGCGTCGATGACGGTTATTCCGAGGTCAGCGAAGGCATCAGCGACGGTACTTTTACCGCTGCCAATACCGCCGGTTAAGGCTACGGTATACCTCATATCTCCAGCTTCCGGAATTTTAGTTTGATAATCAAAAGGTTAAATTTTAAACATACAAAGACGATGCGCTCTGAGCATTAACCTACTATTCGCCAGGTAAATTTATGGGATTGTAACGTAAAAAAAGAGAATTTCGCAGTCTTGTACGGCCATGATTAGTGCGTATGATAGCGTCACTGGAGTTGTGAGTTTCGATTTTTCGCCATTAACCCCAGGAATCCGCACATGCGTATTGAAGAAGATCTGAAGTTAGGTTTCAAAGACGTTCTTATCCGTCCTAAGCGTTCTACCCTCAAAAGCCGTTCCGATGTCGAACTGGAACGTCAATTCACCTTTAAATACTCAGGTCAGACCTGGTCTGGCGTACCGATTATCGCGGCCAATATGGATACCGTCGGGACGTTTGAAATGGCGCAAGCATTGACCGGGTTTGATATTCTGACTGCTGTACATAAACATTATACCGTTGAAGAGTGGGCAGCTTTTATCAACACGGCTTCGGCTGATGTTCTGAAGCATGTGATGGTTTCCACCGGGACCTCTGATGCTGATTTCGAAAAAACCGTGCAGATTCTGGCGCTGAATCCTGCGCTGAACTTTGTCTGTATTGATGTGGCCAATGGCTATTCAGAACATTTTGTGCAGTTCGTCGCAAAAGCGCGTGAAGCATGGCCGACAAAAACAATCTGCGCAGGCAATGTGGTAACGGGCGAGATGTGCGAAGAGCTTATCCTCTCCGGCGCCGATATCGTGAAAGTGGGAATTGGTCCCGGCTCCGTATGCACGACGCGTGTAAAAACTGGCGTTGGTTATCCGCAACTGTCGGCGGTTATCGAATGTGCTGACGCGGCGCATGGCCTGGGCGGCATGATCGTCAGCGATGGCGGCTGCACCATGCCAGGCGACGTAGCAAAAGCCTTTGGCGGCGGCGCGGATTTCGTTATGTTGGGCGGCATGCTGGCGGGTCACGAAGAGAGCGGCGGCAGCGTGGTAGAAGAGAACGGCGAGAAATTTATGCTGTTCTACGGCATGAGTTCGGAATCTGCGATGAACCGTCATGTCGGCGGCGTTGCGAAATACCGCGCGGCAGAAGGTAAAACGGTTAAATTGCCGCTGCGTGGGCCGGTGGGCAATACTGCCCGCGATATCCTAGGCGGTCTACGCTCAGCCTGCACTTATGTCGGCGCGTCTCGCCTGAAAGAGTTGACCAAACGCACCACCTTTATTCGGGTGCAGGAACAAGAAAACCGCATTTTCAATAGCCTCTAATATTCTGGCTGGCGTAAATGTGCGCCAGCCTTATCCCATCCCGCTCATCGCGTCTCCCAGATGAAAAATCGGCAAATACATCGCCACCACCAGCGTACCGATAATTAAGCCGGTGATGATCAATAACGCCGGTTCCAACAGCGACGCCAGATTATCGGCCAGCGCCAGCGTAGTTTCACTGTGGTGACGGGCAAGGTTATGCAGCATGATATCGAGTGAACCGGACGCTTCGCCCGTTCTGACCAGTTGCAGGCATAGCGGACTAAATTCCTGGGTATTTTTTAGCGCCAACCAGACCGGATTGCCCGCGGCGATCTCCTGATGTACCTGCGTTAAACGCTGTGACCAGTAAGGGCAGCCGAGACTATCGATAGCGCTTTCCAGTCCCTGAAGAAAAGGAATACCTGCGCTTTGGGTTAATGCCAGTACGGTGAATATTTGCGCTAGTTTCTGGCCTCTTATCAGGCGACCCATAACGGGAAGCCGTAGCAGAAGACGCTGCCGCTGCGCTTGCCAGGACGGCTTTTGTTTTACCCTGCGGTGAGCGATAGCAACGAGCATCGTCAGGAACAAGATGAGCCAACCCCATGCCGACCCCCATTGCGCTATCGCAATAATACCGCGTGTCAGAAGAGGAAGCGGGGTATTGAAGCTACGGTAGATGGCGGCAAATTCCGGCAGGACAAAGTGCAGCATGGCGAAAACGACCAGAGCGGCCATTGCCAGAATAATGACGGGATAGCGTAGCGCCTTTTTTACGCTAACCGTAATCTGCCGTTGCGCTTTTTGCTGACGAGCCAGTTCAAAGCAGCATTCGGCCAGTTTGCCGGTCAGTTCTCCGGTGCGGATCATCGTCTGGTAGAGCGGCGGAAATACCTGCGGCCAGGAGACTAATGCGCTGGAAAAAGGGACGCCCTGTTCAAGCTCGTGAGCCAGCGTGCGCAACAGCGCTTGCCATTGTCGGTGGGGATGCTGTTTCGCAAGGAGTTCCAGCCCTTCAGAAAGCGTCAGCCCGGCATGAATGAGCGTGGCCAACTGATGAATAATTTCAGCGCTTTGCTCTTCTTTCCACAGTGCGGCATTAACGCCTATGCGCTTGATGCGAAGCGGCATAATGCGCTGATGTTGCAGGGTGATGATCAGCGCCAGACGATTGTCCACCCATACAACGTCTTGTTCCAGTTGACCTTTATCGTTAACGCCTTGCCAGCGCCAGAGCTGTTTAACGCTCATGGGGCATTCCCAGAACGCGCAGTATCTCTTCAAAGGACGTCATGCCTTGCTCAACGGCGCGACAGCCATTTTCAAAAAGCGTCCCTGTACCGGTCTGTTGGAGGTGGGCTTCCAGTGCTTGCGCCGATGCGCCGCTCGCAATTAACTGACGTAATGCCGGGGTAACAGTTAACACTTCGAATAACGCGGTTCGGCCATAAAAGCCGTGGTAGCAATGCTGACAGCCGCTTGCCTGCCAGCGCGGTAGCGCGCTGGGCCAAAGATTGGGCGATAGTACCACGGGATCGCTCAGGCGCTGTTTGCAGTGCGGGCAAAGCTTCCTTACCAGGCGTTGCGCTACCACCAGCGTAAGCGCCGATGAGATCATCCAGCGTGCTACGCCCATTTGCTGCAAACGTATCAGGGTTTCACTGGTGGAGTTCGTATGTAGCGTTGAAAGTACCAGATGGCCCGTTTGTGCCGCCTTAATGGCGATTTCTGCGGTGTCGCCGTCACGAATTTCACCTACCATGATGATGTCAGGGTCCTGGCGTAATAGCGCACGCAGCACATTTTGAAAGGTGAGCCCGGCGCGGGGATGGATCTGCGTCTGGTTAATCCCATCCAGTGGAATTTCTATCGGATCCTCAACGCTACAGAGGTTGATACCCGGCGTATTCCGGGTTTGTAGCGCGCTGTATAGCGTGACCGTTTTTCCGCTACCGGTGGGGCCAGTCACCAGTACCAGCCCCTGAGGTTGCTGTAGGGCTTGTCTAAAAGCGGTAAGTTGTGCCCCGTACATGCCCAGCGTGTCCAGATCCAGCGTTTGTTCAACCTGATGCAACAACCGTAAGACGACTTTTTCGCCTTCTTTACAGGGAAGCGTGGCGATACGAAAAGAGATGCTGTCGCCCGCCAGGTCAACGGTAAATTGCCCGTCCTGCGGCAGTCGATGTTCAGCGATGTCCAAATTTCCCAGGACTTTCAATCTGGCCGTCAGCGCAAGCCCCGTCTCTTTGGCGATGTCCTGCAGAATGTGAAGAACGCCGTCGATGCGGAGTCTTATTCGGTAGCGGCTGGCGCCGGGTTCGAGATGGATATCAGAGGCGCGTTTCGCCATCGCTGAGCGTAATGTCTGATTGAGAAGCTGGGCCGCGGTTTCTCCACCTTTCGCGGCGTTTGTCGAGGGAGCCTGATCCGGCTTATGCCGATGATTTTCCATTTGCTGGCGAGTCCAGCACACAATATCAATCTGTTTTTGCGTGGCGAAATGCAGAGCGTCCAGTAACGCATGAGAGGGCGCGTCGACCACCGCAACAGTGATACTGTTGCTGGCGCTATTGATCAGTACAGCCTGATGACGTTGACACAAGGTGTTGAGCTGAGCGTCTTTCATCTTGTCTCCTTAGTTGGCGTCAAAACGGAAGACATCTTCACAAGCCTGTTGTAACGCGCTGTCGCTTTGAATATTGCAGTTACGCGTCCAGCTGGTAATGCCGTTAGCATTGTCCCAGGCGGGCGTCATGATGACGCTAAGCCCGCTCAGACTCTCCTGGCCGGTAAGCGTGATGACGCCTTTTTCCACGCTCATGCCCGAAACATAACGGGTGATGACGGGCGAGGGGATACCGTTGACGCCCGCATCGCATGTGCTCGTCCCACCATGTTCCAGAGCGCAGAGTTCGACGGCGGTACGGTAGGGGACAAACGTTTGCAACATATCCGTCAGCGCCGCTTTACGCAGATAGTTCTGGTAAGCCGGAATGCCAATGGCGCTTAAAATGGCGATGATGCCAATAACGACCATCAGTTCGATAAGCGTGAAACCGCGTTGTTTTTCCATTGTTCGCTCCTTGAGTTAGCTGGCGCTACTGTGGCAAACGAGGAAAGAGCGGGCGAGCGGCAAAAGGTAAAACGGGAAGGCGGATTCTGAAGATTTTCGCTGCGTTACATGACACGGCAACGTTATTGCGAGGCGCTACGAATATTTTACCGAATAATGACGCGGATCTACGGACAGGTGATTTATAGACCCGACGGCGCAGCGCCATCGGGTGGAGAGGATCAGCAAAAACGCATGGAGAGATCGAGCGCGCGCACATGCTTGGTCAGCGCGCCAACGGAGATGAAATCCACCCCGGTTTCAGCAAATTCGCGTAAGGTTTCCGCGGTGACGTTGCCGGATACTTCCAGCCGCGCCTGGCCGTTGACGCGTTTCACCGCCTCGCGCATCTGGTCGGTGTTGAAATTATCCAGCATGATAATATCCGCGCCTGCTTTCAGCGCATCGTCCAGTTCATCCAGATTTTCGACCTCGACTTCTACCGGCACGTCCGGATGTAGCCAGAACGCTTTTTCCACCGCCTGACGAACCGAACCGGAGGCGATAATATGGTTTTCTTTAATCAGGAACGCGTCAGTGAGGCCCAGACGATGATTGGCGCCGCCGCCGCATAAAACCGCATATTTGAGCGCGGTGCGCAGACCCGGCAGCGTTTTACGCGTGTCGAGCAACTGGGTTTGGGTGCCAGCCAACAGTCCAACGTAGCGGCGTACTTCACTGGCGACGCCGGAAAGGGTCTGGACAAAGTTTAGCGCCGTGCGCTCGCCGGTCAGCAATACGCGAGCGGGGCCGTTCAGTTCAAACACTGTTTGGTTGGCGTGAATGGCGTCGCCGTCATCGACATGCCAGGTGAGGCGCACATCATCGCCCGCCAGTTGGATGAAGACCTCTTCAACCCAGCGCTTGCCGCAGAAAACGCCGTCTTCACGAGTGATCACCGTGGCATGGGCTTGCGTATCTGCCGGCAAAAGTTGCGCGGTGATATCGTTGCCAGCATCGACTTCTCCACCTAAATCTTCACGCAGCGCCTGAGCAACGGCGGCAGGGATATCGAGATTAATGCGTTCCAGTAGCGCGTCACGTCGGTCGTCTGGGTTATAACGGCGAGGCGGCATGATAAAACTCCAAATTGCTAACGAATCATAAGGTAGAAACATGCTACTCTGAAGCAGCTATAAGCACCACTCAAAAGGAGACTCCACATGTTGCCAGATAAGGGTTGGTTGGTAGAGGCGCGACGCGTCCCTTCTCCGCATTATGATTGCCGTCCGGATGACGAAAAACCGTCCTTGCTGGTGGTGCATAATATTAGCCTGCCCCCCGGCGAGTTTGGCGGTCCGTGGATCGATGCATTATTCACCGGAACGATAGATCCAGACGCCCATCCTTTTTTTGCAGAAATCGCTCATCTTCGTGTTTCGGCCCATTGTCTGATTCGTCGCGACGGTGAAATCGTCCAGTATGTGCCTTTTGATAAGCGTGCGTGGCATGCGGGCGTGTCAAACTATCAGGGGCGGGAACGTTGTAATGATTTCTCCATTGGTATTGAGCTGGAGGGGACGGATACGCTGGCTTATACCGATGCGCAGTATCAGCAGCTAGCCGCCGTGACGCGCACGCTTATCGCTTGCTATCCGGCGATCGCCGACAATATGACCGGACACTGCAACATTGCGCCTGACCGCAAAACGGACCCTGGCCCTGCCTTTGACTGGCCGCGCTTTCGCGCTTTGGTAGCCCTCTCGTCGCACAAGGAGATGACATGACGCTGTTTACGACATTACTGGTGCTGATTGTCGAGCGCCTGTTTAAGCTGGGCGAGCACTGGCAGCTCGATCATCGGCTGGAGGCGCTATTCCGTCGGATTACGCATTTTTCGATGTTGCGCACGATGGGAATGACGGCGATCGCGATGGTGGTGACTTTTCTACTGCTCCAGGCGTTAAAAGGGCTGCTATTTAACGTGCCGACGCTGGTGGTGTGGATTCTCCTGGGCGTGCTGTGTATCGGCGCGGGCAAAGCGCGAGTACATTATCACGCCTGGCTGAAAGCGGCGTCCCGTAACGATCCGCATCCTTGCGAGGCGATGGCCAGCGAGCTTACGCTGATTCACGGCGTGCCGCCGGATTGTAATGAGCGTGAATTTTTGCGTGAGCTGCAAAATGCGTTGTTATGGATAAATTTCCGTTTTTACCTCGCACCGCTATTTTGGTTTATCGTTGGCGGTCCATGGGGGCCGGTAACGCTGGTGGGCTATGCGTTTTTACGGGCCTGGCAGACCTGGCTGGCGCGCTATCAGACGCCGCACCAGCGTTTGCAATCCGGCATTGACGCTATTCTTCATGTGCTGGACTGGATTCCGGTACGTCTGGCGGGCGTAGTGTATGCATTACTGGGGCATGGCGAGAAAGCGTTGCCGGCCTGGTTTGCCTCGCTGGCGGATCTGCATACTTCGCAATATCAGGTGCTCACACGTCTGGCGCAGTTCTCACTGGCGCGCGAACCGCATACTGACAAAGTAGAAACCCCCAAAGCGGCGGTGTCGATGGCGAAGAAGGCCTCGTTTGTGGTGGTGGTGATTATTGCGTTGCTCACCATTTATGGGGCATTAGTGTAGCGTTGTGCCGATGGCGCTAACGCTTATGCTGCCTACAATGGAAAAATCTGTAGGCCCGGTAAGCGTTAACGCCACAGGGCAGTGCAACGGCTTAGATCGTATCGGCTGGCGGCACGCCAAAATCAGGCATCCCGTTTTCGTCCCAGCGCACCCGTTTCAGACGCGTATGGCGGTTGGGATCGTACAACGGATCGCCTTCAATTTCGGTGTAATTTCTCGCGTGGTACACCAGTATATCTTCACCTTCCGGCGTTTGCGTAAAGCTGTTATGTCCCGGCCCATACTGGCGATTTTCATAGCTGGTGGTAAAGACCGGGCGCGGTGATTTATGCCAGTTGGCCGGATCGCGCGGATCGTCGTTTACGTTAATCCACAGTAACCCCATACAGTAGTTTTCATCGGTGGCGCTGGCCGGATAGCTGATAAACAGCTTGTTGCCATGCACCACGACGGCCGGACCTTCGTTAACCCAAAAACCCCGACACTCCCAGTCGTACTCTGGCTTACTGAGCCTTACCGGCTCGCCTTTAATCGTCCACGGATTTTCCAGTTCAGCCAGATAAATATTTGAGTTACCGGCAATATCCGGCGCTTTTTGCGCCCACAGATACCACTGCTTTCCCTGATGATAAAAAGTGGTGGCATCGAGGGCGAAGGTATCAAACGGTGTTTTAATTTGACCTTTCTCCGTCCACTTGCCGGTGAGTGGGTCGGCATCGGCGCACTCCAGGGCAAACATGCGGTGCTGGAACATTCCCAGCTTATCAAGCGCTTGAGTATGGGTAGCGGCAAAATAGATGTACCACTTGCCGTTGATGCGGTGCATTTCCGGTGCCCAGATGAGCTGGCTCATAGGGCCGCTTTCCGGTTTACGCCAGACGACAACGGGGTCGGCGGCGCGCAACCCTTCCAGCGAATTAGCCCGGCGGATTTCCAGCCTGTCATATTCCGGTACGGAGGCAATAAAGTAGTAATCGCTGCCGTCGCGTAAAATAAACGGATCGGCACGTTGTTCAATAAACGGGTTTGGCCAGTTTGCCATCAGGCTTTCCTTACGCTTTCAGCGGCGTTGAGCTCCTGCAACTCACTCAATTCGCGGTAATTAGTGCGACGTTTTTCCAAATCGTCCTGGATTTTTTTCATCAGTTCACGGTCAACTTTCAGCAGACGTACCACGCCTGCGGTAATCAGATAGCCAACGCCGGGGATAACGGTAAACAACAGCATAATACCGTTCATCGCCGAGGCGCTTTGCGCTTTGGCGCTGGCGTCATAACCGTACCAGGAGAGCAAAAAGCCGACCATCGCCCCGGCAATCGCCAGGCCCAGTTTCAGGAAGAACAGATTACCGGAGAAGCTAATACCGGTAATGCGTTTGCCGGTTTTCCATTCGCCGTAATCATCGACGTCCGCCATCAGCGACCAGTGCAACGGGGAAGGGATCTGATGCAGAATATTGAGCAGAAAGTAGAGCGCCACTATCATCACGGTAGCTTTCGGATCAAAGAAATAGAACGCGCAGGAGAAAATCGCCAGCGCGATATTGGTCCAGAAAAATACCTTCAATTTACACCAGCGATCGGTTAAGACTTTTGCCAGCATACTGCCGATCATCATACCGACCACGCCAAGGCTAATAAAAAGCGTAGCGAAATGGGTGCTTTGTCCCATCACCCAGGTGACGTAATACATGGTCGCTGCCATACGGATAAACCCCGGGCAGACGTTACATAAGGTCAATAGCAGAATGCGTACCCATTGATCGTTTTTCCACACGTCTTTGAAATCATTCTTCATATCATCGTGCGTCGGAACGGCAGGGCGAACGCGTTCGCGGACGCTGGCAAAGCAGAACAGAAACATACCCATGCCGATAATCGCCAGCACGGTCATCGCCAACTGATAGCCTTTGGCTTTGTCGCCGCCGCCAAACCAATCCACTATCGGCAATAGCGTTAACGATAGCAACAGCGTCGCGATGCCGACTAACACGAAGCGATAAGCCTGACAGGCCACGCGCTCTTTTGGATCGTTGGTGATCACGCCGCCCAGTGAGCAATAGGGAATATTGATGTCGGTGTAGGTCACGGAAAGCAGAAAATAGGTGACGAAAGCATAGACAACTTTGCTGTTATAGCCCCAGTCCGGCGTCGTGAACATCAGAACGCTGAACAGCGCGTAGGGAAATGCAATCCACAGTAGCCAGGGGCGGAAACGACCATATTTACTTTGGGTACGATCGGCAAGCGCGCCCATCACCGGATCGGTAACGGCATCGATAACGCGTACTGAAAGGAGTAAAACACCGACTAACGCCGGGGCAAGACCAAAAATATCCGTATAAAAATAATTAACAAACAGCATGATAGCGCCAAAAATAATGTTACATCCGGCGTCGCCCATACCATACCCGATTTTCTCTCTTACCGAAAGTCTGCCCTTATCCATTGAGACTTCTCCCCATCAGATGATGGCGGTAATTATTCGCCTGCGAGCTTTTTTTTGCGTAGCAGGATCACGCCGCTGATATGGATAAAATGGTTATACGTGGGAAACTGTGAGGCAGATAACACCCTCCCCGGACGGGGAGGGCGGAAAAGTAACGTCACGATCAGTGGGCTTTCACCGTTTTTGCCGTTTTTTCTTTACACAGATAGCCGACGCCCAGGATAAGCAGCCATACCGGAATCAGCCACACGGAGATCGCCATACCTGGCGTCATCAGCATAATGATCAATACCGCCGCCATAAACAGCAGGCAGAGAACGTTGCCGAACGGATAAAACAGGGCCGGGAAGCGGGTTTTCACGCCCTGCTGCTGTTTCGCGCGACGGAACATCATATGGGCAAGGCTAATCATCGCCCAGTTAATGACCAGCGCGGAGACCACCAGCGCCATCAGCAGTCCGAATGCGGACTCTGGGGCCAGGTAGTTGAGCAGCACGCACAACGCAGTCACGACGGCGGAAACCAAAATGGAGCTCACCGGCACGCCGCGTTTGTCGACGTTCAGCAGCGCTTTCGGCGCATTTCCCTGCTGGGCCAGACCGAACAGCATACGGCTGTTGCAGTAAACGCAGCTGTTATAAACCGATAGCGCGGCGGTGAGAACCACGATATTCAGTGCATTGGCGACAAACGTATCGCCCAGCTCATGGAAGATAAGGACAAATGGGCTGGTATCGGCGGTGACGCGAGTCCATGGCAGCAGCGAAAGCAGAACCGCCAGCGAGCCGATATAAAAAATCAGGATGCGATAGATAACCTGATTAGTGGCTTTGGGGATGCTCTGTTCCGGGTTATCGGCTTCAGCGGCGGTGATCCCTACCAGCTCCAGTCCGCCGAACGAAAACATAATAATGGCCATCATCATCACCAGCCCGGTCCAGCCATGCGGCAGAAAGCCGCCCTGTTCCCACAGGTTGCGCACGGTGGCCTGCGGACCAGCGGTATCGCTGAAGAGTAACCACGCGCCGAACAGAATCATAGCGATGACGGCGATCACTTTAATAATGGCGAACCAAAACTCCATCTCACCGAACACTTTAACGTTGGTCAGGTTGATGGCGTTGATAATCACAAAGAAGGCTGCCGCAGAAGCCCAGGTGGGGATCTCCGGATACCAGAACTGGATATATTTACCCACTGCGGTCAGTTCCGCCATGGCAACTAATACGTACAGCACCCAGTAGTTCCAGCCGGAAGCGAATCCGGCAAAGCCGCCCCAGTATTTATAGGCGAAGTGGCTAAAAGAGCCGGCGACCGGTTCTTCAATCACCATCTCCCCCAGCTGGCGCATAATCAGAAAGGCAATAAAGCCTGCAACCGCATAGCCCAGGATAATTCCTGGCCCCGCCGACTGAATAACGGAGGCGCTTCCCAGGAACAAGCCTGTCCCTATCGCGCCGCCCAATGCGATAAGCTGAATATGGCGGTTTTTCAGGCCGCGCTTGAGCTGCTCGCCGTGCTGCTGACTGTCCATCATAAAACCTCGTGTATCGGGCGCGGTTTATTCATAACGCGCTTATTTTGAACGATGCAGTAGTGCGTGTGTAAGTTTGCAATTCCGCTTTTTGTATTAATTTATTTACAGATTCGTTTTTTTTAATGTCACTTCAACTCTTTCGTCTTGATCAGAATAATGGTATGTGGCCGCGAATGCACCTGCTTTGTGCAGGGGTGATGACGAGTTGCGTAAAAAGAAAGCACTTGTAAATACCTCCTTTTATTTTCCCTTGCAGAGGTTAATTTATTTCTATTCATTATTTATGCATATAAATGCATTTAATCTGCTGTTGAATCGGTTCAGATGAGATTTTTTGTCGTTTCAAATACGTTAAATCTACCTCCTGGTGGGTAAATTTAACATTTGTGCACAGTTACAGTTTTGAAACATGATTTCTGTAAAATTGTTAAAATGTGCCTCCTTTACTGATTTCAATCAAAACCTGTATGGACAGAAGGTGAATACTTTGTTACTTTAGCGTCACAGACATGAAATTGGTAAGACCAATTGACTCCGGGCAAATGGCTTAAGACAGGAAATCATGGCCTACAGCAAAATCCGCCAACCAAAACTCTCCGATGTGATCGAGCAGCAGCTGGAGTTTTTAATCCTTGAGGGAACATTGCGTCCCGGAGAAAAACTCCCACCGGAACGTGAACTGGCAAAACAGTTCGACGTCTCCCGTCCCTCCTTGCGCGAGGCGATTCAACGTCTCGAAGCGAAGGGATTGTTGCTTCGTCGCCAGGGCGGCGGAACCTTCGTGCAGAGCAGCCTGTGGCAGAGCTTTAGCGACCCGCTGGTGGAACTGCTCTCCGATCACCCTGAATCCCAGTTTGACCTGCTCGAAACGCGCCATGCTCTGGAAGGCATTGCGGCTTATTACGCGGCGCTGCGCAGCACCGATGAAGATAAAGACCGTATTCGCGAGCTGCACCATGCTATTGAGCTGGCGCAAGAGTCCGGCGATCTGGATGCCGAGTCCGAAGCCGTGCTCCAGTATCAAATCGCCGTCACCGAAGCGGCGCACAACGTGGTATTGCTTCATCTGCTAAGGTGTATGGAGCCGATGCTGGCGCAAAACGTGCGGCAGAACTTCGAATTGCTGTATGCGCGTCGGGAGATGCTGCCGCTGGTGAGTACGCATCGCACCCGTATATTTGAAGCCATTATGGCCGGAAAACCAGAAGAAGCGCGTGAAGCGTCACACCGACATCTGGCGTTTATCGAAGAGATTATGCTGGACAGAAGCCGTGAGGAGAGCCGTCGTGAACGCGCTTTACGCCGCCTGGAACAGCGCAAGAATTAGTTTTTTCTGGCAGAACGTTAACCAGAAGATGTTGTGAATAACGCGCAAAAATGTGCGCGGCAACTAAACGCAGAACCTGTCTTATTAAGCTTTCTCACGAAAGTTTAATGGGACAGGTTCCAGATAACTCAACGTATTAGATAGATAAGGAATACCCCCATGTCAGAACGTTTCCAAAATGACGTGGATCCGATCGAAACTCGCGACTGGCTACAGGCGATCGAATCGGTCATCCGTGAAGAAGGTGTTGAGCGCGCTCAGTATCTGATTGACCAACTGCTTTCTGAAGCTCGTAAAGGCGGCGTGAAAGTCGCGGCAGGCGCAGGGGCCAGTAATTACATCAACACTATTGCCGTTGAAGACGAACCGGAATACCCGGGCAATCTGGAGCTGGAACGTCGCATTCGTTCTGCGATCCGCTGGAACGCCATCATGACCGTGCTGCGCGCGTCTAAAAAAGACCTTGAGTTGGGCGGCCACATGGCGTCCTTCCAGTCTTCCGCCACGATCTATGATGTCTGTTTTAACCATTTCTTCCGTGCGCGCAACGAACAGGATGGCGGCGACCTGGTGTACTTCCAGGGCCACATCTCTCCGGGCATCTACGCTCGCGCGTTCCTGGAAGGTCGTCTGACCCAGGAACAGATGGATAACTTCCGTCAGGAAGTGCATGGCAATGGCCTCTCTTCCTATCCGCACCCGAAACTGATGCCGGAATTCTGGCAGTTCCCGACCGTCTCTATGGGGCTGGGCCCAATCGGTGCTATCTACCAGGCGAAATTCCTGAAATATCTGGAACACCGTGGCCTGAAAGATACCTCTAAACAGACCGTTTACGCCTTCCTCGGCGACGGCGAGATGGATGAGCCGGAATCCAAAGGCGCGATCACCATCGCCACCCGTGAAAAACTGGACAACCTGGTCTTTGTTATCAACTGTAACCTGCAGCGTCTTGATGGCCCGGTCACCGGTAATGGCAAGATTGTTAACGAACTGGAAGGCATCTTTGCAGGTGCTGGCTGGAACGTTATCAAAGTCATGTGGGGCGGTCGTTGGGATGAACTGCTGCGTAAAGACACCAGCGGTAAGCTTATCCAGCTGATGAACGAAACCGTTGACGGCGACTACCAGACTTTCAAATCCAAAGACGGCGCTTACGTACGTGAGCACTTCTTCGGTAAATATCCGGAAACCGCCGCGCTGGTGGCTGACTGGACTGACGAGCAGATTTGGGCGCTGAACCGCGGTGGTCACGATCCGAAGAAAGTCTATGCTGCACTGAAAAAAGCGCAGGAAACCAAAGGCAAAGCGACCGTAATCCTGGCCCATACCATTAAAGGTTACGGCATGGGCGACACCGCGGAAGGCAAAAACATCGCTCACCAGGTTAAGAAAATGAACATGGACGGCGTGCGTTACGTCCGCGATCGTTTCAACGTGCCGGTTGCCGATGCTGATCTCGAAAAACTGCCGTACATTACCTTCCCGGAAGGTTCTGAAGAACACAAATACCTGCATGAACGCCGTCAGGCGCTGCACGGCTACCTGCCAAGCCGTCAGCCGAACTTCACCGAGAAGTTAGAGCTGCCTCAACTTTCAGATTTCGGCGCGCTGCTGGAAGAGCAAAGCAAAGAGATTTCCACCACTATCGCTTTCGTGCGTGCCCTGAACGTGATGCTGAAGAACAAGTCGATCAAAGATCGTCTGGTTCCGATCATCGCCGACGAAGCGCGTACTTTCGGTATGGAAGGTCTGTTCCGTCAGATTGGTATCTACAGCCCGAACGGCCAGCAGTACACCCCGCAGGACCGTGAGCAGGTTGCTTACTACAAAGAAGACGAGAAAGGCCAGATTCTGCAGGAAGGTATCAACGAGCTGGGCGCAGGCGCATCCTGGCTGGCTGCGGCGACCTCTTACAGCACCAACGATCTGCCGATGATCCCGTTCTACATCTACTACTCTATGTTCGGGTTCCAGCGTATTGGCGACCTGTGCTGGCAGGCTGGCGACCAGCAGGCTCGCGGCTTCCTGATCGGCGGGACTTCCGGTCGTACTACGCTGAACGGCGAAGGTCTGCAGCACGAAGATGGTCACAGCCACATTCAGTCGCTGACTATCCCGAACTGTATCTCTTACGACCCGGCTTACGCTTACGAAGTGGCTGTCATCATGCATGATGGTCTGGAGCGTATGTACGGTGAGAAACAAGAGAACGTTTACTACTACATCACCACCCTGAACGAAAACTACCACATGCCGGCCATGCCAGCAGGTGCCGAGGAAGGTATCCGTAAAGGTATCTACAAACTCGAAACCCTTGAAGGTAGCAAAGGTAAAGTTCAGCTGCTGGGCTCCGGTTCTATCCTGCGTCACGTGCGTGAAGCGGCACAGATCCTGGCGAAAGACTACGGCGTAGGTTCTGACGTGTACAGCGTAACCTCCTTCACCGAACTGGCGCGTGATGGTCAGGATTGTGAGCGTTGGAACATGCTGCACCCGCTGGAAACCCCGCGCGTTCCGTACATCGCTCAGGTGATGAACGACGCTCCGGCAGTGGCATCTACTGACTATATGAAACTGTTCGCCGAGCAGGTTCGTACTTACGTACCGGCTGACGACTATCGCGTACTGGGTACGGATGGCTTCGGTCGTTCCGACAGCCGTGAGAACCTGCGTCATCACTTCGAAGTTGATGCTTCTTATGTGGTTGTCGCAGCGCTGGGCGAACTGGCTAAACGTGGCGAAATCGACAAGAAAGTGGTAGCGGATGCGATTACCAAATTCAACATCGATGCAGATAAAGTTAACCCGCGTCTGGCGTAAGAGGTAAAAGAATAATGGCTATCGAAATCAAAGTACCGGACATCGGGACAGATGAAGTTGAAATCACCGAGATTCTGGTCAAAGTGGGCGACAAAGTTGAAGCTGAACAGTCGCTGATCACCGTCGAAGGCGACAAGGCCTCTATGGAAGTGCCGGCGCCGTTCGCGGGCACCGTGAAAGAGATCAAAGTGAACACCGGTGATAAAGTGTCTACCGGCTCTCTGATTATGGTCTTCGAAGTGGCGGGCGCAGCGCCTGCCGCAGCAGCACCAGCGAAAGCGGAAGCCGCTCCGGCTGCGGCTGCTCCAGCAGCAGCGACGGGCGTGAAAGACGTTAACGTACCGGATATCGGCGGCGACGAAGTTGAAGTCACCGAAGTGATGGTCAAAGTCGGCGATAAAGTTGCCGCTGAACAGTCGCTGATCACCGTGGAAGGCGACAAAGCCTCCATGGAAGTGCCTGCGCCGTTCGCGGGCACCGTGAAAGAAATCAAAATCAGCACCGGCGATAAAGTGAAAACCGGTTCTCTGATTATGGTCTTCGAAGTAGAAGGCGCAGCGCCTGCGGCCGCTCCGGCTAAACAGGAAGCGGCGGCGCCGGCTCCGGCGGCGAAAGCTGAGAAGCCTGCTGCCCCGGCTGCCAAAGCGGAAGGCAAATCTGAGTTCGCTGAAAACGACGCTTACGTTCACGCTACCCCGCTGATTCGCCGCCTGGCGCGCGAGTTTGGCGTAAACCTGGCGAAAGTGAAAGGCACCGGTCGTAAAGGCCGTATTCTGCGCGAAGACGTTCAGGCTTACGTGAAAGACGCAATCAAACGCGCGGAAGCTGCGCCGGCTGCTGCGGGCGGTGGTATCCCGGGTATGCTGCCGTGGCCGAAAGTGGACTTCAGCAAGTTTGGTGAAGTTGAAGAAGTGGAACTGGGCCGTATCCAGAAAATCTCTGGCGCGAACCTGAGCCGTAACTGGGTGATGATCCCGCACGTTACGCACTTCGACAAAACCGATATCACCGATCTGGAAGCGTTCCGTAAACAGCAGAACGCCGAAGCTGAGAAGCGCAAACTGGATGTGAAATACACGCCAGTGGTCTTCATCATGAAAGCGGTTGCCGCTGCTCTGGAACAGATGCCGCGCTTCAACAGCTCGCTGTCTGAAGACGGTCAGCGTCTGACCCTGAAGAAATACATCAACATCGGCGTGGCGGTTGATACACCGAATGGCCTGGTGGTTCCGGTCTTTAAAGACGTGAATAAGAAGAGCGTGACCGAGCTGTCTCGTGAACTGACCACCATCTCCAAAAAAGCGCGTGATGGTAAGCTGACCGCTGGCGAAATGCAGGGTGGTTGCTTCACTATCTCCAGCATCGGCGGTCTGGGAACTACTCACTTCGCGCCGATTGTTAACGCGCCGGAAGTGGCTATCCTCGGCGTTTCTAAGTCGGCGATGGAACCGGTGTGGAAGGGGAAAGAGTTTGTGCCGCGTCTGATGATGCCTATCTCTCTTTCTTTCGACCACCGTGTGATCGAT
Source organism: Salmonella sp. SAL00653 (assembly GCF_046552515.1). Classification (NCBI taxonomy): domain Bacteria; kingdom Pseudomonadati; phylum Pseudomonadota; class Gammaproteobacteria; order Enterobacterales; family Enterobacteriaceae; genus Salmonella; species Salmonella sp. SAL00653. The sequence continues at coordinate 115,575 of NZ_JBGDTY010000007.1, forward strand.
GGTGCTGATGGTGCGCGTTTCATTACCATTATCAACAATATGTTGTCTGACATTCGCCGTCTGGTGATGTAAGCGAAAAAGCCGGCCCAACGGCCGGCTTTTTTTTGATAATCTCATGGAGTTTGTGAGGTTATTAGCGAAAGCGATAATTCGTGATCCGTTTGTTGTTTCAAAATTGTTAACAATTTTGTAAGATACGGGCGGATAGAACGACCCGGTGGATGATGGGCGATCAAGTACCCCGGACCGCCGGATACAAATAAAGAGGTCATGATGAGTACTGAAATCAAAACTCAGGTCGTGGTACTTGGGGCGGGCCCGGCAGGCTATTCTGCCGCTTTCCGTTGCGCTGATTTAGGTCTGGAAACCGTAATTGTAGAACGCTACAACACCCTTGGCGGTGTTTGTCTGAACGTCGGCTGTATCCCTTCTAAAGCGCTGCTGCACGTAGCAAAAGTTATCGAAGAAGCCAAAGCGCTGGCTGAACACGGTATCGTCTTCGGTGAGCCGAAAACCGATATCGACAAGATTCGTACCTGGAAAGAGAAAGTGATCACGCAGTTGACCGGCGGTCTGGCGGGTATGGCCAAAGGCCGTAAAGTGAAAGTGGTCAACGGTCTGGGTAAATTCACCGGGGCGAACACCCTGGAAGTTGAAGGCGAAAATGGCAAAACCGTGATCAACTTCGACAACGCGATCATCGCGGCGGGTTCTCGTCCGATCCAATTACCGTTTATTCCGCATGAAGACCCGCGCGTATGGGATTCTACCGACGCTCTGGAACTGAAAGAAGTGCCGAAGCGTATGCTGGTCATGGGCGGCGGTATCATCGGTCTGGAAATGGGTACCGTATACCACGCGCTGGGTTCAGAGATCGACGTGGTTGAAATGTTCGACCAGGTTATCCCGGCGGCTGATAAAGATATCGTTAAAGTCTTCACCAAGCGCATCAGCAAGAAATTCAACCTGATGCTGGAAACCAAAGTGACTGCCGTTGAAGCGAAAGAAGACGGTATCTACGTTTCGATGGAAGGCAAAAAAGCCCCGGCTGAAGCGCAGCGTTACGACGCCGTGCTGGTAGCGATCGGTCGTGTGCCGAACGGTAAAAACCTCGACGCGGGCAAAGCTGGCGTGGAAGTTGACGACCGTGGCTTTATCCGCGTGGACAAACAGCTGCGCACCAACGTGCCGCACATCTTCGCTATCGGCGATATCGTCGGTCAGCCGATGCTGGCGCATAAAGGCGTTCACGAAGGCCACGTTGCCGCTGAAGTTATCGCCGGGAAGAAACACTACTTCGATCCGAAAGTTATCCCGTCTATCGCGTACACCGAGCCAGAAGTGGCATGGGTTGGCCTGACCGAGAAAGAAGCGAAAGAAAAAGGCATCAGCTATGAAACCGCCACCTTCCCGTGGGCAGCTTCTGGCCGTGCTATCGCTTCTGACTGTGCAGACGGTATGACCAAACTGATTTTCGACAAAGAATCTCACCGCGTGATCGGCGGGGCGATTGTCGGCACCAACGGCGGCGAGCTGCTGGGTGAAATCGGTCTGGCGATCGAAATGGGCTGTGACGCGGAAGACATCGCGCTGACCATTCATGCGCACCCGACTCTGCACGAGTCCGTCGGTCTGGCTGCTGAAGTGTTCGAAGGTAGTATTACCGACCTGCCGAACCCGAAAGCGAAGAAGAAATAATCTTCTGTAGCTGGCAATGCGCCACCCGATACAAAAAAGCGGCTTTACAGCCGCTTTTTTTATGCATGGCAAATCAGATGTGTCAAATGATGGCGAAGGATAACGAAACCGCAAAATTTATCGTTTCCGCAGCAGTACGTTTTTCAAAGCTTATGCCGTCGGTAGTGCCTTTGTCTGTCATTTTCGACCAACTAATTGTTTCATAAGAAATACCTCTCCTTACTTTGTCATCATCCTGAAATTGGTAACGCTATAAAATAATAGTGAGCTAATTATGAGGTTTGATATATGAAACTTTTTCTGACAACAGCAGCGCTAACTGCGACCTTGATTTCCGGCATGGCATTTGCCAGCGATCCCGTCATCCCCTGGGCGACTAACAGCGGCGGTACGGAAAGCACGCATATTGCGGCAATGGGCGAGGATTTGAATGCGCAGCATCAGCAGATCACCCACACGCATGAAGGCGTATGGGCGGCCAATTCCGGCAGCATTCAGGCTGATGAAGCCGCGCTGACCAGCAACAAGCCGCCGGTACAAGGCCACCCGGAATTGATGCCGCATCAGGGCTAATGATCACGGTCTGGCGATAACGCCAGGCGCTTACGGGTTATTCGGCGACCTGCCACTGCGCGTCTGGCGCAAAACGCGTGATAGCCTGAACTTTACTCTCCGTCTCCTTGCCTAAATCCGCCTGATAAATACGATCGTCCTGGTTGACCATAAAACTCATCACCCCGGTTTCGCCGTAATGCATCGGCCAGGCCAGAAGCGCCGCGCCGTGACCGTCGTTATCGCTGATAATACGGAAATGGTAGCCGTGGTAACCCTCGTCTGGCGCTGCGGGACTAAAGTTTGGGCCTAACGGACTGGGGACGTCGCCTGCTTTGGTTGGCCAGTACAGGCCATCTTTTTGGCCTTCGCTACTGATTATCCTGTGCGCCCAGCGATGGTTTTGTAAGTAATAGTCCTGCTGCGCATCAACGTAAGCATGCATGGCCTGTAAGGTAGAAAGTTCATTTCGCCCAATAGTACGGGTGAGGATCTCATTCCCGGCTGCCGCCATATCAAAGCGCCAGCCGCCAGTCTCTTTCACCATGGGCACCGGGAGCTGCCAGTCTTCTCGTCCGACATTCAGGTGCGCCGTATTGTCTTTCTGTACAATGCGATGGCCTTCGCGCCAGTCACGATTGAAGCGGGCCACGGCCTCGGGATCGGCACCTTCCGGCGGCAGAAATTGCCGCCAGTCATCGCCCAGTAGCGCGGTAAGCTGCGTTTCGTTTTTTCCGGCTACCGCCGCGGCGAAGGCGCTGGCGGCCGCTTCCGGGGAGGGGAACCGTTCCTGCGCGTAGCCCAGCAAGGGTAACGACAGTAACAGAGCGCTTAACATAACCTTTTTCATTATCTGCTCCGGTTAACGGCGATGAAATTCATGATGTTCAGAAAAATGTTCCCGCGCGGCGGCGCGTTGCTCGGTGTTTAAGTGACTGCCGCGACGGCTTTCCAGGCCGCGTAGCTGTTGCGATTGCCATGACGGCGATCGACTGTCGTTCCCGCTAAACACATTGGCGTGCATATTCTGGCGAAATGCCTGACGCTGTTGCGGCGTAGAGGATTCAATACGCTGGCGGGCGGTGTCTCTCTGCTGTTGTGAAACAGGGTGCTGCTGGGCTTTAGCCTTCAGCTCGGAACGATGCTGCTGCGTGGTGGATTTATTCAGTGTCTGCTGCGCCGCCTCGCGACGACTGCTGTTTTGTGTTCCGTCATAGCCACGGTAATTATTACGCTGGGCAATTTGATTTAACTGCTGCGATGCCGCCTTACGCTGGGCATCGCGGGTGCCTGGCGCTGGCAAAGAAGCGTTGGCCGTATGGCTGCGCTGTTGAAATTGCGTCATGGCCGCCTGGCGCTGACTGTCGCGAGACACTGGCGCTTGCTGCGTTGCGCTTAACCCGCCGCTAACATTGGTGGGATGGAACCGTTGCGCAACGGTATTATTCGGATAGGGGACGCCATTGCGCCAGGCGGGATTATGCTGCCAGCCCATCGTTTGGCCCGGCAGGTTTTGCCCGGATATCCGGTTGAAATTATTGACATTGATGTTGATATTATCGCCATTATGTTGATAACCGTTACCACCATGATGGTAATCATCATGATGGTCGTCGTCATGGTGGTGATGATCGTCATCATCCCAGTCTATGCTGCTGAACAACGCATAGGTGGTGGCGACGCCCAGACTATAACCAAAACCTTTAACAAAACTGTCGGCAAACTGCTGCCCCGGAGGAGGCGGTAAATACACCGGCGGATAAGCGGTATTGGGCCAGGCGCCGTACACCGTCGCGGGGTTATAGTTCGGCACGTACACCACCTGCGGATTCGCAGGTTCAATTTTGATGACGGTCGACGGTGTTGCTGGCGTACTGGCGGATGTGGTGGTTGTCGTCGTGACGGCGGTAGAAGCGCTGGACTTCGGCACGCTGGTGACGGTTTGCTGTGGCGTGGATTTTAGCGAACCGGTTTGTTGAGCGAGCAGACGCAGCCTTTGCACCGCATCCATCACATCCTGTGGCTGGGCTAAGAACGCATCGCCCAGGTTTTGCACCCATTGCGGATTCTCGCCCATAAGCGCCATCAACTTAGGAAAGGCGACCAGCGATTTGACGCTGGGGTCCCACGGTTGGCTGGCCACCGCCTGAATAGCGGCATCGCCCTGCAGTGTGGGGTTATCTCGCGACCACTGGACGGCCTGAACCACGTTCGCCGGGTAGGTGGAGGCCATGAGCACCTGAGAAAGCAGGGCATCGGGATAAAGCGCGACAGGCGCGACCCATTGATCAATTTGCGCAGTGGTAAAGGTCGTTTTCGCGACAGGCGCGGGCACAGCGGTCTGCGTTTGCTCAGGGGCGGGAGTCGCCGCCTGCGCGGGCGCTTCGGGAGCGCGGCTTTTAACATACAGTACGCCCGAAGCGGCAAATAACCCGGCACTGCACACAAGGGCAATGAGATGGGGTTTAAAGGGCAACGTCATTTTATCTCTCCCGATTCCCGAGAATCGCTATGGTCATTATGCCTGCCGCCGACGGGGTGCAGTTTCGCGTGAGTATAAAGGGACGATAGTTTAATTTTTAGCTAATGTTGGGATCGGTAACGTTACGTGACGATCAAAGCACGAAATGAGGTAAGCATTTATGGCTGCAGCTCCCGTCTCAGTAGAGCATTAGACCATCCTTAACGATTCAGCTACTTTTTTATGTTGCTTTTTTGTAAACAGATTAACACTTAAAGAAAATCCTGTTATTGTGCCTTATGCGGTACCGGGCATTTACCCTACTAACTACTGTCTCACAGGAGCGTGAAGAGAATCGCCCATCAACAAAAGCGCCGCATTATGACAATGAGAGCGAGGAGATATCGTCGTGCTAGAAGAATACCGTAAGCACGTAGCTGAGCGTGCTGCCCAGGGGATTGTGCCGAAACCTTTAGACGCAACCCAAATGGCTGCGCTTGTCGAGCTGCTGAAGACCCCGCCTGTGGGCGAAGAAGAATTCCTGTTAGACCTGTTGATCAACCGCATTCCTCCTGGCGTAGATGAAGCCGCTTATGTTAAAGCCGGTTTTCTCGCTGCTGTCGCGAAAGGCGACACCACCTCCCCGCTGGTCTCCCCAGAAAAAGCCATTGAACTGCTGGGCACTATGCAGGGTGGTTACAACATTCATCCGCTGATTGATGCGCTGGACGATGCGAAACTGGCGCCGATTGCGGCCAAAGCGCTGTCCCACACCCTGCTGATGTTCGATAACTTCTACGACGTAGAAGAGAAAGCCAAAGCGGGCAATGAATATGCCAAACAGGTGATGCAATCTTGGGCCGACGCCGAATGGTTCCTGAGCCGTCCGCCGCTGGCGGAAAAAATCACCGTCACCGTTTTCAAAGTGACCGGCGAAACGAATACCGACGATCTTTCTCCGGCACCGGATGCGTGGTCGAGACCGGATATCCCGTTACATGCGCAGGCGATGCTGAAAAACGCCCGTGAAGGCATTGAGCCGGATCAGCCAGGCGTTGTCGGCCCCATCAAACAAATCGAAGCATTGCAGAAAAAAGGCTACCCGCTGGCTTACGTGGGTGACGTGGTGGGCACCGGTTCTTCCCGTAAATCCGCGACCAACTCCGTGCTGTGGTTTATGGGCGATGACATCCCGAACGTGCCGAATAAGCGCGGCGGCGGTTTGTGCCTTGGCGGCAAAATTGCGCCTATCTTCTTTAACACCATGGAAGATGCGGGCGCGTTGCCGATTGAAGTTGACGTTTCTAACCTGAATATGGGCGATGTGATTGACGTCTACCCGTACAAAGGCGAAGTACGCAATCATGAAACCGGCGAGCTACTGGCAACCTTCGAACTGAAAACCGACGTGCTGATTGACGAAGTGCGTGCCGGTGGTCGTATTCCGCTGATTATCGGCCGTGGCCTGACCACCAAAGCGCGTGAAGCGCTGGGGCTGCCGCACTCAGACGTTTTCCGTCAGGCAAAAGACGTGGCAGAAAGCAGCCGTGGCTTCTCTCTGGCGCAGAAAATGGTCGGTCGCGCCTGTGGTGTGAAAGGTATCCGTCCGGGCGCGTACTGCGAACCGAAAATGACCTCCGTCGGTTCTCAGGATACTACCGGCCCGATGACCCGCGACGAGCTGAAAGACCTGGCCTGTCTGGGATTCTCCGCCGATCTGGTCATGCAGTCGTTCTGTCACACCGCAGCCTATCCGAAGCCGGTTGACGTCACCACGCACCACACGCTGCCAGACTTCATTATGAACCGCGGCGGTGTCTCTCTGCGTCCGGGCGACGGCGTGATTCACTCCTGGCTGAACCGTATGCTGCTGCCAGATACCGTGGGTACCGGCGGCGACTCCCATACCCGTTTCCCGATCGGTATCTCCTTCCCGGCGGGCTCTGGTCTGGTGGCGTTTGCCGCCGCGACCGGCGTGATGCCGCTGGATATGCCGGAATCCGTGCTGGTACGCTTCAAAGGCAAAATGCAGCCGGGCATCACCCTGCGCGATCTGGTCCATGCCATCCCGCTGTACGCCATCAAACAGGGCCTGCTGACCGTTGAGAAGAAAGGCAAGAAAAACATCTTCTCTGGCCGCATCCTGGAAATCGAAGGTCTGCCGGATCTGAAAGTGGAGCAGGCGTTTGAGCTGACCGATGCTTCTGCCGAGCGTTCCGCTGCGGGTTGTACCATCAAGTTGAACAAAGAGCCGATCATTGAATACCTGACCTCCAACATCGTCCTGCTGAAGTGGATGATTGCGGAAGGCTACGGCGACCGTCGTACGCTGGAACGCCGTATCCAGGGCATGGAAAAATGGCTGGCGGATCCGCAACTGCTGGAAGCCGATGCTGACGCAGAGTACGCGGCGGTGATCGACATCGATCTGGCGGATATCAAAGAGCCAATCCTCTGTGCGCCGAACGATCCGGACGACGCGCGTCTGCTGTCTGACGTGCAGGGCGAGAAGATCGACGAAGTGTTCATCGGTTCCTGCATGACCAACATCGGCCACTTCCGCGCGGCTGGTAAGCTGCTGGATAGCCACAAAGGCCAGTTGCCAACCCGCCTGTGGGTAGCGCCGCCAACCCGTATGGACGCCGCGCAGCTCACCGAAGAAGGTTACTATAGCGTGTTCGGTAAGAGCGGCGCGCGTATCGAAATTCCAGGTTGTTCCCTGTGTATGGGTAACCAGGCGCGTGTGGCCGACGGCGCGACGGTGGTTTCTACCTCTACCCGTAACTTCCCGAACCGTTTAGGTACCGGTGCGAACGTCTTCCTGGCTTCTGCGGAGCTGGCGGCGGTGGCGGCGCTGATCGGCAAACTGCCGACGCCGGAAGAGTACCAGACCTACGTGGCGCAGGTGGATAAGACGGCGGTGGATACTTACCGTTACCTGAACTTCGACCAGCTCTCTCAGTACACTGAGAAAGCGGACGGCGTGATTTTCCAGACTGCGGTGTAACAGAGACGGGCCCGGATTTCCGGGCCCGAATGGCGCTTCTTATTTATTATTACGCTTCACTTCCCGTAGCCCCGGCAAATACGTAATTACCCCGCCCATTATTGCCCCGGCTACAATCGCTGGAATAAGCATAATCAATACTTCACCATATATTAATGGTAGTATGCTTATGTCAAAACCATATCGCGCAAAATTAAACAGCGTCGTGATCAGACCACCTGCAATGGCGCAAAGGATCATCCTGTTAATTATTTTTTGATATAATTTCAGGGGTATCAGCGCGCAGGCGACACCGGTTAACCATGCGGGGAGGAGACTGTATATCCAGCCGGTAATAATCACTAATTCTGGTATTGTTCTGCAGAAATAGAACAAAAATGAGTCTGGTCCGCCAATAATGGCGGGTAAAAAGTTTATGATACCTATCGCGATGGCTGCGCCTATTAACGGCCCAAACAGAATAAACCAACCGCTATGATAAATTATTCGTCGAAATACAGACATAATGTATCCTTCCTGAATTTTCCTTCAACCGTCTGACAAAAAATATAACTCACTACGGCTTCTCTGCTGATATCGCCCATTGCTGGAGCTCAGTTGAAAAGCGCTTATCAAGTAGCCAACAATTTCATGACAACGACCCGGATGATAAGGAAGCGTCTGAAAGACTAGCAGGCGTCGGCGTGGGCAGGGTATTGATGATTTCTGAAAAAACGCCAGAGGGACACCGGGCTGGTAATGCTATAACTGGATGAGGGTCAGCCGTTTTTAACGACTGCGCTCTTCCGGCGCATAATAAAAGGTCATCTAAACGGCGCGCTGCCTGATGTGAAATTTGTCGTCGAGTTTTCGCTTAACGGAGATTAAGTGTATGTAAGCGTGATGGATGATGGACATTTCCTTGCGGCAACGCCTATATCCCCAGCACTTCCGGCACCAGCTCTTCCAGTTGCCTGACCAGCTCAGGGTCCATATAGCGGTAGTCATCGGGGATATCGAGTACGTGCAGGGGCTTATTTTCAATAATACGACGATATTCAGCCATCAACCGGTCTTTATGTTTCTGCTCCATAACGCAGATAACGTCAGCCCACTGAAGTAACCCGCACGACACGCTTTTTTTGGCGTTGCGGCTGGTGCCGGCGGAACGGACGCTAAGGCCGGGATAGCGGCGGAACACCTGCTCCGCCGTGGGGCTGCGCCATTGATTTCGGCTGCATATGAAAAGCACATTCATTAAATAAATACTCTTCCAGATCGCGCTTCGCTAACGGCGAGTGTGTGAATCGTGGAGACTTAATACCCCACGGTGCGGCACGTAGCACTTTGTCGGAGCGCGTGTAGATATATTGAAGCGCTAGAGTGACTTTCTGTATGAATAATAAACTGTTTTGGCATTTTTATTTTATCTTTTGTGCGCCCCGCTGTTTTTCTTTCACCGTGCTGCGATAATTACCTTAAGGCGCAATGCGGTATTGGCGCATTGCCAGGGCAGAGGAAAACAATTATGGATTACGAATTTCTGCGCGACGTTACCGGAGGGGTAAAAGTACGAATGTCGATGGGCCACGAGGTGGTCGGTCACTGGTTTAATGAAGAGGTTAAAGACAACCTCTCGCTACTGGATGAAGTAGAACAAGCCGCGCGTACGGTCAAAGGCAGCGAACGTTCCTGGCAACGAGCAGGGCATGAATACACGATCTGGATGGACGGCGAAGAAGTGATGATTCGCGCCAATCAGCTGGATTTTTCCGGCGATGAGATGGAAGAGGGGATGAGTTATTACGATGAAGAGAGTTTATCCCTGTGCGGCATGGAGGATTTTCTGCGGGTCGTCGCCGCGTATCGGGAATTCGTCAGTAAAGCCTGACCCTCTCTTCGTTATTGTCCCACAACGCCAGTCGACGGACAGTTGGGGGCGGTAGTGGAAACGAAGTCGCCAAACATTCCAGCCGGGAGTATCCCGGCTTTTTTATAGCAGAATGATTTTTTGATTTTTATTAATCATTTTAAAACTGTGATCTGACGCGTTTGTGATCTTAATTTGATTGAATATAATCGTTATGATTTTATTTAATCACAACAAGCAACAGGCGGTAAGACCATGAACATCAAAAAAGCAATAGAGCGCGTACCCGGCGGCATGATGGTCGTACCGCTCGTTATTGGCGCAGTCATTAACACCTTCGCCCCGCAGGCGCTTGAGATCGGCGGTTTTACCACTGCCTTATTTAAAAACGGCGCGGCACCGCTGATTGGCGCTTTTCTGCTGTGTATGGGAGCCGGTATCAGTGTGAAAGCCGCGCCCCAGGCGTTATTGCAGGGCGGGACGATTACGCTCACTAAGTTGCTTGTCGCCATCGGGATTGGCCTGAGCGTGGAGCATCTTTTCGGCGCGGAGGGTATTTTTGGCCTGAGCGGCGTGGCGATTATCGCGGCGATGAGCAATTCGAATGGCGGACTTTATGCTGCGCTGGTAGGCGAATTCGGCAATGAGCGCGACGTCGGCGCTATCTCTATTTTGTCTCTTAATGATGGCCCTTTCTTTACGATGATTGCGCTGGGCGCGGCAGGGATGGCGAACATTCCCATTATGGCGCTGGTGGCGGTGCTGGTTCCGCTGGTTGTCGGCATGATCCTCGGCAATCTTGATCCTCATATGCGCGATTTTTTGACCAAAGGCGGCCCGCTGCTCATTCCTTTCTTTGCTTTTGCGCTGGGGGCGGGCATCAACCTGGAAATGTTACTGCAAGGCGGACTTGCCGGAATTCTGCTCGGCGTGCTGACAACGTTCGTTGGCGGTTTCTTTAATATTCGCGCAGATCGTCTGGTTGGCGGAACTGGCATTGCCGGGGCGGCGGCCTCCAGCACCGCGGGTAATGCCGTTGCGACGCCGCTGGCTATTGCGCAGGCCGACCCTTCGCTCGCCGAGGTGGCCGCTGCTGCCGCTCCGCTGATTGCCGCCTCGGTGATCACCACGGCAATCCTGACGCCAGTGTTGACCTCCTGGGTTGCGAAAAAACAGGCGCGTCAGGCTTCTTTGGAGAAAAATGCATGAAAATGATGGTTATCGCCGATGATTTTACCGGATCGAATGATACCGGCGTCCAGTTGGCGAAGAAGGGGGCGAGAACGGAAGTCATGTTGAGCGCGTCGCAAAAACCGTCCCGCCGCGCCGATGTGTTAGTCATTAACACCGAAAGCCGGGCGATGCCCGCAGATCAGGCGGCATCTGCCGTTTATGCCGCGCTTTCCCCGTGGTGTGAGACATCGCCAGCGCCGCTGGTGTACACAAAAATCGACTCTACATTTCGCGGCAATATCGGCGCCGAAGTGACGGCGGCCATGCGCGCCAGTCAGCGAAAACTGGCCGTTATCGCCGCCGCGATCCCTGCGGCCGGACGCACGACGCTTGAAGGAAAATGTCTGGTTAATGGCGTCCCGCTACTGGAAACCGAATTTGCCAGCGATCCGAAAACGCCCATTGTCTCTTCCCGTATTGCCGAGATAGTGGCGTTGCAAAGTGAGATCCCTGTGTATGAAGTCTTTTTGCAGGATGTCCGACGCGGCGGGTTAAGCGCCTTACTTACGGCTTATGCGGCTGAGGGCGAAGGGATTATCGTCGTGGATGCGGTGGAAGAGCGGGACCTGACGTTGATTGCGCAAGCGGCGTGTGAACAACCGTCGATGCCGCTGCTCGTCGGCGCAGCGGGTCTGGCGAATGCGTTGCCGGTTGAACTTTTTATGCAAGACCGGCAGCGGCTGCCGGTGCTGGTGGTGGCCGGTTCGATGAGCGAAGCCACGCGACGTCAGGTGGATAATGCGCTGTGCCGGGGACGTGCGGAGGTCGTGGATATTGATGCCGCGCGCATGGTGTCGGATAGCGCGGAGCAGGAAATCGCGTCTGTCGTAGAGCAGGCCTGCGCGCTGTTAAGTCAGCATCGACATACGATTTTACGCACCAGCCGTCGCGCAGAAGATCGACAGTTAATCGACGCGTTGTGCGAAAAATCCGCGATGAGCCGTCAGCAATTGGGCGAGCGACTGAGCCAGCGGCTTGGCGTCGTCACGTTAAACATTATCGAGCAGGCGCGGATTGGCGGGCTGTTTCTGACCGGCGGCGATATCGCTACCGCCGTCGCCGGCGCGCTTGGCGCTGAAGGTTATCGCATTCAGAGCGAGGTGGCGCCCTGTATTCCCTGTGGAACGTTTGTAAACAGCGAAATTGACGATCTGCCGGTCATTACCAAAGCGGGCGGATTCGGTTCAGACAGTACGTTGTGTGACGCGCTTTATTATATTGAGGAGATGTATTGTGGAGACTAAAACCGTTGCCATTACCATGGGCGATCCAGCGGGCATTGGGCCGGAAATGATTGTTAAAGCGCTAAGCGAAGACGGTCTCAACGGCGCGCCGCTGGTGGTTATTGGATGCCTCGCAACGTTGAAACGTTTACAGGCGAAGGGCATCACGCCGAACGTCGAGTTACGGGCCATTGAACGGGTCGCCGAAGCGCGTTTTGCGCCCGGCATCATTCATGTGATTGATGAGCCGCTGGCGCAGCCGGAGGCGCTGGAGGCCGGGAAAGTTCAGGCGCAGGCGGGGGATTTAGCGTATCGCTGCGTGAAGCGCGCCACCGAGTTAGCGTTACGGGGCGACGTACAGGCTATCGCTACCGCGCCGCTGAATAAAGAGGCGCTGCACCTGGCGGGGCACAACTATCCGGGCCATACCGAGCTGCTCGCGACCCTGACCCATAGCCGCGATTACGCGATGGTACTTTACACCGATAAACTAAAAGTGATTCACGTTTCAACGCATATCGCGCTGCGTAAATTCCTTGATACGTTAAGTACTGCGCGTGTCGAAACGGTGATTGGCATTGCTGATACTTTCCTCAAGCGTGTGGGTTACGTTAAACCGCGTATCGCCGTGGCAGGCGTGAATCCTCATGCGGGCGAGAATGGCCTGTTTGGCGATGAAGAGACGCGTATCCTGACGCCAGCCATTACCGATGCCCGCGCAAAAGGTATGGACGTTTATGGGCCGTGCCCGCCGGATACTGTATTTCTCCAGGCTTATGAGGGACAGTATGATATGGTGGTGGCGATGTATCATGATCAGGGGCATATCCCGTTGAAATTGCTTGGCTTTTATGATGGCGTGAATATCACCGCAGGGCTGCCGTTTATCCGGACTTCTGCCGATCATGGCACCGCATTTGATATCGCCTGGACGGGAAAAGCAAAATCTGAGAGCATGGCCGTATCGATCAAACTGGCAATGCAACTGGCATAATTCCCTGTTATGAAAGGACAACACCGTCTGGATCTCATTGTGGCGTATCTGAAAAACCATACGCTGGTTACGGTAGAACAGCTGGTTGAGGCGGTTGACGCATCGCCAGCCACTATCCGTCGCGATTTGATCAAGCTGGATGAGCAGGGCGTGATCAGCCGTAGTCATGGCGGCGTGGCGCTGCGGCGTTTTGAACCCGCCCAGCCCACCACCAATGAAAAACAACTGCGATCGCCCGCTGAAAAACGGGCGATCGCACGCGTTGCCGCATCGCTGGTGAATGCTGGCGATGCCGTCGTGCTGGATGCCGGTACGACAATGATGGAACTGGCGAAATGCTTAACCCATCTTCCGCTGCGGGTCATCACCGTCGATCTGCATATTGCGCTGTTTTTATCTGAGTTCCGGCAAATTGAAGTGACGATTGTCGGCGGTCGTATCGATGACAGCAGTCAGTCCTGTATCGGTGAGCATGGGCGCAAGCTGTTGCGCAGCGTTTACCCGAACATCGCGTTTATGAGCTGTAATTCATGGGGGGTAAAAACGGGCGTGACGACCCCAACGGAAGATAAGGCCGGGCTTAAACAGGAGATTATTGCTAATGCGCAGCGCAAAGTGTTGCTGGCGGACAGCAGTAAGTATGGCGCGCATTCGCTCTTTAATGTGGTGCCGCTTGAGCGCTTTAATGACGTGATTACCGACGTCAATCTGCCGCCGTCAGCGCAGGTTGAACTGAAAGGGCGCGCTTTTGCGCTAACGCTGGTGCAGCCGGAGTGACAGCGCCGTCAGGCGCTGTCAGTGATGAATCAGACCGCAGAAATATTGCGGCCGTAGTAAATCTCGCGCATCTCTTTCCACAGCGCGGCGGTGATCTCCTGGCGTTCGGTTTCAGTGAGATCTTCCGGTTTGGTGTGAAACATGTAGTGCTTAAGATCGAACTCTTTAAGCAGCATCTTGGTATGGAAAATATTTTCCTGATACACGTTTACATCCACCATGTCATACAGCGACTTCATATCTTCCGACATAAAATTCTGAATAGAATTAATCTCATGATCGATAAAGTGCTTCATACCGTTGACGTCGCGCGTAAAGCCGCGCACGCGGTAATCGATGGTGACAATATCGGACTCTAGCTGGTGGATCAGGTAATTGAGCGCTTTTAGCGGTGAAATCACCCCGCAGGTTGACACTTCGATGTCGGCGCGAAAGGTGCAAAGCCCGCCTTCCGGATGGCTTTCCGGATAGGTATGCACACAGATATGGCTCTTATCGAGGTGCGCCACCACGGTTTCCGGCAGCGGGCCGGGATGTTTGGTTTGGTCGATAAGTTTCGGGTCGACTGGCTCTTCGCTCACCAGAATCGTGACGCTGGCGCCCTGGGGTTCATAATCCTGTCGGGCGATGTTCAGGATGTTCGCGCCGATAATGGAGCAGGTCTCCGACAGGATCTCGGTCAGTCGGTTGGCGTTATAGAGTTCATCGATATAGGCGATATAGCCATCGCGCTCTTCTGCGGTTTTGGCGTAGCAGATATCGTAAATACAAAAACTCAGGCTTTTCGTCAGATTGTTAAAGCCATGCAGTTTCAGCTTTTTCAATTTTTATCACCTCCTTAACGTCACTGTGCGGACAGTGCGTCATGTAGATATTGCGGTAGCGCAAATGCAGCGGCATGAATAGCCGGGTTGTAATAGCGACATTTGAGGCCGGCGGCATGAAAACGCGCCTGAATAATTTCGCTCGACAGGTGACGAAGAGCGTCGTTGTCCGTCGCCCAGGCGAAGGTCATGATGCCGCCGTAGTAGGTCGGAATCGCCGCCTGGTAGAAGCCGACATCGCTGAAGTAATGACTCAGCTTTCGGTGGCTGTCGAGCGCTTCATCCTGTTGCAGGAAGCACACGCCGTTCTGGGCAACAAAAATGCCGCCCGGATTCAGGCAACGCTTACAGCCTTCATAAAAGGCGGAGGTAAACAGGCTTTCGCCAGGGCCTATCGGATCGGTACAGTCGGAAATGATCACATCAAAGGTCTGATGGGTCTGATTGACGAAATTCACGCCGTCGTCGATCACTAGCGTAAAGCGCGGATCGTCGTAGCTGCCGGCATTGTGGTTGGGTAAATACTGGCGGCAAAACGAGACTACGCCAGCGTCTATCTCTACCATGGTGATGGTTTCGACGTTTTTATGCCGGGTGACTTCACGTAGCATTGCGCCGTCGCCGCCGCCGATAATCAGAACGTGTTTCGCATGACCGTGCGCCAGCAGCGGGACGTGGGTCATCATTTCATGATAAATAAACTCGTCGCGTTCGGTGGTCTGTACCACGCCGTCCAGCGCCATCACGCGGCCAAAAGCGGCGTTTTCAAAGATGATTAAATCCTGGTGATCGGTTTTTTCATGATACAGAACGTTGTCTACGGCAAAGTACTGACCAAACTGGTCGTGTAGCGTTTCATGCCACATCGTATTTTCGGCCATTGGCTGATACCTCCATTGTTAACACCCGTAAAAAAAGGGCGCAACATCATAGCTAACAATGACCGTGGATGCACGGTCATTATTTCAGCAATAGGATCGCGGAGGATTATTTAACGTAGGCTAACAGGCTCAGAGAATCGCGGGCCAGAGCTTTGCATTTTTTAGCGACCGGAATACCGATGCCGCTAAGATCGCGGTAGCTGTCTTCGCCCAACGATTTCATATCGAAGGTGTCGTAGTTACTCAGGTCCCACTGATTTTGCTGGGCAAAAAAGACCAGCGCACGCCGAATCTGACTGTTGGGTAAATTTGGGTAACCACAGTCATTTTTCAGAAAAACGAAAACCGCCGTTAAATCGGCCATATCTTCAGCTTCGGATTCAGTAAGCGCATAGCTATTTGCGCATAAGGCCATCAGGCTGCCAAACAACACGGGTCTGAAAAACGTCTTCATTGCTTCTACCACGGCATCAGGGAAAGTCAACGTTAGCATACTGAGAACGTAGCGACGACTTTTATTATCAGGATTGGTCGCGGCGTTTTCATTCTTATTGTATTGCTGTCAGGAATGTAAAGACGTGTTGCTGGCTTGACCTTCCCGTTAGGGCAGGGTCTAAGCTTAGACACCCGCCTGTTCATTATAAGGAAATGATTATGTTACGCCGTGATTTCTTAAAATATTCAGTGGCGCTGGGGGTTGCATCAGCGCTGCCGCTGTGGAGCCGCGCCGCTTTTGCCGCCGAACGTCCCGCGTTGCCTATTCCTGACCTGTTAACGGCAGATGCGAGCAACCGTATGCAGTTAATTGTTAAAGCCGGACAGTCCACATTCGCCGGTAAGAACGCGGCAACCTGGGGCTACAACGGTAATTTGCTGGGGCCAGCGGTACAGCTTCACAAAGGAAAAAGCGTGACCGTTGATATCCATAACCAACTGGCCGAAGACACGACGCTTCACTGGCATGGTCTGGAGATTCCGGGCATCGTCGACGGCGGCCCGCAGGGGATGATTCCCGCAGGCGGAACCCGCACGGTGACGTTTACGCCGGAGCAACGCGCCGCGACCTGCTGGATTCATCCGCACAAACACGGCAAAACCGGGCGCCAGGTGGCGATGGGCCTTGCCGGGCTGGTGCTGATTGAAGATGACGAGATTCGCAAATTGCGCCTGCCGAAACAGTGGGGCATCGACGATGTGCCGGTGATCATTCAGGACAAACGCTTCTCCGCCGATGGCCAGATTGATTATCAACTGGATATTATGACCGCCGCCGTCGGCTGGTTTGGCGATACGCTGCTGACCAATGGCGCTATCTATCCGCAGCATTCCGCGCCGAAAGGCTGGCTACGTCTGCGCTTGCTAAATGGCTGTAATGCGCGCTCGCTGAATATCGCCGCCAGCGATAATCGCCCGCTTTATGTGATCGCCAGCGACGGCGGCCTGCTGGCGGAGCCGGTGAAAGTCACCGAACTGCCGTTATTAATGGGCGAGCGTTTTGAAGTGCTGGTGGATATCAGCGACGGGAAAGCCTTTGATCTGGTGACCCTGCCGGTCAGCCAGATGGGAATGGCGATCGCTCCGTTTGATAAACCGCATCCGGTGATGCGTATCCAGCCGCTGCGGATTACCGCCTCCGGTACGCTGCCGGATACGTTGACGACGATGCCGGCGTTGCCGTTGCTGGAAGGGCTGACGGTGCGCAACCTGAAACTGTCGATGGACCCGCGTCTTGATATGATGGGGATGCAAATGCTGATGAAGAAATATGGCGCTCAGGCGATGAGTGGCATGGATCATGACAGCATGAACGCGCATATGCAGGGCGGCAATATGGGGCATGGCGAGATGGATCATGGCAACATGGATCACAGCGGGATGAATCATGGCGCGATGGGCAATATGAATCACGGCGGAAAATTCGACTTCCATAACGCTAACTTTATCAACGGCCAGGTCTTCGATATGAACAAACCGATGTTCGCGGCGCAAAAAGGCCGACATGAACGTTGGGTGATTTCCGGCGTGGGTGACATGATGCTGCATCCTTTCCATATTCACGGCACGCAGTTCCGATTTTGTCAGAGAACGGCAAAGCGCCAGCGGCGCACAGAACGGGCTGGAAGGATACGGTACGCGTTGAGGGCGGTATCAGCGAAGTGCTGGTCAAGTTCGATCACGACGCGCCGAAGGAACATGCCTATATGGCGCACTGTCATCTGTTAGAACATGAAGATACGGGAATGATGTTAGGATTTACGGTCTGACCGATGTCTGCGACGCAGGCCGGGTAAGGCGAAACCGCCACCCGGCACAATGCCCGGCATACGCCGGGCATTAATGGTTATTTCGCGTCGTCAGGCAAAGCATAGGCCACGATATAGTCGCCCATCTTCGTACCAAACGAACCGTGGCCTCCGGCAGAAACGACCACGTACTGCTTACCGTTTACCTCATAGGTCATCGGCGTTGCCTGGCCTCCGGCGGGTAAACGTCCCTGCCACAGTTTTTCCCCGTTGCTCATGTTATAAGCGCGCAGGTAGTTGTCGGCGGTCGCGGCAATGAACAGCACATTACCGGCGGTTGAGATTGGCCCGCCCAGCATGGGCATCCCCATGTTGAATGGCACCGGAACCGGCATCGGGAACGGCATACTGTCGCGCGGCGTCCCTATACGTTTCTTCCACACGATTTCATTGGTCTTCAGATCCAACGCGGAAATATAGCCCCAGGCCGGTTGTTTACACGGCAGGCCAAACGGCGAAAGGAACGGATTCAGCGTGACGCCGAATGGTACGCCGTACTGTGGCTGAATACCCGCTTCTGTACCAGTACCTTTCGCGTCTTTCGGCGGCTCCATTGGATTGCCAGGCCCGCGGGGAATAAGTCTGGAGACAAACGGCAGCGCCATCGGGTTAGCGATAGCGACCTGACGGTCTGGATCGACGGAAATACCGCCCCATTCAAACATCCCCAGGTTGCCAGGGAATACCAATGTCCCCTGCTCGGACGGCGGGGTGAAGATACCTTCATAGCGCAACTGGTGGAACATGACGCGGCACACCAGTTGGTCGAACATGGTCGCGCCCCACATATCCGCGCCGGAGAGATCTTTTTTCGGGCGGAAGGTTAAATCAGAGAACGGCTGAGTTTTGGCGACGTAATCGCCTTTTGCCGCGCCCTGCGGGACCGGTTTTTCCGGGGCGGGCACGACCAGCTCGCCATTACGTCTGTCGAGCACAAAGATATTACCGGTTTTCGCTGGCGCATAGATAACCGGAACGGTAGTACCGTCAACGGTAATATCCGCCAGCGTCGGCTGTGCCGGCAGGTCCATATCCCACAGATCGTGATGGACGGTCTGATAACTCCAGGCCAGTTTCCCGGTGGTGGCATTCAGCGCCAGGATGGAGCTGGCATAACGCTCCTGCTCCGGCGTGCGGTTACCGCCCCAGATATCCGGCGTGGTCACGCCCATCGGCAGATAGACCAGATCCAGTTTCGCATCATAGGCGGCAGGCGCCCAGGAGTTCGGCGAGTTAAAGGTAAAAGCGTGCTCATCGGCTGGAATCGCGTTCGGATCTTTCGCCCCCGGATCGAAGGCCCACATGAGTTTACCGCTATTAACATCAAAACCACGGATAACGCCGGACGTTTCGCGGGTAGAGAAGTTATCCGTGACCGAACCGGCAATGACAATTGTTTTATCGGTGATAATCGGCGGCGACGTCGGTTCATACAGTCCCGGCGTGGTATCCGGCATATTGGTTTGCAGATTCAGGACGCCTTTGTTGGCGAAGGTTTCACACAGCTTGCCGGTTTCGGCATTCACCGCGAAAAGGCGACCGTCGTTGACCGGGAGGATAATACGGCGCGGACAGTCGGCGATGACCTCCGGCGAGGCGGTATCCGCTTTGGCCTCATGATAAGAGACGCCGCGGCAGGTCACATGCTGGAAAGACGAATCGGTCTTCAACTGAGGATCAAAATGCCACTTCTCTTTACCGCTGGCGGCGTCCAGCGCGAACAGACGCTGGTGAGCTGTACACAGATAAAGCGTATCGCCGACTTTAATCGGGGTCACTTCGTTGGTGATTTCGCCCGGATCGTTGGGTTGTTTCAGATCGCCGGTGCGGAAGACCCACGCTTCTTTCAGTTGGTGAACGTTATCCGCAGTGATCTGTTTCAGCGGCGAATAGCGTTGGCCTTCCTGATTACGTCCATAGGCCGGCCAGTCTTCGTCGGCGATCGACGAACTTGTTGCGGCGGGCGTGGCGTTGGCGCGAAGCGTACCGTTGATCTCCTGCGGGTCGTTGAAGCCAGCCCAGGTCAGAATGCCGCCGCTAATCAGCAGCGCCACGACCAGCGCCGCCACTGCGCCGCTGGAAGGAACCACCAGCCGATGCCAGACAAACGGCAATATTAGCCAGATGCCGAAAAACACCAGGATATCGCTACGCGGCGTGAGCGCCCAGAAGTCGAACCCGACTTCCCACACGCCCCAAATCATTGTCGCCAGCAGCAGGGCGGCATACAGCCACAGTGCGGCACGTTTACTGCGCCATAGCAATCCGGCCACAACCAGCATCACGAGGCCCGCGATGGGGTAGTACCAGGAACCGCCAATAGCAACCAGCCAGACACCTCCGATAAGAAGATACAGCCCACAAAGTGCTGCAAAGAGGGCCGTCAGCGTCACGAGTAATCGTGGCGATCGTGCGTTATTTTCTGCCATAAAAAGACACCATCCCAAATTGTTAATTTTTTAGTAGCAATTAAGTATAGGAATTAACATGTGTGATCGTCATCACAAAATGAGCTTTCTTATCAAATGCCGCGAATGAATACGTTTGCTGTTATACTGCGTGCCTTGCGCGTCAATGCGGCGTTATTAGTCACCGGCATTGAGTGATTTGTTTTTAAATCATATGGTTATAAATATGAAACATACTGTTGAAGTCATGATCCCCGAAGCGGAGATCAAAGCACGTATTGCCGAGCTGGGTCGTCAGATTACCGAACGTTATAAAGACAGCGGCAGTGAAATGGTGCTGGTAGGTCTGTTGCGTGGCTCATTTATGTTTATGGCGGACCTGTGCCGTGAAGTCCAGGTTCCTCATGAAGTCGATTTTATGACCGCCTCCAGTTATGGTAGCGGCATGTCCACCACACGCGACGTGAAAATCCTCAAAGATCTGGATGAAGATATTCGTGGTAAAGACGTGCTGATTGTCGAAGACATTATTGATTCCGGTAATACGCTGTCGAAGGTCCGTGAAATCCTGGGCCTGCGCGAGCCGAAATCGCTGGCGATTTGTACGCTGCTGGATAAACCGTCTCGCCGCGAAGTGGACGTGCCGGTTGAGTTCGTTGGCTTTTCGATTCCGGACGAATTTGTAGTCGGTTACGGCATCGACTACGCCCAGCGTTATCGCCATCTACCGTATGTCGGTAAAGTGGTGCTGCTGGACGAGTAAGCGCAGAAATGCCGGATGGCGTCGCTAAAGCGACTTATCCGGCCTATAGCTAATGGCTTATTGGTGGGGAATGTATTTCAGACTTAGGGCGGAAATACCCTTATGATAGCCGTTCTCCAGCGTTTCTCTGTTGGTGGCGGTGACGTCAAGATCGCGCAGCAGGCCATCATTGATACTGTACGCCCAGCCGTGAATGGTCACATTCTGACCGCGTTTCCACGCTGACTGCATAATGGTGGAATGCCCCAGGTTATAGACCTGTTCCATGACGTTCAATTCATAGAGCGCGTCCAGACGTTGCTCTTCGGGCATTTTTCCCAACAGCGAGCTATGTTTAAGCCAGATGTCGCGGATATGCAGCAGCCAGTTATTAATCAAGCCCAGCTCAGGGTTTTCTACCGCAGCCTTGATACCGCCGCAACCGGAGTGGCCGCAAATGATAATATGCTCAACTTCCAGAACATCTACCGCATACTGAACCACGGAGAGACAGTTCAGATCGGTGTGAATAACCAGGTTAGCCACATTACGGTGAACAAACAATTCGCCCGGTTCAAGCCCGGTTAAACGCTCTGCGGGAACGCGGCTGTCGGAACATCCAATCCATAGAAAGCGCGGTTTTTGCGCTTGCGCCAGTTTCTCAAAAAATCCGGGGTCCTCTTCCACCAGCATTTTTGACCATAGTGCATTGTTGCTGATGAGTGTATCTATGTCTTTCATGGAAGTTAACGACCTGTAACCAAATAAGTGCGTTGGGCTAATATAGGGCAACTCCGTAATTATTTAAACCATATATAAAGTGTAAGAACGTAAAGTAAGTGAGAATTTATGACCATTGCGCTGGAACTTCAACAACTTAAAAAAACCTATCCCGGCGGCGTTCAGGCGCTGCGCGGCATAGATTTGCAGGTCGAAGCGGGGGATTTTTACGCGCTTCTGGGGCCAAATGGAGCAGGGAAATCGACCACCATCGGTATTATCAGCTCATTGGTTAATAAAACGTCCGGGCGCGTTAACGTTTTTGGTTACGACCTGGAAAAAGACGTGGTTAACGCCAAGCGACAGCTTGGACTGGTGCCACAGGAGTTTAACTTTAACCCGTTTGAAACGGTGCAACAGATCGTAGTGAATCAGGCCGGTTATTACGGCGTGGAGCATAAAGAGGCGGTTTTACGTAGCGAAAAGTATTTAAAACAGCTCGATCTGTGGGAAAAACGTAATGAACGTGCGCGGATGCTCTCTGGTGGGATGAAACGCCGCCTGATGATCGCCCGCGCATTGATGCATGAACCTAAACTATTGATTCTCGACGAGCCGACGGCGGGCGTCGATATCGAATTGCGTCGCTCGATGTGGGGATTCCTGAAAGACTTAAACGCCAAAGGCACCACCATTATTCTCACCACCCACTATCTGGAAGAGGCGGAAATGCTGTGCCGCAATATCGGTATTATTCAGCACGGCGAGCTGGTGGAAAATACCTCCATGAAAAATCTGCTTTCAAAGCTGAAATCGGAGACGTTTATTCTGGATTTAGCGCCAAAAAGCCCGCTACCTAAGCTTACGGGTTATCAATATCGTCTGGTGGATACCTCGACTCTGGAGGTGGAAGTGTTACGCGAGCAAGGGGTTAACAGCGTCTTTAGTCAACTGAGCGAGCAGGGGGTTCAGGTATTAAGTATGCGTAATAAAGCCAACCGTCTGGAAGAACTGTTTGTGTCGCTGGTGCATGAAAAACAAGGAGATCGCGCATGATGCAGCTTTACTGGGTTGCCCTTAAAAGCATCTGGGCGAAAGAGATCCACCGCTTTATGCGGATCTGGGTGCAAACGCTGGTGCCGCCCGTCATCACCATGACGCTCTATTTTATTATTTTCGGCAACCTGATTGGTTCGCGCATCGGCGAAATGCATGGTTTTAGCTATATGCAATTTATTGTGCCGGGCCTGATTATGATGGCGGTCATTACTAACTCCTACGCGAATGTCGCGTCGTCATTTTTTAGCGCCAAGTTTCAGCGCAATATTGAGGAGCTGCTGGTCGTGCCGGTACCAACGCACGTGATCATCGCCGGATTTGTCGGCGGCGGCGTAGCACGCGGGCTGTGCGTGGGGATTCTGGTGACGGCGATTTCGCTCTTTTTCGTGCCTTTCCAGGTGCATTCCTGGGTATTTGTCGCGCTAACGCTGATTCTGACCGCGATTCTGTTCTCGCTGGCCGGACTGCTGAACGCCGTGTTTGCGAAAACCTTTGACGATATCAGTCTGATCCCGACCTTTGTGCTGACGCCGCTGACCTACCTCGGCGGGGTATTTTACTCGCTGACGCTGCTGCCGCCGTTCTGGCAAGGGCTGTCGCACCTGAACCCGATCGTCTACATGATCAGCGGTTTCCGTTATGGTTTTCTGGGTATCCATGATGTGCCGCTGGTGACAACGTTTGGCGTATTGGTGATCTTTATCGCTGCTTTCTATCTGCTGTGTTGGTCGCTGATCCAGCGCGGGCGCGGATTGCGCAGTTAAGCGCTGACTGGGGAGATGGGGCGTTGGGTTGCGCTTCGCTTCACTTCATCTACGGGTCCGTAATATCAATGGGTTACGGGTCGGTAGGTGAGGCTTGTCGAAACCCAACGCTTCTCTCAGCGAATCTGAATCTCCAGCGTGGCGGTAGCCTGGTATTCTCCGGTGTGGGGAACATGTCCGGTGGTATTGACCGGCGCGGCGGTGAACTCGGTGCTGCCTTTACCGTCTGTGTAATCTTCAATCGGCAATTCGGCGCTACCGCCGGGAACGATGGTCTTATCGTATTTATCGGAAATCCGTATCCCCAAATTCTCATTGTCAGTTTTCAGGTAGTCCGGGTTGTGCGGATCGGTTGCGCCATTTAATGACATTGACAGGTTGGTGCCGTCCGCCACGTTGCTACAGGTAAAGTTTACCTGAGTGGTGACGTGCGAGTTCTGCGGACTGTCGCCGAGATTACGAATATCTTTGCCCTCAATATCCGGTAGCCTGACCTCGATAACCTGCCCGGCGTTGATGGAGCAGGACTGTGGCACGGTAATGGTCCCGGACATGGTGACGTGCGCCATCGGTGGAACGGAAGGGGGAATATTATCTCCGCTGCTGCCCGGCGTTTTTGACAAATAGAGATTCATAATCGTCGTCTCAGGAATGGTGATTTCACCTACCAATGGGTGAGTAATATAAATACGCACGTTACCCTTATTCCCTGCGGACATTTTGTTTATGTCCGCGCCCGTACACCCGCCTGCGGTGGGGTCCTGATTACTGATCGCTGAAAAGGGAACGGGGATATACTGTTTCAGGTTACCGACGATGTAGGTTTCCGTACCAATCTCCAGCTTACCCGCGACCAGAACATAAAAATCCATCTGTTGCCCATTGCTACCCGCTTCGCTGTACGTTCCTTTTTGTGTTAAATCGCCGGTCGTGGCGGTGAAATAGTTAACGCCCTGATAATCTTTATTATCGCAGTCGCACCTGGCGCTGTATTCGCCGCCGACCGACCAACTCTCTTTGACTATTTTCCCTGCCTGGTTCTCATCCGTATCGGTAATGGTCTGGTCAAGGGGAAAAAAGAAATTATGCGTGCCGCTGGTGGGTTGACACCAGCCGCTTCCGTTGCCCATCGTTCCGTCTGCCAGCGCATGGCCTGAAAATAGCGACAGCGCCAGCAGCATCCATAAATTCTTCATTGTGTTCCTCACTGGCAGACGGCGTTCGCCATCACTATGCCGTTCATATTTTTGCTGATATCCAGGCGGTAATCCGCGCGGCAAGAGGCGCTTCCCCAGTTCACCAGCAGCAGGCCCTCTTCCGGCAGGCCGCTGAGGAAGACCTGGCCTTTATCGCCGACGATACTGGCCAGGTTCGCATCCTGCCCATCGACGCTTGCCGTCGCGCCAAAGGGCACGGGCTCGCCATTGCTGCGCGTCAGCGTTAACAACACGCGATAGCCCTTATGCGTGTCATACGCCGCGCGCACCACCGCATTACGCGTCGGGTAGACGGTCTGGTTGTTGAGCGGAATATCCACGTTGTCAGCAAACGTGCTGCTGTCGAGCGAGATATCGTAGCGATAATACGGCGTGACGTTGGGGATCACCGTATAACCCCGGAAGTCGGTGGCGACGCCGGTCTGGTTTTCAACCGAAACGCCGCTGGCGCCGGGCGCTTTAATTAAAATCGCCGCGCCGGTAATCGGCTGGCTCAGGGTAATACCGTTTTCGTGCGCCAGAATGCCGCCGCTGATGCCGTAGCTGACTTGTTGGCTATCTGGCGACTGATTGTAACCGGCGTTGAGGTTGGCATAAGTGCCTTTATAGCTGGCGTTTACCCCGCCGGAATCACCGTCTTGTGTGCTGTGGCTTTGCTGTAACGACCAGTTCAGGTTTCTGTCACGCAGCGCGGTGCCGCTAAGGGTGGTGCTGTTTACCGTGGCATCGTGCTTACGCGTGTTCAGCATATAGCTGGCGTATAGCCTGGAATCGAACACCGTAAACGGAACGTGCAGCGACAGCGTGAACAGCCGATCGTTCTGGTTATAACGATCGTCGTCGTTGTCATCATCGTCATTGTCCGAACGGTACTGGTAGGTGTTTTTGTTATAGCTGTAGCTCAGCGTATAGCTCACCGGACCCCAGCTATTGTTGTAGCTGGCGCTCAGGGATTCCATCTGCTGCGCGCTGTGCCAGTAATCTTCTTTGACCCAACTTAGCGTTAAGGAACCGAGCGTATTGCTAATTTGCTGGTTGACCGAAGCTTCGAAACGATTATGGCGCTTGCCGTAGTTATCATAAAAATCATCGTCCGGGCTGATCACCTCGCTCAGCGAATTGTAGTTTTCGCTGGCGTAACGATAGCCGGCCAGCGAAAACGTGGTGCCCGTACTGACGACGCCCTTGCTGTAGCGGACGCGCCAGGATTGCCCGATTTCTTTGCGGCCATCGTCAAATTTGGCGTGCGACCAGATGCTGTCCAGGGAAATGGCCCCCAGCATCTGCATATTTTGCCCGACGCCGAAGGCGACGGACTGGTATTTATCGCCGGCAATCTGGCTGCCGCCGTACAGGGTGATGCCCCACGGCAGGCCGTACAGCAGGGTCGCCTGGCCGAAGTCGTCCAGCGTGTGGTTGTTATAATCGCGGTATTTACCCACGGTCACGCTGTATTTTGCCCGTCCGGTGCGCTGCAGAATCGGCAGCGAAGAGTAGGGCACGATAAAATGCTGTTCGCTGCCGTCGGCTTCTTTTACCGTTACGTCATAGTCGCCGTTGCTGCCGGTGGGAAACATATCGTTGATTTCAAATTCGCCCGGCGAAACGGCGGTCTGATAGGCGATATAGCCGTTTTGCCGCACGATAACCTGCGCGTTTGAGCGGGCAATGCCGCGAATCGTCGGGGCGTAACCACGCTGGCTGTTGGGCTGCATTTGATCGTCAGAGGTGAGCTGGAGGCCGCGAAAAGGTACGCTGTCGAACACGTCGGATGGCGTATTGCTGTCTCCGGCGGTGAACTGGCTTTTCAGCGCGATAATGTCGCGCTGTAAATAGTTATAAACGCTGTTCCAGCTACCGCTCTCGCCGTTATTTGAACTCCAGTTACTGTAGTTGCGAAAACGCCACGGCCCGAGGTTAAAACCCGGCTGGAGAGCGAGATACTTCGATTCCGCATCGTCGGAATCCTCGCTGGAACCGTACTCTTTATAGCCGCTGAAGCTGTAGTTCAGCATCAGCGCGGTAATCCCCTCCTGCCACTTTTCCGGCGGTACGTAGCCGCGCGCGTTGTTGGCGATGTAGAGTTGCGGGATGCTTACTGATAATGCCTGTCGCTGAAAATCAAACCGCTGGCTGGCGCCGAGGATAACGTTGAGATCGACGCAGCCTTTTTCACTCTCCAGCGTTGGAAAAAGGTCGGTTTTGACGCCGTTATCTTTTAGTTCCTGGAGCCGTAAACAGCCCTGTAATGCCTGTTGACCGTCACTGAGCGTCGCGAGTTGAAAATCAACGTTTCGTGTGCCGATTTCTGTTTTATTGATATTGATAGTGACGTAATAGGTGCCAGGCAGCTGGCTTTTGTCGTTATCAAATGTCGACAGATCGACGCTTGTGCGATTCGCCTGCCCATGGTTTTCAATAAATGCCGGATTGAAATAGTCGCGCGCCCATGCAACGCGTGTGAACGTGCTGCCCAGCGCGATACACACAGCGCAGCGCGATAAATAAAATACCCGGTGTTGCCTTTTGCGCATCGGCACTCTCATCCCTGTCACTCTTCTCAAGGCGTTTGTTTATGTTCGGGGCCAGTACCGCCAAAATCGTTGATGATAGACCAGGCGATCGGGCCGCTGGCGGCGGCAGGCAGCGTGTACTGCGCGTTGCCGAAAGGCGCCACATAGCGCGGGGCTTTCACTTTTTGACTGCCAACGGAAAGGGTGGCGAAGTTCATATAATAGGGCGTGGGGTTCTTCACGGTGAGCGTGCGACCCTGACGCGACCACGTTAACCGATCGGCAACCTCTTCTGGTTTTTGGGTTAACGCTTTTGGCCGGTAAATCAGCTTAAATTCCGCTTTAACGGCCAGCATGAGTGTGTTGTGTTTATTGTCCGGATTGCTGCTGGGAATCGATTTAATATCCAGCCAGTACAGCGACTCGCGATCTTCCGGCAAATTGCCGCCGGTACGGATAATTCGCAGTACGTTTTTTTGCCCGCCATTAAGGCGAAAAAGCGGCGGGGTGACCATAAACGGCGCATCGCCGCTCGCCCCTGTTTCGCTGATCGATTGCGCCCAGGACTGAATTAAATAGGGAACGTTGTCGTTATTGCTTATCGATATGGACGCATCTTTGGCATCGCCGTGAAAAATAACCCGCGTTGTGCCGATGTTTATCCCTGCGGCATGCGCCAGCGAACCGCACAACAGGCAACAAAGCAACCCTGCTTTAGCCAATGAATTCATTGATGACCTCAATAAACAAAGGGGCCAGCCGACGCTGGCCACCAGGATCAGTTATATTGCAGATAGAATGTTGCGGTTGCATCGACCGTTCCCGACTTAACGGGAACCGCGGTGGTGATATAGCGGGCGGTGAAAGGCATTGAGAGTTCCGTCACCCCCTCTGCTGTAGGGAGCGCGACTGCGGCAGACCATGCCTGAAGATCGTTAAAGGTCATAGGGGTGCTAGTTTTATCAAGAATTTGCACGCCAATATTCTCAGCATCATCCTCATTTTTCAGGATGGTCGCATCGGTTCCGTCGAGTGTGCCTTCAAAGCGCGCCTGTACACTGCTGTAGATGTTTGCGTCGCAGTTTTCGAGTTCGATGGTGAAGTCTGTATCCCCTGCCGTCTGCCCTGCGGCAGTGAAAAGAGAGGCAAATTCTTCCTGTAATGTCACCTCTACTGAATCCGTTTTTACCGTACAGGCGTTTTGCTTAATGAGGCCGGTGATATGTACGGTGCCGTCTTTGGCGGTGTCTGCCAGCGCGGCGGGGGAGAGGGTGATGGCGGCCAGTGCCACAGTGAGTGTTTTTAAGGAGAGTTTCATTATCTTTGATCCTTTAAGATATTATAAATATTGACATAGTAACAATATCTATAGTGTGGAAAGTTATTGTTCTTTTTATTCCCGAATGAGTAAATATAATGTCCGATGATTTTTACGGCGCGAAGAAAAATTCAGAATACATAAATATGAAATATTTATAATATATATTTAATCAATTATTTTGGTGAGTGTTTGTTTAATTGAATCGCCGTGATTACCCTTTAATGGGCCAGATTCTATGAAGGCTGCTAACAATTTTAAAAATAATGCAAATTTTTTTGAATAAAAAATGATCGTGGTCATAGTGTGTTGTCGGCCAAAAAAACATGCTGACATCATGCAGGATTGGAGCTCAATGGAGGAGAAGTTATGCTGGGATGGGTCATTTCCTGTCATGACGATCGGGCGCAGGAAATGCTCGAAGGTCTTGAAAAGAAGTATGGGCCGTTGGCGCAGTGTCGGGCGGTCAATTTCTGGCGTGGGTTAAGCGTAAATATGCTCAGCCGCATGATGTGTGACGCCCTCCATGCCACCGACTCCGGTGAAGGCGTGATATTTTTAACCGACATTTCCGGCGCGGCGCCTTATCGTGTAGCGTCGCTGATGAGCCATAAACATTCTCAATGTGAAGTTATTTCCGGTGTTAGCTATTCATTGATGGAGGAAATGATTACCTGGCGAGAGTCAATGAGCAGTTCAGCATTTCGCGACCAGATTGTCGCGCTTGGCGCGCCGGATGTCACCAGTCTCTGGCATCAGCAGCAGAAAAATCCGCCTTTTGTATTGCTGCATGATTCGTATGAGTTTTGATCAATACCATTGACGACGCTTTTGCTACAATGACGGCGTTTTTTCGCCTCGGTTATGATATATGGTTATGCGCGTTGTTCTTATCTTGCTGTTCTTTTTCGCCGGTAATGTGTTGGCTGCCTTGCCCGCTCGTTATATGCAAACGACGAAAGATGCCGCCATCTGGTCACAGATTGGCGACAAAATGGTGACCGTAGGGAATATCCGCGCCGGACAAATTCTTTCCGTAACGCCTGTTGCGGCTGATTATTATGCCTTTAAATTCGGCTTCGGTGTGGGCTTTATCGATAAAGGCCATCTGGAATCCGTGCAGGGAAAACAAAAAGTGGAAGATGGCCTGGGCGATCTTAACAAGCCGCTCAGCAATCAGAATCTGGTGACCTGGAAGGACACGCCGGTGTATAACGCGCCGGACATCAGTAGCGCCCCGTTTGGCGTATTGGTGGATAATTTGCGTTACCCCATTATTAGCAAGCTGAAAGGCCGGCTACATCAAACCTGGTATCAGATCCGTATTGGCGACAGGCTGGCTTATGTCAGCGCCATGGATGCGCAGGAAGACAACGGCATTCCGATTTTGACCTATCATCACATCTTACGTGATGAAGAGAATACTCGTTTTCGCCATACGTCCACCACGATTTCGGTTCGGGCATTCAGCAACCAAATGACCTGGCTTCGCGATCGCGGCTATGCCACGTTGACGATGTACCAACTGGAGGATTACATCTATAACCGCGCTAATTTCCCGGCGCGCGCGGTGGCTATCACCTTTGATGATGGCCTTAAATCGGTGAGTCGCTATGCGTATCCGGTATTAAAGCAGTACGATATGAAAGCGACGGCATTTATTATCTCATCGCGTATTAAGCGCCATCCGCAAAAATGGAATCCCAGGTCGCTGCAATTTATGAGCGTGTCCGAATTGCGCAAGATAAGCGATGTTTTTGATTTTCAGTCGCATACCCATTTTTTACACCGGGTAGACGGGCATCGTCGCCCGATTTTATATAGCCGCAGCTACCATAATATTCTGTTTGATTTTGAACGCTCGCGGCGGGCGCTCGCACAGTTTACTCCGCACGTATTTTATCTTTCTTATCCCTTTGGCGGTTATAACGCGACCGCGATCAAAGCAGCAAAAGACGCCGGTTTCCATCTGGCGGTCACCACGGTGAGAGGGAAGGTGAAGCCGGGGGATAATCCAATGTTGCTCAAAAGGCTGTATATTCTGCGCACGGATTCGCTGGAAACCATGTCGCGGCTGATCAGCAACCAGCCGCAGGGATAAGGACTATCAGGCAACCTGTACCGGAATAGCTTTCGCGGTGCGCTTCATTTCGTTGTCGCCTTCAAAATAGGCCACTTTCGGACGCCATGTACGCGCTTCTTCATCAGACATGGTGACGAAGCTGGCGATAATCACAATGTCGCCAACTTCAGCGCAGTGCGCCGCCGCACCGTTCACCGAGATGATTCTGGAGCCGCGTTCAGCCGCAATCGCATAGGTTGAGAAACGTTTCCCATTGGTCACGTTCCAGATATCAATCGCTTCGTTTTCCAGAATACCGGAGGCATCAAGGAAATCCTGGTCAATGGCACAAGAACCTTCGTAGTGCAGGTCCGCCTGCGTGACTTTTACGCGGTGGAGCTTGCCTTGCAGCATGGTGCGAATCATAACTTCTTTACCCTGTCGTTTACCTTGGCTAAGCAGGCGCTTGTGGCCTGCTTTGGAAATTCTCAGGCAGTATTGCCCGATTTTTAACCCCTGTCTACTGGGCTAATGTAACGCTTTGATTATCGATCAGACGCGCCTGACCCAGCCAGGCGGCGGCCAGAATCACTGCGCGTTTGCTGGTTTCCGTCAGCTCCTGCAGCGTGTCGGCATCACGGATTTGAATGTCGTCGGCACGGAGGCCTTTTTCATTCAGTTCCTGTTCGGCAATGGCAATAATCTCTTGCAGCTCACGATTACCCGCAATCAGTTTTTCAGCGATGCTATTCATCACGTTGTATAGACCCGGCGCAATTTTGCGCTGCTCTGCGGTCAGATAAGCGTTACGTGAGCTGAGCGCCAGACCGTCTTTAGCGCGAATAATCGGCACGCCGACGATCTCAATGTCATAACTCATATCCGCCACCATTTTACGGATCAGCGCCAGTTGCTGGAAATCCTTCTCGCCAAAGCAGGCGATATCCGGCTGGATCAGGTTGAACAGCTTGCTGACGATAGTCGAGACGCCGCGGAAGTGGCCCGGACGGCTGGCGCCTTCCAGCATGGTGGAGAGGCCGGGAACATCAACGTACGTCTGGCCTTCCAGCCCCTGTGGGTAGATTTCCTCAACGGCTGGCGCAAAGACATAATCGACTTTGCGTTTGTTCAGCTTTTCACAATCTTCCTGCAGCGTGCGCGGATAACGCACCAGATCGTCCGGCCGATCAAACTGCATCGGATTGACGAAAATGCTGACGATCACCACATCAGCCCGGGCTTTTGCCTCATCGACCAGCTTCATATGGCCGTCGTGCAGGTTGCCCATGGTGGGAACCAGTGCGACGCGTTTACCTTCCTGACGCAGACGACGAATATGCTGGCGCAGCAGCGGCAGGGTTTCAATGATTAGCACAACAAAACTCCTTGAGTTGCTTGATGATCCTGCCCGATGGCGCTGCGCTTATCAGGCCTACATCCGTTGAGGATCTGTAGGCCGGATAAGACGCGTCGCGTCGCCATCCGGCACGGTCAGAAAAATTAGTGAAAGCTGTGTTCTTCGCCCGGATAAACGCCGGACTCCACTTCAGCCATATACTGCCGTACAGCGGCGCGCATGTCGCCCGCTTCGGCGAGGAAATTTTTCGCGAATTTTGGAATATGACCGCCGGTGATGCCAAACGCATCGTGCATCACCAGGATCTGACCGTCGGTGACGTTGCCCGCGCCGATGCCGATCACCGGAATCGACAGCGCTTCCGTGACGCGCTTCGCCAGCTCAACTGGCACGCACTCCAGTACCAGCAGTTGAGCGCCAGCGGCTTCTAAAGCCAGCGCGTCATCCAGCAGCACTTGTCCTGCATCTCCACGGCCCTGAATTTTATAGCCGCCGAAGATATTCACCGACTGGGGCGTTAACCCCAGATGACCACAAACCGGCACGGCACGTTCGGTGAGCATTTTCACCGTATCAACCAGCCAGGCGCCGCCTTCAATTTTGACCATATTGGCCCCCGCACGCATCACGATAGCCGCGTTTTCACATGCCTGTTCCGGGGTGGCGTAAGCCATAAACGGCAGGTCGGAGAGCAATAGACAGTTGGGCGCGCCACGTCGCACGGCACGAGTGTGGTAAGCGATATCTTCCACGGTGACCGGCAGGGTGGAGTCGTGCCCCTGAATCGTCATGCCCAGTGAGTCGCCAACCAGCATCACATTGATACCTTCGTCGGCAAATAACTTAGCGAAGCTGTAGTCGTAGGCGGTAATTGTCGCGAAGCGTTTTTTCTCTTGCTTGCATTTCTGCAGCAGTGAAATAGTGGTGGGTTTCATAACGTTTCCTGATGGTAAAAGTTATATTTCCCGGCATTCTAACAGTCATATTCAGGGGGGCAATTGATTTAAGCAATCGTTTGGCGCTAAAGCAGTAAACGCTAAAGGGGAGGCGATGTTTTACCAGTGGGCGGGTTTTGCAGCACCAAGATGGGTGAGATGCTGATGCAGGCTGATACCATCCGGAAAGATCAGATCAGGAGCGATTTCGAATAACGGCCACAGCATAAAACCGCGGTTTTTCATGTCGTAGTGCGGCACGGTCAGACGGTCGGTGTTAATGACTTCATCGCCAAACAGCATAATGTCGAGATCCAGCGTGCGCGGCCCCCAGCGTTCGGCTTTGCGCACCCGGCCCTGTTGCAGCTCAATGCGCTGGGTATGGTTAAGCAATTCTTCGGGGGCGAGAGCGGTATCCAGCGCCACCGCAGCGTTCAGGTAATCGGGCTGATCCTGTGGGCCAAGCGGCGGCGTGCGGTAAAACGAAGACACCGTGACGATACGGCTATCGGGAATGTCGGCGATAGCCTTCAGGGCGGCATTGACCTGCTCCAGCGGAGAGGCCAGATTACTGCCAAGCGCGATATACGCGATCGTCATACGGTGCCCTCGCGGCGCGGCGCGCGTTTGCGCGGACGTGAACGGCGGCGGCGTGGAGCAGGATCGTCGTCCAGCTCGTTGAGCATCCCTTTTTGTTCCGGCGGCGCGGAAGCCTGAAACTCGGCCCACCACTGCGCCAGACGTTGCAGTTCAGTATTATTTTCCACTTGGGCGCGCAGCTCCAGCAAATCAAACGCGGCGCGGAATT
Organism: Salmonella sp. SAL00653; assembly: GCF_046552515.1. Taxonomy (NCBI): domain Bacteria; kingdom Pseudomonadati; phylum Pseudomonadota; class Gammaproteobacteria; order Enterobacterales; family Enterobacteriaceae; genus Salmonella; species Salmonella sp. SAL00653. The sequence continues at coordinate 149,280 of NZ_JBGDTY010000007.1, forward strand.
TGGGATGTTCCATCAGCTTCCAGGCGCGTTTGCCCTGACGACGGGACATGCGTAACTGAAGCTGCCAAATATCACGGGTAAGCGTGGTAAGGCGTTTCGGGATCGCCAGTGAACGGCAGGCTTCATCCAGCACGTCATTCATGGCCAGCGCGAAAGCATCGTAATAGGCCAGACCGCTCTCCTGAGCGATTTTTTGCGCCATCTCCAGCAGCGGATACCAGAACATGGCGGCAAACAAAAATGCCGGGTTAACGCGCATCTCGTTACGGATGCGGTTATCTGTATTCTTCAACACCTGCGCAATGATGCGTTCCATTGAGCTGTCGCCGTTTTCGGTGAAATAACGCGTAATGGTAGGAAACAACGGCTGGAAGAGGTGGTATTCCCGCAGTTGTTGATAGGTTTCATAACCGTTCCCCGCCTGCAACAGCTTCAGCGACTCTTCGAACAGGCGCGCGGGAGGAATGTCGTTTAGCAAGGTTGCCAGACGCGGGATTGGCTCAGCCGTTTCAGGGCTGATACGCATATTGAGCTTCGCAGCGAAACGCACGGCGCGCAGCATTCGAACCGGATCTTCGCGGTAGCGCGTTTCCGGATTGCCGATCAGGCGAATCACGCCTTCTTGCAGATCCTGCATCCCGCCGACGTAATCGCGCACGGTAAAATCCGCTACGCTGTAGTAAAGGCTGTTGATGGTGAAATCGCGGCGCTGGGCATCTTCTTCGATAGAACCGAAGATGTTGTCGCGCAGCAGCATACCGTTTTGCCCACGCTGGGAGGTCGTACGGTCGCTTTCACTGCCTTCATGATGACCACGAAACGTTGCCACTTCGATAATTTCCGGGCCAAACATCACGTGAGCCAGGCGGAAACGACGTCCCACCAGACGGCAATTGCGGAATAATTTCCGTACCTGATCCGGTGTTGCGTTGGTAGTCACGTCGAAATCCTTCGGCTTTTTGCCGAGCAGGAGATCGCGGACGCCGCCGCCGACCAGGTAGGCTTCATAGCCCGCTTTGTTCAGCCTGTACAGTACCTTGAGGGCATTTTCACTGATATCTTTGCGGGAGATAGCGTGCTGTTCACGCGGGATAATCGTCATATGTGGACGGGCGACGGCTTGTTCTGCCTCGCTCTCCTCGCGGCTTAACACCTTACGGCAAAAATTAGCGACTCGGGTAAAAATAGCGCACCTCGGTAGTGTCATACATTAATAAGATCAACTTACTCTATGTCTTTCGCATTACGGCAGACGGGCGTAAGAGAGCAACGCGACCTGGGCTGTAAGCATCATTAACGCCGCAGCAATGCGAAAGACGATGAGCAAAAATAGCGGCTAATCATAGCTCAGCGAGACGCATTTGAGAATGCCGGATTTACATTAGCCGATGTGGGTACGGCTGTAAGCCTCCAGTGCGCCACTGCAAAGCGCAGCAACTCCTCAACAGACATCTCCTGCCACGCTACGACGTCGCGTTGGCCTAAAAAGCGCAATGCCTGGACCAGTACCGGGCGCGGATCGCCTGTCGCAAGCGCAGGGGCATGATTTTGCTTGGAAAGTTTAGCGCCTTGTTCGTTGAGCGCCAGCGGAAGGTGCACGTAGCCTGGCGCACGCCAGCCAAACTGTTTATACAGCGAAAGTTGTCGGACAGTGGGTTCGATTAAATCTGCGCCGCGGACGATCTCCGTCACCCCCTGAAAATGATCGTCGACCACCACGGCCAGATTATAAGCAAACAGTCCGTCGCGGCGGTGGATAATAAAATCTTCGCTCGCCAGCTGTGGGTCAGCCTGGATGTCGCCGCGCAAGGCATCATGGAAATGCATCACCGGATGCTGCTGTTTAATTCTGACGGCGGCATTCTCCGGCCCGTGGCATAACGTCCGGCAATGGCCGTCGTAAATACCGCCCAGACGCTGAATGCGCGAGCGGGGGCAAGTGCAGTAGTAGCTCAGTCCCTGCTCGTGAAGCCAGGCCAGCGCCTCGCAATAAGCCTCATGACGCTGTGATTGCCATAAGACCTCGCCATCCCAGTGCAGGCCGTAATGTTCCAGCTGGCGCAGAATGGTCGCTGCGGCACCGGGAACTTCACGTGGGGGGTCGATATCCTCGATGCGAACGCGCCAAATTCCGCGTTGCGCACGGGCTTGTAGATAGCTGCCGAGGGCGGCGATTAACGAGCCGAAATGCAGTTCGCCGGATGGCGACGGCGCGAAACGGCCAATATAGTGTGAGTCAGTCATGCTGCGGGCAATAAAGAATAAGGCGGGAAAACTCCCGCCTGTCATAAATAGGGTAGAAACGAACGGGATTAACCCGCCATCTGTTTTTCGCGAATTTCAGCCAGCGTTTTGCAGTCGATGCACAGATCGGCTGTTGGACGCGCTTCCAGGCGGCGGATACCAATCTCCACCCCGCAGGACTCGCAATAACCGAAGTCTTCATCTTCCACTTTCTTCAGCGTCTTCTCGATCTTTTTGATCAGTTTGCGCTCACGGTCACGATTACGTAACTCCAGGCTAAACTCCTCTTCCTGCGCGGCGCGATCGACCGGATCGGGGAAGTTGGCGGCTTCGTCCTGCATGTGCGTCACAGTGCGATCGACTTCATCCCGGAGTTGATTACGCCATGCTTCAAGAATACGCTTGAAGTGCGATAGCTGGGCTTCGTTCATATACTCTTCGCCCGGTTTCTCCTGGTACGGCTCCACCCCAGCGATGGCGAGAATACTCAGGGACGATGTTTTACGGTTTTGCCCTTCTTGCATGTTGCTTCTCCTTAACACGCACTATCGATCCCCATGTTCGGGGGAAAATCAGGTCGCTATAAATAGCAGATGCTTTTCCGGATAGCAATTATCTAAACGTAACACTTGACAACCCTGTGAGGAAAAGCGTATTTACGCACGCGGCCAGAATACTTAATAATCAGGCTGTTATTCCACTACAACGTTATGGGTACTGGTTCGTTCAGTTCCATTTTTTGGGCTGAAAGTTCTGCTTTATAAGCTAAAACTTCCACGCCTTTATTCTGAGCCTCGCTCAATAGCTGCGCGTATTTTATATCGATATGACGTGCGGGTGAAAAACGTGTAATGGCGGAGTGCAGCACCGCGAACACCACCACTGCGCGATGACCTGCCGCCGCAACGCCCATCAATTCCCGAAGATGTTTTTGCCCTCGTTCGGTGATGGCGTCGGGAAAATAACCGTTTTCTTTTTCCGCTAACGTGACCGATTTCACTTCAATATAGCAGTCCGGGCGGAAATCTGCCTGTAACATAAAATCTATACGGCTGCGCTCGGCGCCATATTTGACTTCACTTTTCAGAATATTGTACCCCGCCAGCGCCGGCAGGCGATTCTCCTGAATCGCTTCTTTCGTTAGCTGGTTCGCCCGCAGCGTATTCACGCAAATGAATGCGCCGAATTGCGTTTCAGTCAATTCCCAGGTATGCGGATATTTGCGTTTAGTATTTTCTGATGTCGAATACCAGACGGTATCGCCAGGCGTGGCGCAGCCGGTCATCGCGCCGGTATTAGGACAGTGCAGCGTAAGCGTCGTACCGTCAGGGGTGATGACATCAGCTAAAAAACGTTTATAGCGCTGAATCAGCGTAGCGCGTTGTAAAGGGGGTGAGAATAGCATCGACATTCCTTCATTATTATTCGCCCAGCGTCCAGCGCTGCAGCTCGGCATAGCGGGTACGGCCTTGCCCATACGAAGAGGCGTAAAGCGCAAACGACGTGACCGGAAATGACCAGCAAAAGCCCGGCGGCGGGATAGCCACCGTATGGCTGGCGTCGCGCAGCAGCGTAATATGCGGGTGAAAAGGCTGCGGGCTTTGGTAACAACCGCTGCGGGCAGCCTGCGCGCGCAGCATATTAGCCAACTGCAACAACCCGCGCGGCGGCTGGCGCATCCCCAGCCACACCACGCGCGAACGCAGCCACTGACCGGCGTCATCCAGATGTAGCGTAAAGCCCGGCTGGCGAATTCGTCCGGCCAGTTGCGCAAGCGCGCGCTGCTTATCGTTACTGACGTCGCCTAAAAAGGCCAGCGTCAGGTGCAGGTTCGCCGCTGCCACGGGGCGTCCGTCTTCAGACGCAAAATGGGCGGCGCGCCAGGCGATAATTTGCGCGCGCGCGTCGTCGGGTAAGTCAATCGCAAAAAACAGCCGTTTTGGCTCAGACATAGGGATACTCGGTTATGGATTAACACGATGCTACAATGCGGCGCAAAGAAAGTTAACCCCGTGGAGCCGTTTGTGACGTCATTGCCCGTTGCCGCCGTATTGCCTGAATTGTTGACAGCCCTAAAAACCGCGCCGCAGGTTTTGTTGTCCGCGCCTACCGGGGCGGGGAAATCCACCTGGCTGCCGTTGCAACTCCTGCAACAGGGGCCGGTTGCTGGAAAAATCCTCCTGCTTGAACCGCGTCGTCTGGCGGCGCGTAATGTCGCACAGCGTCTGGCGGAAGCGTTGAATGAAAAGCCTGGCGAAACGGTAGGTTACCGGATGCGCGCGCAAAGCTGCGTGGGGCCGCGTACCCGGCTGGAAGTGGTGACCGAAGGCGTATTGACCAGAATGATTCAGCGCGATCCCGAATTACGCGGCGTGGGGCTGGTGATACTGGATGAATTTCATGAGCGCAGTTTACAGGCGGATTTAGCGTTGGCGCTGTTGCTGGATATCCAGCAAGGGCTCCGTGACGATCTCAGGCTGTTAATCATGTCTGCGACGCTGGATAACGACAGGCTTTGTCAGCGACTGCCTGATGCGCCGACGCTCGTCTCGGAGGGGCGCGCGTTCCCGGTGGAGCGACGTTATCAGCCGCTCGCGGCGCATTTGCGTTTTGATGAAGCCGTCGCGATGGCGACAGCGGAACTGTTGCGCAATGAAAACGGTTCGCTGCTGCTATTTTTACCCGGCGTAGGCGAAATACAGCGCGTTCATGAACATCTGGCGTCGCGGGTAGGGAGCGATGTCCTGCTTTGTCCTCTGTATGGCGCATTGTCTTTGGAGGCGCAACGCAAAGCGATTGTTCCCGCCCCCGCCGGGATGCGTAAAGTGGTATTGGCGACTAACATTGCCGAAACCAGTTTGACGATTGAAGGGATTCGTCTGGTCGTCGATAGCGCTCAGGAGCGCGTGGCGCGATTCGACGCGCGAACGGGACTGACGCGGCTGGTTACGCAGCGTATCAGTCAGGCGTCAATGACGCAGCGCGCGGGGCGCGCCGGACGACTGGCGCCGGGGATCTGTTTACATCTGCTGGCCAAAGAACAGGCGGAGCGGGCGGGGGCGCAAAGCGATCCGGAAATCTTACACAGCGACCTTTCCGGTTTGTTGATGGAAGTGTTGCAGTGGGGATGTCACGATCCGGCCTCGCTTTTCTGGCTGGACAGGCCGCCGGAGGTGAATCTTCAGGCCGCCCGCCGTTTATTATTGATGTTAGGCGCGCTGGAGGGCGAGCGGTTAAGCGCGCGGGGCCGGAAAATGGCGGCAACAGGTAACGATCCGCGCCTGGCGGCGATGTTAGTCAACGCCGGCGAGGGCGATAGCGCCGCCACTGCCGCCATGCTCGCGGCTATCCTTGAGGACCCGCCGCGCGGCGGCGGTACGGATTTAAGCGTAGTATTTTCGCGGCGACAGCCGGGCTGGCAGCAGCGTAGCCAGCAGCTTTTAAAACGGCTGCAGGTGCGTAATGGCGAGCCGGATAGCGCGCTTATTATGCCGCTGTTGGCCAGAGCGTTTAGCGACCGCATCGCGCGGCGTCGTGGTCAGGAAGGGCGCTATCAGTTAGCCAATGGTATGGGCGCGATGTTAGATGCGGATGACGCGTTGGGACGTCATGAATGGCTGATCGCGCCGCTGTTACTGCAAGGTAGCTCCTCGCCGGACGCCCGAATATTGTTGGCGCAGCCGCTGGATATTGCCTCGCTGATTCAGGCGTGTCCTGATTTACTGCGCCAGTCCGACACGGTTGAATGGGACGAGGCGCAGGGAACGTTGAAAGCATGGCGCAGAATGCGTATTGGACAGTTGACGGTTAGCGTTCAGCCACTGGCGAAGCCGTCTGAAGAGGAGCTTCATCAGGCGATGCTGAACGGCATCCGCGATAAAGGTCTGTCCGTCCTTAACTGGACGCCGGAAGCGGAGCAGTTCCGTCTGCGTCTGCACTGTGCGGCGAAATGGCTGCCGGAATATGACTGGCCTGCCGTGGATGAGGCGTCGCTGCTGGCGACTCTGGAAAATTGGTTGCTGCCGCACATGACAGGCGTACAGTCGTTACGGAGTCTGAAATCTCTGAATGTGACTCAGGCGTTACGGGGACTGCTTGACTATGCCATGCTGCAACGTCTGGATAGTGAACTGCCTGGGCATTACACTGTGCCGACGGGAAGCCGAATAACGATTCGTTATCATGAAGATAACCCGCCCGCGCTGGCGGTCAGAATGCAGGAAATGTTTGGCGAAGCGAAGACCCCAACCATCGCTCAGGGCCGCGTGCCGCTGGTGCTGGAACTGCTTTCGCCAGCGCAGCGACCGCTACAGATTACGCGCGATTTAAGCGCTTTCTGGCAGGGGGCGTATCGCGAAGTGCAAAAAGAGATGAAGGGCCGTTACCCCAAACATGTCTGGCCGGACGATCCGGCGAATACGGCCCCAACGCGGCGCACGAAGAAGTATTCGTGACGTGTTATACGTTGCCTCCAGGCCAGATAAGGCGTTAATCGCCATCCGGCAAAAGGGTAAATTGAGAGATTTCTTCTTCTGTCGTCTGGCGGAAGAATAGAGAATCGGGCCTTTGCGCCTGTATGTTGCGGAGAAAAAGCATGGCGGGGAATGACCGCGAGCCGATTGGACGTAAGGGGAAACCGTCACGTCCTGTGAAACAAAAGGTGAGCCGTCGTCGGCAGCATGACGACGATTATGATGATGACTATGAGGATGAAGAACCGATGCCGCGTAAAGGTAAGGGCAAAGGGCGTAAGCCTCGTGGCAAGCGTGGCTGGCTGTGGCTATTGCTAAAACTGTTTATCGTTTTTGTGGTGCTGTTCGCCATTTACGGCGTCTATCTGGATCAAAAAATCCGCAGCCGTATCGATGGCAAGGTCTGGCAGCTTCCGGCGGCGGTATATGGCCGGATGGTGAACCTTGAGCCAGACATGCCTGTCAGCAAAAACGAGATGGTGAAATTGCTGGAAGCGACGCAGTATCGTCTGGTGACGAAGATGACCCGTCCCGGCGAATTTACCGTGCAGGCCAATAGCATTGAGATGATCCGTCGTCCGTTTGACTTCCCGGATAGCAAAGAAGGGCAGGTGCGCGCGCGGCTGACGTTCAGTGACGGGCGTCTGGAAACCATCGTCAATCTGGATAACAACCGCCAGTTTGGCTTCTTCCGTCTCGATCCGCGGCTTATCACCATGCTTTCTTCGCCAAATGGCGAGCAGCGTTTATTCGTCCCGCGCAGCGGTTTCCCGGATCTGCTGGTCGATACGCTGTTGGCGACGGAAGACCGTCATTTCTATGAGCATGATGGCATTAGTCTTTACTCTATCGGGCGTGCGGTGCTGGCCAACCTGACGGCGGGACGCACGGTGCAGGGGGCCAGTACGCTGACCCAGCAGCTGGTGAAGAACCTGTTCCTCTCCAGCGAAAGATCATACTGGCGTAAAGCGAATGAAGCCTACATGGCGCTGATCATGGATGCCCGTTACAGTAAAGATCGTATTCTTGAGCTGTACATGAACGAGGTCTACCTCGGTCAAAGCGGGGACAATGAAATTCGCGGTTTTCCGCTGGCGAGCCTGTATTACTTTGGTCGTCCGGTAGAGGAACTGAGCCTCGATCAGCAGGCGTTACTGGTGGGGATGGTAAAAGGGGCGTCGATTTATAACCCGTGGCGTAACCCGAAACTGGCGTTGGAGCGTCGTAACCTGGTGTTACGCCTGTTACAGCAGCAGAAAATCATCGATCAGGAACTCTATGACATGCTGAGCGCGCGTCCGCTTGGCGTACAGCCGCGCGGCGGCGTTATTTCACCGCAGCCAGCGTTTATGCAGATGGTTCGTCAGGAACTGCAGGCGAAGCTGGGGGATAAAATTAAAGATCTCTCCGGCGTGAAGATCTTCACCACCTTTGACTCCGTGGCGCAGGATGCCGCAGAAAAAGCCGTTGTCGAAGGTATTCCGGCGTTGAAGAAGCAGCGTAAATTGAGCGATCTGGAAACCGCGATGGTGGTAGTGGATCGCTTTAGCGGCGAGGTGCGCGCGATGGTTGGCGGGGCGGAGCCGCAGTATGCCGGCTATAACCGTGCCATGCAGGCGCGCCGTTCCATCGGGTCGCTGGCGAAACCGGCGACCTATCTGACCGCGTTAAGTCAGCCGAACTTATACCGTCTGAACACCTGGATTGCCGATGCGCCGATTTCTCTGCGCCAGCCGAATGGTCAGGTCTGGTCGCCGCAGAACGACGATCGTCGCTACAGCGAAAGCGGGAAAGTGATGCTGGTGGATGCGTTAACTCGCTCAATGAACGTACCGACGGTCAATCTGGGGATGGCGTTAGGTTTACCGGCGGTAACCGATACCTGGACGAAGCTCGGCGTGCCGAAAGATCAGCTCAATCCGGTTCCGGCGATGCTGTTAGGGGCGCTGAACCTGACGCCGATCGAAGTGGCGCAGGCGTTCCAGACTATCGCCAGCGGCGGAAATCGCGCGCCGTTATCAGCGCTGCGTTCGGTTATTGAGGAAGATGGTAAGGTGCTGTACCAAAGTTATCCGCAAGCTGAACGCGCCGTACCGGCACAGGCGGCTTACCTGACGCTCTGGACAATGCAGCAGGTCGTCCAGCGTGGTACGGGGCGTCAGCTTGGCGCGAAATATCCGGGTCTGCATCTGGCGGGTAAAACCGGGACGACAAACAACAATGTCGATACCTGGTTTGCCGGTATCGACGGCAGCCAGGTGACTATCACCTGGGTAGGCCGTGATAACAACCAGCCAACGAAATTGTACGGCGCCAGCGGCGCGATGGCGATTTACCAGCGCTATCTGGCGAACCAGACGCCGACGCCTTTAGTTCTGACGCCGCCGGAAGATGTGGTGGATATGGGCGTTGATTACGACGGTAATTTCGTCTGTAGCGGCGGTATGCGCACTCTGCCGGTCTGGACGGACGATCCAAATACGCTGTGCCAGCAGGGCGAGATGATGCAGCAGCAACAGCAGCCGTCAGGCAATCCGTTCGATCAGTCGTCTCAGCCGCAGCAGCCTGCGCAGCAACAGCCGCCGAAAGAAGAGAAGAGCGACGGCGTTGCCGGCTGGATTAAGGAGATGTTCGGCGGCAATTAATCACGGTAATAGTACCGGGTGGCGCTGTGCTTACCCGGTCTACGCCGTTACGACCCCATTATGTGCGACGTAGGCCGAATAAGACGCTTACGTCGCCATTCGGCAAATCCTCGATAAATAACATTTCAGTCTAATTTATTAACCCTTCCTTTTCATCTGGTTATTTCTTAACCCCTTAGTTTTCGTAGGGCCGCGTATCGCTTGCCATTGCGACGATATTTCGCCTATCATGCTGCGGTTATAATAATAATTATCGTTTACGTTATCATTCACTTTCATCAGAGATATACCAATGGCGCGTCTTAAAACTGCTCAGCCAAACTCCTCACTGCGTAAAATCGCAGTTGTAGTAGCCACAGCGGTTAGCGGCATGTCTGTCTATGCACAGGCGGCGGTTCAACCGAAAGAAGAAACCATTACCGTAACCGCAGCGCCTGCCGCGCAGGAAAGTGCCTGGGGACCGGCTCCGACCATCGCCGCGAAGCGTTCCGCCACTACCACCAAAACTGATACACCTATCGAAAAAACGCCACAGTCGGTTTCGGTGGTCACTAACGAAGAGATGCAGATGCATCAATTCCAGTCAGTAAAAGAAGCGTTGGGTTACACGCCGGGCGTAACGGTAAGCAGTCGCGGCGCTTCCAATACCTATGACTTCGTGATTATCCGTGGCTTCTCTTCCGTCGGCCTGAGCCAGAATAACTATCTGGATGGCCTGAAATTGCAGGGTAACTTCTACAACGATGCGGTTATTGATCCCTACATGCTTGAGCGTGTTGAGTTGATGCGTGGCCCAACGTCCGTTCTCTACGGTAAGAGCAACCCAGGCGGTATCATTTCGATGGTTAGCAAGCGGCCGACTACTGAGCCGCTGAAAGAAATTCAATTCAAAATGGGGACGGACAATTTGTTCCAGACCGGTTTTGATTTTAGTGATTCCCTGGATGACAACGGTGAGTTCTCATATCGTCTGACGGGGCTGGCGCGTTCAACAAATGAGCAGCAAAAGAGTGCTGAGTCGCAGCGCTATGCGATTGCGCCCTCTTTTACCTGGCGTCCTGATGAGAAAACGAATTTTACGTTCCTTTCTTATTTCCAGAACGAACCAGAGACCGGCTACTACGGCTGGCTGCCGAAAGAGGGAACGGTTGAACCGTTACCGAATGGTAAACGCTTGCCGACAGATTTCAATGAAGGGGCGTCAAACAATACCTATTCTCGTAACGAGAAAATGGTGGGATACAGTTTCGAGCATGGCTTCAACGACACTTTTACCGTGCGCCAGAATTTACGTTTTGTCGAAATGAAAACCGCGCAAAAAAGCGTCTATGGCACGGGGATTGCGGCGGACGGCCATACGCTTAACCGCGGTACTATCGTTGACAGCGAGCGTTTACAGAATTTCAGCGTAGATACACAACTGGAAAGTAAATTCGCGACCGGCGATATTGATCATACGTTGCTGACGGGTGTCGATTTCATGCGTATGCGTAATGATATTAACGCGACGTTTGGTAGCGCGCCGTCAATCGATCTCTATAACAATTATCATCCTGAATACTTTGCTTTCGGCGGCGCTGAGCCGTACCAGATGAACGAAAGTAAACAAACAGGCCTCTATGTTCAGGATCAGGCGGAATGGAATAAGTGGGTATTTACTCTCGGCGGCCGCTATGACTGGTCTAAGCAAGCGGCAACGGTGCGTCAGAATTCCACTACGCCGACAGAAGGATATATTGAACGTAATGACCACCAGTTCACTTGGCGCGGTGGCGTAAACTACGTATTCGATAATGGAATTTCACCTTACTTCAGCTATAGCCAATCTTTCGAGCCAAGCGCCTTCGATTTGTGGAGCACCCCACGCGTTTCTTACAAGCCGTCAAAAGGCGAGCAATATGAAGCCGGGGTGAAATACGTACCGAAAGACATGCCGGTTGTTGTTACGGGTGTCGTTTATCAGCTGACCAAAACCAATAACCTGACCGCTGATCCAACCAACCCATTAGCGCAGGTGCCGGCAGGCGAAATTCGTGCGCGAGGTGTAGAGCTGGAAGCCAAAGCAGCATTGACGGCTAACATCAATATGACGGCGTCTTACACTTATACTGATGCTGAATACACGAAAGACACTAATCTGAAAGGGAATATGCCAGAGCAGGTGCCTGAACACATGGCGTCGTTGTGGGGCGATTACACCTTCAACGACGGTCCGTTGTCAGGTTTAACCCTGGGAACAGGCGGTCGTTTTATTGGTTCCAGTTACGGCGATCCGGCCAATAGCTTCAAGGTAGGCAGCGCAGCGGTGATGGATGCGGTCGTCAAGTACGATCTGGCGCGTTTTGGTATGGCGGGCTCCAGCATTGCGGTTAACGTTAATAATCTGCTCGACCGCGAATACGTCGCCAGCTGCTTCCAGACCTACGGCTGTTTCTGGGGCGCAGAACGTCAGGTCGTTGCAACGGCAACCTTCCGTTTCTAATTTCTTTTTGGGCACGGCTTGCCGTGCCCGTTTTACAAGTTGGCTGCGATGCAGGAAAACCACATTCATTCCGATACCACCTTTGCGCTGCGAAGCGTCGCCTTTCGTGTGCCGGGCCGCACGCTTTTACACCCTCTCTCGTTAACGTTTCCCGCAGGTCGCGTCACCGGACTTATCGGTCATAATGGTTCCGGTAAATCCACGCTGTTAAAAATGCTGGGCCGCCATCAGCTGCCTTCCGAAGGGGATATTCTGCTCGACAATCAGCCGCTGGCGAGCTGGAGCAGCAAGGCGTTTGCCCGCAAAGTTGCCTATCTGCCTCAACAATTGCCACAGGCGGAAGGAATGACTGTGCGCGAACTGGTGGCGATTGGCCGCTATCCGTGGCACGGCGCGCTGGGACGCTTTGGCGTCGCGGACCGGGAAAAAGTAGACGAGGCGATTACGCTGGTCGGCTTAAAACCGCTGGCGCATCGTCTGGTCGATAGCCTGTCCGGCGGTGAACGCCAGCGCGCGTGGATTGCCATGCTGGTCGCGCAGGATAGCCGTTGTCTGCTGCTGGATGAGCCGACGTCAGCGCTGGATATCGCCCATCAGGTGGACGTGCTGGCGCTGGTGCATCGTTTAAGCCAGCAGCGCGGGCTGACGGTGGTTGCGGTGCTGCACGATATCAACATGGCGGCCCGCTACTGTGATTATTTAGTCGCGCTACGCGGCGGTGAAATGATTGCGCAAGGAACGCCTGCGGAACTGATGCGCAGTGACACGCTGGAACAGATTTACGGTATCCCGATGGGTATCCTTCCGCATCCGGCGGGCGCGGCACCTGTGAGTTTTGTGTATTAATGCGTGATTTATATCCTCTTACTCGCCGCCGTTTATTAACGGCGATGGCGCTCTCGCCGCTGCTGTGGCAAATGAATACGGCGCAGGCTGCCGCTATCGATCCCCGCCGGATTGTGGCGCTGGAGTGGCTGCCGGTTGAGCTGCTGCTGGCGCTCGGTATTACGCCGTATGGCGTGGCGGATGTGCCAAATTATAAGCTGTGGGTTAGCGAACCGCCGTTGCCGGATTCGGTGATTGATGTGGGTCTTCGCACTGAACCCAATCTCGAACTGCTGACGGAGATGAAGCCGTCGTTTATGGTCTGGTCGGCAGGCTACGGACCCTCGCCGGAGAAACTGGCGCGGATCGCGCCGGGGCACGGGTTCGATTTTAGCGACGGCAAAAAGCCGCTGGCGGTGGCCCGACGCTCGCTGGTTGAACTGGCGCAGACGCTGAATCTGGAAGCTGCGGCAGAAAAACATCTGGCGCAATACGATCGCTTCATCGCCAGCCAGAAGCCGCATTTTATCCGCCGCGGGGGGCGTCCGTTACTGATGACGACGCTTATCGATCCGCGGCATATGCTGGTGCTCGGCCCGAATTGCCTGTTCCAGGAGGTGCTGGACGAGTATGGCATTGTCAATGCCTGGCAGGGTGAAACCAACTTTTGGGGCAGTACGGCGGTCAGTATCGATCGGCTGGCGATGTATAAAGAAGCGGATGTAATCTGCTTCGATCACGGGAATAGCACCGATATGAACGCGCTGATGGCAACGCCGCTGTGGCAGGCCATGCCGTTTGTCCGCGCCGGGCGTTTTCATCGGGTGCCCGCCGTTTGGTTCTATGGCGCGACCCTCTCCACGATGCATTTTGTCCGCATCCTGGATAACGTGTTGGGAGGAAAAGCGTGAGCAGAAAACGTGAAATGCCGGATGGCGGCGCGAAAAGCGCCTTATCCGACCTACGGTTTGGGCGCTTTGTAGGCCGGATAAGGCGAAGCCGCCATCCGGCGTTGCTGTTATTGGCGCTGTTTGTTGCCACCTGCTGGCTGACATGGGTTAACTTCTCCGTTGCGCTACCGCGCAGTCAGTGGCAACAGGCTATCTGGTCACCAGATATCGACATCATTGAGCAGATGATTTTTCATTACAGCCTGCTGCCAAGACTGGCGATTTCGCTGCTGGTGGGCGCGGGGCTTGGGCTGGTAGGTGTCCTGTTCCAGCAAGTATTACGTAACCCGCTGGCGGAACCGACCACGCTGGGCGTGGCGACCGGCGCGCAATTGGGGATCACGGTGACTACGCTTTGGGCGATTCCCGGCGCGCTGACCACGCAGTTTGCCGCCCTGACGGGAGCCTGCATCGTCGGCGCGCTGGTGTTTGGCGTGGCGTGGGGCAAACGCCTGTCGCCAGTGACCCTGATCCTCGCCGGGCTGGTGGTCAGCCTTTACTGTGGCGCAATCAACCAGTTACTGGTGATTTTCCACCACGATCAGTTGCAAAGCATGTTTTTATGGAGCACAGGAACGCTAACGCAAACCGACTGGAGCGGCGTGCAGCGTCTGTGGCCGCAGTTGCTGGGCGGTGTGATGCTCACGTTATTGTTGTTACGCCCGATGACGCTGATGGGGCTGGATGACGGCGTTGCGCGTAATCTGGGTCTGGCGCTGTCGTTAGCGCGTCTGGCGGCGCTGTCGCTGGCGATTGTGTTGAGCGCTCTGCTGGTCAACGCGGTGGGCATTATCGGTTTTATCGGCCTGTTTGCGCCGCTGCTGGCGAAAATGCTTGGCGCAAGACGTCTGCTGGCGCGCCTGATGCTGGCGCCGCTCATTGGGGCGCTTATTTTGTGGCTATCCGATCAGATTATCCTTTGGCTAACCCGCGTATGGATGGAGGTTTCCACCGGGTCAGTGACGGCGTTAATCGGCGCGCCGCTGCTCCTGTGGCTGCTGCCGCGGCTTAAAAGCATGAGCGCGCCGGATATGAACGCCAGCGATCGTGTGGCGGCGGAACGTCGGCACGTTCTTGCTTTTGCCGTTGCCGGTGGCGCGCTCCTGCTGCTGGCAACATGGGGCGCGCTCTCTTTTGGTCGCGACGCGCACGGCTGGACGTGGGCGAGCGGAACGCTGCTTGAAGAACTGATGCCGTGGCGCTGGCCGCGGATACTGGCGGCGTTAATGGCGGGCGTCATGCTAGCGGTGGCGGGCTGCATTATTCAGCGTCTGACCGGTAATGCAATGGCCAGCCCGGAAGTGCTGGGGATCAGTTCCGGAGCCGCGTTTGGCGTGGTGTTGATGCTGTTTTTGGTGCCGGGGAATGCTTTCGGTTGGCTACTGCCTGCCGGAAGCCTGGGGGCGGCGGCGACACTGCTGATTATTATGATAGCCGCCGGGCGCGGCGGTTTCTCACCGCAACGGATGTTGCTGGCGGGGATGGCGCTTAGCACCGCGTTTACCATGCTGCTAATGATGCTCCAGGCGAGCGGCGATCCGCGGATGGCGGAAGTATTGACCTGGATCGCAGGATCTACCTATAACGCCACTGACGGGCAGGTTACGCGAACCGCGATCGTAATGGTGATTTTGCTGGCACTTGTGCCGTTGTGTCGCCGCTGGTTAACGATTTTGCCCCTGGGAGGCGATGCCGCGCGTGCGGTGGGCATGGCGCTTACGCCGTCGCGTATCGCGCTGCTGGCGCTGGCGGCTTGTTTGACGGCAACCGCGACGATGACCATTGGGCCGCTGAGTTTCGTTGGACTGATGGCGCCGCATATTGCGCGGATGCTCGGTTTTCGCCGGACGATGCCGCATATGGTCATCTCGGCGCTGGCAGGGGGCGTTTTACTGGTCTTTGCCGACTGGTGCGGCAGGATGGCGCTATTTCCGTATCAGATCCCGGCGGGACTGCTTTCAAGCTTTATTGGCGCGCCGTATTTTATCTATTTGCTACGTAAACAGAGCCAGTAAAAAAAGGCTGTGCCACATTTATGTCGGGTGGCAGCCATGCTCAACCCGACCTACAAATTACACAATATCAATATGTTGTGGCAATATTTTGTAGACCTAAAAATAGCTGAACGCTATCAGGTGCGAGAGCTGTCCTGTCACGTTTTATCGAGGGAATTCTGCTTTTATTTTCAGCAAGAAGCAGGTGTTATTTCTGTATCGATAAGTCATGTGCTATTTCAGTGGCGCGCCGCTGTCTCCTGAACAGGGTGACTAATTTCAACATATCCAGGCCCGAAACGTTGATGATAAATTGCGGCATGATCTATCCAATAATAAGAATTACCGGTTTCGGTATTAAGCCTTTTTAAATATTAAGATGCGGATGCCGCATCTTTAATGCATCTCGTAAATCAATTTTAATTTAATAATAAATTTTCATTATAAAACTTCGATAATAAAATATTATTTTTTTATCGAAGTAATAAAAAACAACTCTATTAAAATAAATTAATTGCCACGAGTAAACAAAAAAATGTAATTTAGCATTTTTTGTTTTTTTTTAATGAAATTTATACCAAAAATAAATGTTACGCGTCATTGCTATATATTCAGTACTGTAATTCTGATCTTTTTTTATTCATTTTGACATGTTTATTGTTTTTTTGGCTCTCCCGTCTTGCTTGCTTTGTTTGTTTTTTGAACGGTAAAAATATTTATTATTTAATTCTGATAATCCTTTAAATAAAAAACACTTGTCTTTGGGTTTTTAATGGAAAATACTTCACCGCGCCTAAGGGATGTTATTTATTAACGTGTTGTTTGCTTCTTTTGAATGTTGCATCGGCAATTTCATAACTCGTCATATAATATATATCTACTAATATAAACATGGGGTATTGAGTATAACTCCGTGTGAATAGCGTAAAAATACTCACCAACTTTTAATAAGGATGAAAAATGAATACAGCAGTAAAAGCTGCGGTTGCTGCCGCACTGGTTATGGGTGTTTCCAGCTTTGCCAATGCTGCAGGCAGTAATACTGGTACGGTTACTTTTACCGGTACTATTGAAGATTCACCGTGTTCAATCGTGGTTGGCGACGAACACCAGACCGTTAACCTGGGCCATATCGGTACTGGTTCTCTGATGGGCGGTAAAGAATCTTCAAAAGTCGATTTCCATATCGGTCTGGAAAACTGCGCATTCACCACTGAGAAAGAAGCGTCTACCGTTTTCTCTGCCATCGGTAACGAATCCAGCGCTAATCCGGGCAGCGTTGCGCTGATGCGCATCGGCGGCGGCGAAATGGCGGGTTCCAGCATTGTCATCGGCAACCACCTGGGTTCCGCGATCAAATTGGGCGACGCTTACAGCGAAAATCTGACGATGAACGGCAGCGTTGCGGCAGCGAAACAGACTCTTAACTTCAAAGCCTGGGTGAAAGGCGATTCCTCTGCCAGCACTATCGATACCGGCGAATTCAGCAGCACCGTAAACTTCACGATCAGCTATCTGTAAGTGAAATATCATCCTGCGGCAGTCTGCCGCAGGATAATGCTCAAAGTAAAAAAATAGATTATATATTTCAGGGATAGATTGTCTGATGGCTCACTATAAAAAATTTCGTCTGAGCACGCTTGCGGCCGTGGTGGGTATTGTTCTGGCTGTCGGTCCGGAAAATAGCTACGCGGAAGCGCCCATTCAATTTAATACCCGATTTCTTGATGTTAAAGATGATGCCAGCCTGGATCTCTCCCGTTTTTCCCGTAAAGGCTACATTATGCCGGGGAGCTATCATCTCCAGGTGCTGGTCAATCAGAGTCAAATTGCCCAGGACAATATTATTACGTATTCCGTTGATAATAACGATCCTGATAACACCTATCCCTGTTTATCGCCTGAGCTGGTATCGCTGCTGGGGTTAAAACCTGAAATAGCAGATAAAATGATCTGGATAAATGCCGGTCAGTGTCTGCAACCAGATCAACTGGAAGGGATGGAAACCCAAACAGATTTAAGCCAGTCAACGCTGACGGTGATTATTCCGCAGGCGTATCTGGAATACAGCGATGAAGAGTGGGATCCACCTTCCCGCTGGGATGAAGGGATTCCCGGCGTGTTATTTGACTACAACGTTAACAGCCAGTGGCGACATGCTGAACATGATGACGGCGATGAATATGACATCAGCGGCAACGGCACGGTGGGTGCCAACCTCGGCGCGTGGCGTTTGCGCGCGGACTGGCAGGCTAACTATCGTCACGAAAATGACAGCGAAGATAAAGACAACTTTGGCTCCAGTTCCGAACAGAACTGGGACTGGAACCGCTATTACGCCTGGCGGGCGATCCCGCAGCTCCGGGCGCAGCTAACGCTGGGCGAAGGATCGCTGGAATCCGATATTTTCGACGGCTTTAACTATGTTGGCGGCAGCCTTATCACCGACGATCAGATGTTACCGCCTAATCTGCGCGGCTACGCCCCGGATATATCAGGCGTGGCGCGCACCAACGCCAAAGTCACCGTGACCCAGCGCGGGCGGGTGATTTATGAGTCGCAGGTCCCGGCAGGGCCGTTTCGCATTCAGGATATTAATGAAACGGTATCCGGCGATCTACACGTCAAAATTGAAGAACAAAGCGGTCAGGTGCAGGAATATGACGTCAGCACCGCCTCCATTCCGTTTCTGACCCGTCCCGGCCAGGTGCGCTACAAGTTGGCCGCCGGGCGACCGCAGGACTGGGATCACAATATGGAAGGCGGCTTTTTCACCTCAGCCGAAGCCTCCTGGGGGATCGCTAACGGCTGGTCGCTGTACGGCGGTGCCATCGGTGAGCAGGATTATCAGGCGCTGGCGTTAGGACTGGGGCGCGATCTGGCGCTGCTGGGCGCGTTTTCCGTCGATGTCACCCATTCCCGTGCGACGTTGCCAGAGGGTAGCGCCTACGGCGACGGCACCATTCAGGGTAACTCGTTCCGTGCCAGCTACGCTAAAGATTTTGATGATATAGACAGCCGTCTGACGTTTGCTGGTTATCGCTTTTCCGAAGAAAACTACATGACGATGGACGAGTTTATCGATACGCATAATGACGATAACGATCGTCAGCGCACCGGCCACGATAAAGAGATGTATACCCTGACGTACAGCCAGAACTTTTCGGCAATAAACGTCAACGCCTATATCAACTACACCCATCGCACCTACTGGAATCAACCTAACCAGGACAGCTATAACCTGACGCTGTCGCACTATTTCGATGTCGGTGAGGTGCGCGGGATCAGTCTGTCGGTGAACGGTTTTCGCAACGAATATGACAATGAGCGTGATGACGGCGTGTACGTCTCGCTCAGTATTCCGTGGGGCAACAACCGCACGCTGAGCTACAACGGCTCCTTTAGCGATGACAACAACAGCAATCAGGTCGGCTATTACGAGCGCATTGACGATCGCAATAACTACCAGATCAACGCTGGTCGCGCGGATAACGGTGCGACTCTCGACGGCTACTACCGTCATCAAGCGAGCTATGCCGACATTGACGTCAGTGCGAACTATCAGGAAGGCGACTATACCTCCGGCGGGCTGAACATCCAGGGGGGCGCGACGCTGACTGCTAAAGGCGGGGCGCTGCACCGCACCAGCGTCAACGGCGGCTCGCGGCTGATGGTGGATGTCGGCGATGAAGCGAACGTACCCATCTCCGGCTACAGCACGCCGGTATATACCAACGCGTTTGGTAAAGCCGTCATTGTCGACGTCAACGACTACTACCGCAACCTGGTGAAAATCGACATTACCCAGTTGCCGGAAGACGCGGAAGCAACTCTCTCCATCGCTCAGGCGACCCTGACGGAAGGGGCGATCGGTTATCGCCGCATGGAGGTGCTCAGCGGTAAAAAAGCCATGGCCAGTATCCGCCTGCGCGATGGCGGCACGCCGCCCTTCGGCGCAGAGGTTTACAACAGTCGCCAGCAACAGTTAGGGATCGTAGGTGAAGACGGCAGCGTTTATCTGATCGGCATTAACCCCGGCGAGCGGTTGCAGGTGACATGGGAAGGTAAAACGCAGTGTGAAGCGGCGTTGCCCGATCCGCTGCCGGGCGATCTGTTTAGCGGCCTGTTGCTGCCGTGCATCGGCGACGCTTCATCACCTGAGGCAACGCAGCCCGAAGAGAAACCATTACTCCAGCTTCATACGCAGCGGCGGACGTCTTCGACGCAACCCGAAGCGCTCTCTTCTCGTTATCCAACACATTGATTCAGGAAACCGCATTCATGATGCCATTAAAACGTTATAACCTGGCCGCTGTTTTGCTGCTTTTGCTGGGCGGCTACGGTAGCGCCCAGGCCGCCATCGCGCCCGATCGCACCCGCCTGGTGTTTCGCGGCGAAGATAAATCGATAAGCGTCGATCTGAAAAACGCCAACAGCAAACTGCCCTATCTGGCGCAGTCCTGGGTGGAAGATGAGAAGGGCGTCAAAATCACCTCGCCTTTAATCGTCGTCCCACCGGCCCAGCGCATTGAGCCGTCGGCAATCGGACAGGTCAAAATTCAGGGGATGCCGGCGCTGGCGTCGCTCCCCAAGGATCGGGAAACCCTTTTTTATTACAACGTGCGCGAAATTCCGCCGCAAAGCGACAAGCCCAATACGCTGCAAATCGCCCTGCAAACGCGCATCAAAGTTTTTTACCGCCCGCAGGCGCTATCGAAAATCGATATGCAGCATCCCTGGCAATACAAGATCACCCTTCAGCGTCAGGGCAATGGCTATCAGGTGAGCAATCCGACCGGTTACTACGTGGTGTTAAGCAACGCCAGCAACCGCATGGACGGCACACCAGCCAGAGGCTTTAGCCCTTTAGTGATTGCACCAAAAAGCAACGTGACGCTGGGAGGGGACGCCAGTGAATTAGGTCACTCGCCTGTGCTGACTTACGTCAACGATTATGGCGCGCGGTTACCGCTGATTTTTAACTGTACTGACAACAGTTGTGCGGTAGATGAAGCAAAAAGCAGAAAGTCGTAACCGACAAGGAGACGCAAGATGAGGCAATGTCGGTTACGGCTGGGCACGGTAACGTGTGCGGCCATGCTGAGTGCGGTCAGTATGCCGCTGGCAGCGGGAAGTAAGACGGTCAACATGACGCTGACGATAGTCGTTAATGCCGCGCCGCCCTGTACTGTGACCGGCGGTGAGGTGGAATTTGGCAATGTGTTGACGACGAAAGTGGATGGGGTGAATTACCGGCAGGCGGTGGGCTATCGCCTGAGCTGTAACGGCAGAGTGAGCGATTACCTGAAGTTACAGATTCAGGGGAATGCGGTGACTATCAATGGCGAGTCGGTATTGCAAACCGATGTCGATGGATTGGGTATCCGTCTGCAAACCGCCACGGATGGCGCGCTGGTTTCACCCGGCAATACGCAATGGTTGTCATTTCAATACAGCGGTGGCAGCGGTCCGGCCATCGAGGCGATTCCTGTCAAAGATAATGGCGTAACGTTAACAGGTGGCGCGTTTAACGCAGGCGCTACGCTGGTGGTGGATTACCAATGAAAAAAATGGCTTTGATGGTGTTAATAAGCAGCAGTTTTGCCGCGCAGTCGGCTGAGAATCTTAAGTTTCACGGTACGTTAATATCACCGCCGAATTGCACGATTAGCCATAATCAGACGATCGAAGTTAAGTTCGGTAACATGCTGATTAGTAAAATAGATGGTACGCGTTACGCACAGAATGTTCCGTATGAGATCACCTGTGATTCAGCGGTGCGCGACGATACGATGACAATGACCCTGACACTAAGCGGCTCTGTGACTGATTTTAATCAGGCGGCGATAAACACCAGTGTGGCGGGGCTGGGGATTGAACTTAGGCAGAACGACCAACCGTTTACGTTGGGGTCCACCATTACTGTAAATGAGCAGTCGGCACCTGTTCTGAAAGCCATACCGGTTAAAAAGAGCGGAGCCTCGCTGACAGAAGGTGACTTCGATGCGACGGCAACATTACAGGTGGATTATCAGTAATGGTTAAAAAACAGACGTTATTACACGGCGTGGTCTTCATCCTCTGGGGGACGCTGATATTGCCGGTCTCAGCGGCAGATAATCTGCATTTTTCCGGTAGTCTGGTCGCCAGTCCGTGTACCTTAACAATGCAGGGAGCCGATATTGCTGAAGTCGATTTTTCATCGCTTGATGCTTCTGACTTTATTCCCGGCGGCCAGTCTGCCCGCAAACCTTTGGTGTTTGAACTCACGGATTGCGATTCGGCGCTGAGTAACGGAGTGCAGGTAATTTTCACTGGAACCGAAGCGACCGGAATGCGTGGTATCCTGGCCATCGATAGCTATTCAGGCGCTTCCGGGATCGGGATTGGCATTGAAACGCTATCCGGCGTTCCCGTGGGCATTAATAACGAAAGCGGTGCGGTATTTACGCTGGTGACGGGGAAAAATACGCTAAGCCTGAATGCCTGGGTACAACGTCTTCCCGGCGAGGACCTGATTCCGGGAAGGTTCTCTGCAAGTGCGCTAGCCACATTTGAGTATTTATAATGAAAATAATACGGACTTTATTTTTGCTGCTGATTGCCGTTTATGGTGGTTCGGTATCGGCCAGACCCATGCTGAAAGCGACGTTTGGGAGCACCACGCTATATTATGGTATTGGCCCTAGTTATGCGGATAGAGCGGTTATACTGAACTCTACAGTAACCACGCCTGATGGCGTGTACTATGGTTCCTGGAAATTCTCAGGAATGGCAAGAAAAGGAGCTACTGCGACCTTACTCTCCTGGACCGGGCCTGACCCCGCACCGACTATTGTTCTGCGGGATTTTGATAACAGCATTTCGAAATCCAACTGTAAAAACCTCCCCTCAAGTTGGAATGGCTGCGGTTATTATACCGTTGATATTACCGTACAAAGCGACAATTATGGTTGCCCGTGGCTGGCCGCCACTCATAGCACCGCTGAGGATCTGGTTTCTGGGGAAACCTATAGCGCGCCGGATACGCGCAGCTCAGTTTGCCCGAAAATTCCCGTTGATACTTTTGATATCTCCTGGGATGCGAACGTTTCGAAACAGAAAACAACCCTCATGCTTGATGCCACCGGTGGCACGGTGAATCGCACGTTACATACCTATTTGATGGAGGGGGGGAAACTGTGCGATGGCAGCAAATTTGACAACCGTGGCGCTTATTGCCGTTTTGTCTCATCGGGTATTACGCTCAATGTGCTGGGCTGCGACCAGTCGAGCGTCACGACCAGCGCCGTTGATCATCCGATAACCGATGTTGAGCTTCATGACATTAATGTAGCGGTGAACACCCGCAACATTGGCTCCGGGCAGTTCACGTCGACCTGTAGCTTCCAGTATATTATTGATGAGCTTTAGGGGGGCTGGGTGTTTGGCGAAGATTCACGCTAACCTGGTATGAACCAAAAAAAAGCCGGGTGGCGGCTTCGCCTTACCCGGCCTACGTTGTTTCTGGACGTTCTCTTTTACTGTTTCGCAAACACCCGACGCGCGGCGTCGATGGTGTTATTGATATCTTCTTCACTGTGCGCCACGGACATAAAGCCTGCTTCGAACGCGGACGGCGCCAGATATACGCCTTCCTCCAGCATCAGGTGGAAGAAACGCTTAAAGCGTTCAACGTCACATGCCATCACATCCTGATAGCAAGTTACGGTTTCTGCATCGGTGAAGAAAATCCCGAACATCCCGCCGACATGGTTGACGACCAGTGGGATCCCCACCTCCTGCGCCGCTTCGCACAGCCCTTCCGCCAGGCGGGTGGTGAGCTCATCCAGCGTTTCATGAATGCCGGGCTGGGCGACTTCATTCAGGCAGGCGAAACCGGCCGCCATCGCAATCGGGTTGCCGGAAAGGGTGCCCGCCTGGTAAACCGGGCCCGTCGGCGCCAGCGCATCCATTACATCGCGACGACCGCCAAACGCGCCTACCGGCATCCCGCCACCGATGATTTTACCCAGACAGGTCAGGTCCGGCACGACGCCGTAGTAATCCTGGGCTCCGGCCAGCGCTACGCGAAAACCGGTCATTACTTCGTCGATAATCAGCAGCGCGCCGAACTCATCGCACAAGGCGCGCAGACCTGGCAGAAATTCCGGCAGCGGCGGGACGCAGTTCATATTACCTGCCACGGGTTCGACGATGATACAGGCGATTTCCTGCGGATATTGTTCAAACGCCGCGCGCACTGACGTCAGATCGTTATAAGTGCAGGTCAGCGTATGTTTCGCGAAATCCGCCGGCACGCCCGGCGAGTTCGGCTGACCGAGCGTCAGCGCGCCAGAACCGGCTTTGACCAGCAGACAGTCTGCGTGGCCGTGGTAGCAGCCTTCGAATTTGATAATCTTATCGCGGCCAGTAAAACCACGCGCCAGGCGAATAGCGCTCATCGTCGCTTCGGTGCCGGAGTTCACCATGCGCACCATGTCCATGGTCGGCACCAGGTTGGTCACCAGTTCCGCCATTTTTACTTCCATTTCGGTTGGCGCGCCGAAGCTTAAACCACGCTCCGCAGCTTCGATCACCGCATTGCGGATAGCCGGATGGTTATGCCCCAGTACCATTGGCCCCCAGGAACCGACATAGTCGATATATGCTTTGCCATCGACATCATAAAGATACGCGCCGTCCGCTTTTTCGATAAACAGCGGGGTGCCGCCCACGCCAGTGAAGGCGCGAACAGGGGAGTTCACGCCGCCGGGGATCAGCTCGCGGGCCGCGCTATAGAGATTTTCAGACTTACTCATGGAAAGATTCCTGGTTCGTAGAAAAAGTGAATACCCGCTATTCTAAGTTATTCAGAGAAGGTTATGAAAGTTTTACGCATTTGAAACAATACGATTTGCAGGGGATTTTCACGGCGTTGGCGAGTAGAATGCCGACTTTAGATTTGTATTACCAATTAATGATCTTCTGATGAAAACAGACACTTCCACCTTTTTAGCTCAGCAAATTGTGCGCTTACGGCGCAGAGATCAGATTCGCCGGTTAATGCAGCGGGATAAAACGCCGCTGGCCATTCTGTTCATGGCGGCCGTTGTCGGCACGCTTACCGGACTGGTTGGCGTCGCCTTTGAAAAGGCGGTTTCCTGGGTACAAAACATGCGCATTGGCGCGCTGGTTCAGGTCGCGGACCATGCGTTTTTGCTTTGGCCGCTGGCCTTTATCCTTTCGGCGTTACTGGCGATGGTCGGCTATTTTTTGGTGCGAAAATTTGCGCCGGAAGCCGGTGGCTCGGGTATCCCGGAAATTGAAGGCGCGCTGGAGGAGTTACGTCCGGTGCGCTGGTGGCGCGTGTTGCCGGTGAAGTTTATCGGCGGGATGGGAACGTTGGGCGCAGGAATGGTATTAGGGCGCGAAGGGCCAACGGTGCAAATCGGGGGCAACCTGGGGCGCATGGTGCTGGATGTTTTTCGTATGCGCAGCGCCGAAGCGCGGCATACGTTGCTGGCGACCGGCGCGGCGGCGGGGCTCTCTGCGGCGTTTAACGCGCCGCTGGCGGGTATCCTGTTTATTATTGAAGAGATGCGCCCGCAGTTTCGCTACAACCTGATTTCGATTAAAGCGGTGTTTACCGGCGTCATCATGTCGAGCATTGTGTTCCGCATATTTAACGGCGAAGCGCCGATTATTGAAGTCGGCAAACTGTCTGATGCGCCGGTTAACACACTGTGGTTATACCTTATCCTCGGCATTATTTTTGGCTGCGTCGGGCCGGTATTTAATTCGTTGGTGCTGCGTACCCAGGATATGTTTCAGCGCTTTCATGGCGGCGAAATTAAAAAATGGGTGCTTATGGGCGGCGCGATCGGCGGCCTGTGCGGTATTCTGGGGTTGATTGAGCCGGAAGCGGCAGGCGGCGGATTTAACCTTATTCCTATCGCCGCGGCAGGTAATTTTAGCGTCGGGCTACTGCTGTTCATCTTTATTACCCGGGTTGTCACGACGCTGCTTTGCTTTTCTTCCGGCGCGCCGGGGGGCATTTTCGCCCCGATGCTGGCCCTGGGAACGCTGCTTGGTACGGCCTTCGGTATGGCGGCGGCAGTGCTTTTCCCGCAGTATCACCTGGAGGCCGGTACCTTTGCGATTGCCGGGATGGGGGCGCTGATGGCGGCGTCGGTGCGCGCCCCGCTGACGGGGATTGTGCTGGTGCTGGAGATGACCGATAACTACCAGCTCATTTTGCCAATGATTATCACCTGTCTTGGCGCAACACTATTAGCCCAGTTTTTGGGCGGGAAACCGTTATACTCAACCATCCTGGCGCGCACTCTGGCGAAGCAGGATGCGGAACAGGCGGCGAAAAACCAGAATGCGTCTGCGGGCGAGAATACTTGAACGAATTACCAGGGTATTAGATAATGACTGCCAATATTGGGTGAAAATTTATCCAATTACCGATGTCGTTTGGAGCAAAATATGAGTGATGACGTAGCGCTGCCGCTGCAGTTTACCGACGCAGCAGCGAATAAAGTAAAAAGTCTTATCGCTGACGAAGATAACCCGAATCTGAAACTGCGCGTGTATATCACCGGCGGTGGTTGCAGCGGCTTCCAGTATGGTTTTACCTTTGACGATCAGGTTAACGAAGGGGATATGACCATCGAAAAACAGGGCGTTGGCCTGGTGGTTGACCCGATGAGTTTGCAGTATCTGGTGGGTGGTTCGGTAGATTATACCGAAGGTCTGGAAGGTTCCCGCTTCATTGTAACCAACCCGAATGCGAAAAGTACCTGCGGGTGTGGCTCTTCCTTCAGCATTTGATTGCTGTTCGTTGTGCCGGATGGCGACGCGAGCGTCTTATCCGGCCTACAGGAAAGATGTTCCAGGCCCGATAAGCGTAGCGCCATCGGGCAAAACAATATCAACGTCCGTTTTCATCCAGGGCAAACGTCGGCAATTTCAAATGCCAGCGAATGGCCGCCAGCCGAATAAACAGCGTGACGACCATGCCCATCATGCTGGCGCTTTCCAGCGGTACTGAAAACGTATAAAACGCGGTGGCGTGAACAATCCCGCCGATAATACAGGCCGTGGCATAGATTTCGGTGCGTAGGATCATGGGGATCTCGCGTGCCAGAACATCGCGAATAATCCCGCCGCCGACGCCGGTAATCACGCCCATACAGACGGCCACTAATGGCCCCGTTTCAGCGAGGAAGGCTTTATTCACCCCAATGCCGACAAACACCGCCAGCCCGACCGCATCCAGTACCGGCAACATCCATTTCGGCAGACGTCTTGGCTGGCGAACCAGCAGGATGGTCAGCATACTGGTGACCATGGCGACGACCAGATCGGTAGGATCTTTAACCCAGAATACCGGGCCGTTATCCAGCGCCATATCGCGGATTGTCCCGCCGCCGACGGCAGTAACGACGCCGAGCACCAGGACGCCGAACGGGTCCATACGTAATTTCCCGGCCAGCAACACGCCAGAGATAGCAAATACAGCCGTGCCTACAATATCCAGCCAATAGACGAGCATTGTCGAATCCCCACTGGGAGCCTGGTAAGACAGGCTCTAATTCACCTGTGAAAGCGCATTACAGAGTTGTTTTGCGGCGAGGATAATACGCGGGCTTGCGCGTTCAAACCAGTCGCTGTTAAGCGGAATAACCGGAATTTTTAACAGGTTTCCCCAGTATTGTTCAATTTTGAGAATTTCGCCCGCTTTTCCGGCCACGATAATGGCCTGGGGATGCCTTGCCAGCACCTGTTCACGGCTGACTTGCGGCCACGGCACGCGGCTGTCAGCAAAGACGTTTTCTCCGCCGCAGGTCGTCAAAACCTGATGTTGAATAGACCCTTTACCACTGGTAAACAGAGGATTCATGCCAAACTGAAGAAAGACGCGCTTTTTAGCTTTACCGGCATACTCGGCGTTGAGCGCGGCGTACTCGTTTAGCAATGTCTGCGCTGCCTGCTGAGCCTTTTCCGGCTGCGGGCTCCAGGCGGCCAGTTGACGGAGCGTGTCGGCGATCTGTTCGATGCTTACCGCGTCCACCCACATGACCTTAATACCTAATGACGTCAGTTGGTTTACCTGGCGTTCCGCATTACCGCCGCGCCAGGCGACGACCAGATCCGGCTTCATCGCCACAATGCGTTCCAGATTCATTCCCTGCCAGGTAGAGACCTGTTCTATTTTTTGCGCTTCGGGCGGGTAGTCGGAATAGCTGCTGACGCCAACGGGCGTAATCCCGGCGGCAAAAGCGAGCTCCGTATTGGCGGGAGAGAGGGTAATTACGCGCGGCGCAGCGTAAAGCCACACCGGGAGCGTAAGCAGCAGGGTGACCAGCGCCCTGAACATTTGCTTAACCATGCGCCAGTTTCTGTACCAGCGTTTCGACCATCAGAGTCGACTGTTTCGCCGCCACCGCGAGGAATTCGTCAAAGCTGAGGTGCGATTGCTGATCGGCCACGTCAGAAATAGCGCGTACCACCACGAACGGCACGTTGAAGTTATGGCAGACGTGGGCGATAGCGGTGGCTTCCATCTCTACGGCGACCGCGTCGGGGAAGTTATGCCGGATTTTCGCCAGCCCGACGGAACCGTTAATAAACGCGTCGCCGCTAACAATAAGGCCGCGTACCGCGTTCAGATTCAGCTCCCTGATGCAGGATTCCGCGGCGGCGATCAGCTTATCATCGGCCTTAAATCCGGCCGGACAGCCCGGTAATTGCCCGTATTCATAGCCGAAAGCGGTCACATCAGCGTCGTGGTAACGCGTTTCGTCAGAGACGACGATATCGCCGACCTTCAGCGTGGACGCCAGACCGCCTGCGGAACCGGTATTGATGATCACGTCCGGCTTGCAGTGCTCCAGAAGCAACGTGGCGCCCAGCGCCGCCGCGACTTTACCGATACCGGATTTCAGCAACGCCACTTCGGTGCCGTTCAACTGGCCAGTGTAAATTTCGCAGCCGCCCAGCGTAATCGTCTGACGGTTGTCAATTTTGTCACGCAGCAGCGTAACTTCTTCTTCCATTGCGCCAATGATGCCGATTTTCATAGATTTACTCGCGATAAGTCAGTTTTGGGGGCATAGTTTATCATGCGCTTATGGGGAAGCGCATTTCTCAGGCGGGGAGAGGATATGGCATCGATCGATTTCCGAAATAAAATTAACTGGCATCGTCGTTATCGTTCACCGCAGGGCGTAAAGACGGAACATGAGATCCTGCGGATTTTTGAAAGCGATCGCGGGCGGATTATCAACTCTCCGGCTATACGCCGTTTGCAGCAAAAAACGCAGGTTTTCCCGCTGGAGCGCAATGCCGCGGTGCGTACTCGTCTGACGCATTCGATGGAGGTGCAGCAGGTGGGGCGTTATATCGCGAAAGAGATTTTAAGCCGCCTGAAAGAGCAAAACCGACTGGAGGAGTACGGTCTGGATGCGCTGACCGGTCCCTTTGAAAGTATTGTGGAAATGGCCTGCCTGATGCACGACATCGGTAATCCGCCGTTCGGTCATTTTGGCGAGGCGGCGATCAATGACTGGTTTCGTCAGCGGCTGCATCCGGAAGATGCGGAAAGTCAGCCGCTCACGCATGATCGCTGTGTGGTTTCCTCGCTACGGTTACAGGAAGGCGAAGAAAATCTGAACGATATTCGCCGCAAGGTACGTCAGGATATCTGCCATTTTGAAGGCAATGCACAGGGAATTCGTCTGGTACATACGCTCATGCGGATGAATCTTACCTGGGCGCAGGTTGGCGGAATTTTAAAATATACCCGTCCGGCATGGTGGCGAGGGCCAGTGCCGGATTCCCATCGCTATTTAATGAAGAAACCGGGCTATTATCTTTCTGAAGAGAAGTATATTGCGAGGTTACGTAAAGAACTGCAGTTAGCGCCTTACAGTCGCTTTCCATTAACGTGGATTATGGAGGCCGCAGATGATATTTCTTATTGTGTCGCCGATCTTGAAGACGCGGTAGAGAAAAGAATCTTTAGCGTTGAGCAGCTTTATCACCATTTATATCACGCGTGGGGCCACCATGAGAAGGATTCGCTGTTTGAGCTGGTGGTAGGAAATGCGTGGGAAAAATCACGCGCCAATACATTAAGCCGCAGTACCGAAGATCAGTTTTTTATGTATTTACGGGTAAATACATTAAATAAACTGGTGCCCTATGCCGCTCAGCGTTTTATTGATAATTTGCCGCAGATTTTTGCTGGTACCTTCAATCAGGCGTTGCTGGAAGATGCCAGCGGTTTTAGCCGCCTGCTTGAACTCTATAAGAATGTGGCGGTTGAACATGTGTTTAGCCATCCGGATGTAGAACAGCTTGAGCTACAGGGATACCGGGTGATCAGCGGGTTATTAGATATCTATCAGCCGCTATTAAGCCTGTCGCTTAACGACTTTCGCGAGCTGGTGGAAAAAGAACGGTTGAAACGCTTCCCCATAGAATCGCGCTTATTTCAGAAACTTTCTACGCGCCATCGTTTGGCCTACGTGGAAGTCGTCAGTAAATTACCCACGGATTCGGCGGAGTACCCGGTACTGGAATATTATTATCGCTGTCGGTTGATTCAGGATTATATCAGCGGGATGACTGACCTTTACGCATGGGATGAATATCGGCGTTTAATGGCGGTCGAACAGTAAATGGACTTTTGTAAAGATGGACAATAAATTTTTACTTTTTCCAGAAACTTTGTTCCGGAACTTCGCGTTATAAAATGAATCTGACGTACACAGCAATTTTGCGTTACCTGTTAATCGAGATTGAAACACATGAAAAAAACCACATTAGCAATGAGTGCACTGGCTCTGAGTTTAGGTTTGACATTGTCGCCTCTGTCTGCCACGGCGGCTGAAACGTCCTCTTCAGCAATGACTGCCCAGCAGATGCCAAGCCTGGCACCGATGCTCGAAAAAGTGATGCCATCGGTGGTCAGTATTAATGTAGAAGGTAGCACCACGGTGAATACGCCGCGTATGCCGCGTAATTTCCAGCAGTTCTTTGGCGATGACTCCCCGTTCTGCCAGGATGGTTCTCCGTTCCAGAATTCTCCCTTCTGTCAGGGCGGCGGTAACGGCGGCAACGGCGGTCAACAACAGAAATTCATGGCGCTGGGTTCCGGCGTAATTATTGACGCCGCGAAGGGGTACGTCGTCACCAACAACCACGTGGTTGATAACGCCAGCGTGATTAAAGTACAGCTTAGCGATGGGCGTAAATTCGATGCTAAAGTGGTAGGCAAAGATCCGCGTTCTGATATCGCGCTGATTCAAATTCAGAATCCGAAGAACCTGACGGCGATTAAGCTGGCGGACTCCGACGCGCTGCGCGTGGGGGATTATACCGTCGCTATTGGTAACCCGTTTGGTCTGGGCGAAACGGTGACGTCAGGTATCGTTTCGGCGCTGGGGCGTAGCGGCCTGAACGTAGAAAATTATGAGAACTTTATTCAGACCGACGCCGCGATTAACCGCGGTAACTCCGGCGGCGCGCTGGTGAACCTGAACGGTGAGCTGATCGGTATTAACACCGCGATTCTGGCGCCGGACGGCGGCAACATCGGTATTGGCTTCGCTATCCCCAGTAACATGGTGAAAAACCTGACGTCGCAGATGGTGGAATACGGCCAGGTGAAACGCGGCGAACTGGGGATCATGGGGACTGAGCTGAATTCTGAATTGGCGAAAGCGATGAAAGTCGATGCCCAGCGTGGCGCGTTCGTCAGCCAGGTGATGCCGAATTCGTCCGCGGCGAAAGCGGGTATCAAAGCCGGGGATGTCATTACCTCGCTGAACGGTAAACCGATCAGCAGCTTTGCGGCGCTGCGCGCTCAGGTCGGCACTATGCCGGTCGGCAGCAAAATCAGCCTCGGTCTGCTGCGTGAAGGTAAAGCGATTACGGTTAATCTGGAACTGCAGCAGAGCAGCCAGAGTCAGGTTGATTCCAGCACCATCTTCAGCGGGATTGAAGGCGCTGAAATGAGCAATAAAGGCCAGGATAAAGGCGTTGTGGTGAGCAGCGTGAAAGCGAATTCACCCGCCGCGCAAATTGGCCTCAAAAAAGGTGATGTGATTATCGGCGCTAACCAGCAGCCGGTGAAAAATATCGCCGAACTGCGTAAGATTCTCGACAGCAAGCCGTCGGTTCTGGCTCTGAATATTCAGCGTGGTGATAGTTCTATTTATTTGCTGATGCAGTAATCACCTTTGTCCCCCTTCCGCCATGGAAGGGGGCAACACTTTTCTGTGAAACCCCCCACAACTCCATACTTATTTGCACCGTTTTGTGCATTTGCACAATGTCGAGACCTGTTATCTTCCTTATGCTTGTGCTCTGCTCACTGGAGGGATTTATGGCTGGCTGGCATCTTGATACCAAAATGGCGCAGGATATCGTGGCGCGCACTATGCGCATCATCGATACCAATATCAACGTAATGGATGCCCGCGGGCGTATTATCGGCAGCGGCGATCGGGAACGTATTGGTGAATTGCATGAAGGCGCGCTGTTAGTGCTGTCGCAGGGCCGGGTTGTGGATATTGACAACGCCGTGGCGCGACACCTGCACGGGGTGCGTCAGGGGATTAATCTTCCCTTACGTCTTGAGGGCGAAATTGTCGGCGTGATCGGCCTCACCGGCGAACCAGAGCATCTGCGTAAATATGGCGAACTGGTGTGTATGACTGCCGAAATGATGCTGGAGCAGTCGCGGTTAATGCACCTTTTGGCGCAGGATAGCCGTTTGCGCGAAGAGCTGGTGATGAACCTGATTCAGGCCGAAGAAAATACGCCGGCGCTGGTGGAATGGGCGCAGCGTTTGGGGATCGATTTGAACCAGCCGCGTGTGGCGGCGGTGGTGGAAGTCGACAGCGGCCAGCTTGGCGTCGATAGCGCAATGGCGGAACTTCAGCAGTTGCAGAATGCGCTTACCACGCCGGAGCGTAACAACCTGATAGCCATTGTTTCTCTCACCGAGATGGTGGTGCTCAAACCCGCCTTAAACTCGTTTGGTCGCTGGGATGCTGAAGATCATCGTAAGCGCGTAGAGCAGCTTATCTCGCGAATGAAAGATAATGGTCAGCTACGTTTTCGCGTGGCGCTGGGCAATTACTTTACCGGGCCGGGCAGTATTGCACGTTCATACCGCACGGCGCGCACTACGATGATGGTCGGCAAACAGCGGATGCCAGAAAGCCGCAGCTATTTTTATCAGGATTTGATGCTGCCGGTTCTGTTAGATAGCCTGCGTGGCGGCTGGCAGGCCAATGAGCTGGCGCGCCCGCTGGTAAAACTCAAAGCGATGGATAACAACGGGTTATTACGTCGGACGCTGACGGCGTGGTTTCGCCATAATGTCCAGCCGCTGGCGACCTCTAAGGCGCTGTTTATTCATCGTAACACGCTGGAATATCGGCTAAATCGTATTTCGGAACTGACCGGGCTGGATTTGGGAAATTTTGACGATCGGCTGTTGCTGTATGTGGTGCTACAATTGGATGAACAGCGTTAAGCCCGGCGGCGCTACGCTTATCAGGCCTACCGGGATATATCTGTAGGCCGGATAAGGCGTAACACGTCGCCATCCGGCAACACACAGCTTACTTGCGGGTAAGCTTGTCCAGATCGGCTTCGATTTCACTGATCTTATTCGCGACGACGCTTTCCAGGTGGCGCAAGTCGTCAAGGATCTTACGTTTGAGATCGAGTTCTGAGCGGTCGCGCTGGCAGATTTGGTCCAGCTCGTCAATCACATAGCGTAGGTTAGGGCTAATCTCCTGTACTTCTTTATAACCCTGACCGATGCCATCGGCCACCACCGTTTTACGCTGGCGTGGATACTTAAACTTCACGCTTTTAGCAAAGAATTCACCTCTATCCTTGTGAAAATAGATTTTCAGGATATCGTTATTGGCTTCTTGCCGCAGGCTGTAACGATCGATTTCCTCAGGATTGGTAATGCCCAGACTTTTTAGATTGTCATACATAGCGGTATCCTTCATCACACTATAACTTTTGAATAATTAACGAAAAATTGGTTTTTCGCCACCAATGTATACAAAAAAAGCGTAGTTGATCGCAGAAGACGTCTCGGCAACGTCATGAGCAAAAGGGCGGCGGTTATTGATAGCTTAAGTAATTCAACGCGATATTCCGTTTATAGAGAAAGCGTTTGAGGTCAGTGTGGGAAATTGACCGGAGGCAGTGGTCGATAACCTTGAGAGGCGGAATCTATGTCCGGAACGTATAATGCCACTATTCGCCGGGTGGTGATTTCCGCTTGGATAGGAAACTCCATTGAATATTATGATTTTCTATTATATGGCCTGGCAAGCGCGCTGGTATTTGGCCCGCTTTTTTTCCCTGGCGCCAGCCCATTGACTGCAACGTTATCTTCTTTTGCCAGTTTCGGCGTGGGATTTATTTCCCGACCGCTGGGCGCGCTATTTTTTGGCAACAGGGGGGATACGCTTGGGCGTAAAAACACGTTATTAATCACGTTAGGCGGGATGGGCGCGGTCACGTTTCTCATCGGTTGCCTGCCTTCTTACGCCAGTATCGGCGCGCTGGCGCCTGCTTTACTGGTTATTCTGCGTTTTCTACAGGGATTTATGGTTGGAGGCGAATGGGGAGGCGCCATGTTGATGGTCGTGGAATATGCTGCTGGAAAGCACCGGGGGCGGTTAAGCGCGCTATCGCAAACAGGAGGACTCACGGGACAATTATTGGCGACAGGCGTATTTATAGTCGTGACCCAATTACCGAAGGAGGCGTTGTTATCGTGGGGATGGCGTATTCCTTTTCTGCTCAGTGCGCTTTTGGTGTTGCCTGGATTATATATGCGTCATCGTCTGGATGAGACGCCTGTCTTCCGTGCGTTTAAAAAGCAGCAGGCCATTAATCATAGGCAGCAAAGAGAAGAAAGGCCGGTGGTCAAAGTAGTACGAGAACAATGGCGCAGCATTTTGCTGATTATAATTCTGCGTTTTGCGGAAAGCGTTCCCTTTTTTCTTGCCACCGTCTTCGCGGTTTCCTGGGCGACGACGCAGCTTGGGATTGCCAGCCTGACTATTCTGTACATTGTAATGTTCACCTGTCTGCTGGCGTATCCCATGCACGTGCTATTTGGCATCATGTCGGATCGGCGTGGCTGCCGTCAGGTGTATATTTTCGGCGCGCTTTTTGTCGCGGCAATGGCTTTTCCCTTTTTCTGGCTGCTGGAAAGCCGTTCGCTCATACTGATGACAATGGGCTACGTTCTGCTTATTAACATTGGTCATAATTCACTGAATGCCGTGCAACCTTCTTTTTTCGCCGGACTGTTTCATCCGCCTGTACGCTACAGCGGTTCATCAATTGGCGCTCAGTTGGGGGCGGTTGTGGCAGGGGGATTCACGCCGTTTATCGCTAAAGCGTTAAGCGCAGTCTATGATAACAGTTGGACTTTGGTTGCCGGTTATGTCGTTTTGACTGCGCTGGCTTCGGCGTTTGCGGCAAAGATTGCGCCGGAAACCGTGTTACCGCATTCGCCGTAATGCAAAGGGGGGCTGTCGCCCCCGCTTTTCACTCGCTTAATCAATAGTGCGCAATAATTCGTTAATGCCCACTTTACCACGCGTTTTGGCGTCGACTTTTTTCACGATCACCGCGCAGTACAAACTGTACTTACCGTCTTTTGACGGCAGGTTGCCGGAAACGACCACGGAGCCCGCCGGTACGCGGCCATAGTGAACTTCACCGGTTTCGCGATCGTAGATTTTGGTGCTCTGGCCGAGGTATACGCCCATGGAAATGACGGAACCTTCTTCGACAATGACGCCTTCCACGACCTCAGAACGCGCGCCAATAAAGCAGTTGTCTTCAATGATGGTTGGGTTAGCCTGCAGCGGCTCCAGTACGCCGCCGATACCCACGCCGCCGGAAAGGTGAACATTTTTACCAATCTGCGCGCAGGAACCCACCGTCGCCCAGGTGTCAACCATGGTGCCTTCGTCAACGTAGGCGCCGATGTTAACGTAAGACGGCATCAGCACGGTGTTGCGGGCGATAAATGCGCCCTGACGAACGGCCGCAGGCGGAACGACGCGGAAGCCTTCTTTCTGAAAACGCGCTTCGTCGTAATCAGCGAATTTCATCGGGACTTTATCGAAGTAGCGGCTTTCCGCACCGTCGATAACCTGGTTATCGTTAATACGGAAAGAGAGCAGAACCGCTTTCTTCAACCACTGGTGAGTGACCCACTGACCGTCGATTTTTTCTGCGACACGCAGCGCGCCGGAATCAAGTAGAGAAATGACCTGTTTTACCGCCTCTCGGGTCACGGTATCTACATTAGCCGGCGTAATATCGGCGCGGCGCTCAAAAGCGGTCTCAATAACGTTCTGTAACTGCTGCATTGTTAAACTCTTTCATATAAATAAACACACTACCCTTTATCGTTTGGATTGAAGGCCGCTGTCAACCGTTGTTGCACCTCAAGTTGCAGCACATTATTAAGTGCGCGCCGATCCGCTGTGGCGATTATGAATAAATCTTCTACTCGTTCACCAATGGTTGTAATTCGGGCGCCATGAAGCGAAATTCCCAGATCGGCAAAAATTTGTCCGACCCTGGCCAGCAGACCAGGCTGATCGAGCGCGATCAATTCCATGAATGATTTTCTGTCGGTATGGGTGGGCAAAAAATTGACTTCCGTTTCGACCGTAAAGTGCCGTAACTTTGCCGGTTGCCGACGCGGCTGCGGCGGCTGCCAGCTACGCTGCGTAATGGTTTGTTCAAGACCGGTGCGAATAACGTCATGGCGATCCGCCGCCAGCGGGCTGCCGTCTGGTTCCAGAACAATAAACGTATCCATTGCCATGCCGTCGCGAGTGGTAAAGATCTGCGCGTCATGGACGCTTAAATTACGCCTGTCCAGCTCGGCGCAGACGGCGGCAAACAGATAGGGTCTGTCCGGACTCCAGATAAAAATTTCGGTTCCACCGCGCGTGGCCTGCGGACTGAGCAACACTAACGGTTGGCGCAGATCGTGCTGCAATAAATGGCGTGCGTGCCAGGCGAGCTGATTTGGACTATGACGAACAAAATAGTTAGCGCGACAGCGGGTCCAGATTTTGTGCAGCGCGGCTTCATCAATATTGTCCATTCGCAGCAGCGCCAGCGCCTGAAGCTGATGGTGACGCACGCGCTCACGCATATCCGGCGTATTTTGCATTCCACGCCTGAGCTGTTTTTCAGTGGCGAAGTACAGCTCGCGCAGCAGGCTCTGTTTCCAGCTATTCCACAAGGTTTCGTTGGTCGCGCAGATGTCCGCGACGGTCAGGCAGACCAGAAAACGCAGCCGTGTTTCGGTTTGCACCTCTTCGGCAAACTGCTTGATGACTTCCGGATCCTGGATGTCGCGGCGCTGGGCGGTGACTGACATTAGCAGGTGTTGGCGCACCAGCCAGGCGACCAGTTGCGTTTCGCGTGAGTTCAAACCGTGCAGTTCGGCGAAGGTGAGTACATCCTGCGCGCCCAGTACCGAATGGTCGCCGCCGCGTCCTTTCGCAATATCGTGGAACAGCGCGGCGATCAGGATCAGTTCCGGATGGGGAAGCCGCGGCCAGAGATCGACGCATAGCGGATGGCGCTGGCGCGTCTCTTCTTTCGCAAAGCTCTCCAGTTTGAGCATTACGCGGATGGTGTGTTCATCCACCGTGTATGCGTGGAACAGGTCAAACTGCATTTGTCCGACGATGTGTGACCACTGCGGCATATAAGCCCACAGTACGCTGTGGCGATGCATGGGCAGCAGGCCGCGGCTGACCGCGCCGGGATGGCGCAGCATACTAAGAAACAGAGTGCGCGCCTCCGGGATGTAACACAGCGGTTGGCTCAGGTGGCGGCGGGCGTGGCGCAAATGGCGTAACGTCGTAGAGTAGATGCCGGTGATCGCGCTATTGCGCACCATCATATAAAACATGCGCAGGATCGCTTGCGGTTCGCGGATAAACAGCGTGTCGTCACGCAGATCAATAAGCGTGCCGCGCAGTTGAAACTCATCGTCAACAGGACGTGGTTTTTCATCCGCAGGTAGCGCCAGAATCGCCTCGTCAAATAGCTGAAGCAGCATCTGATTAAGTTCGCTCACCCGGCGCGTAACCCGGAAGTAGTCTTTCATCATCCGCTCAACCGGATCATTGCCCTCGCCGCTGTAGTTAAGGCGTTGAGCGACGCTTAACTGGCGGTCGAACAGCAGGCGGTTATCGTAGCGGCTGACCACCAGATGTAGCGCAAAGCGAATGCGCCACAGGATATGCAGGCATTCGTTGAGCTCCGCGCGCTCAGCCGGGGTTAAAAAGCCGAATCCCACCATCTCATCGAGCGAGGTAGCGCCGAAGTGACGTCGGGCGACCCACTGTAACGTATGGATATCGCGCAGGCCGCCGGGGCTGCTTTTAATATCCGGCTCCAGATTATAGCTGGTACCGTGATAGCGCTGGTGGCGCTGGTTCTGCTCTTCTACTTTGGCGGCGTAAAATTTGTCGGACGGCCAAAAACCTTCGCTGAAAATATGTTTTTGCAGTGCCAGAAACAGAGCGACATCACCGATCAGCAGGCGCGTTTCGATGAGGTTTGTCGCAACGGTTAAATCAGACAGACCTTCCAGCAGACACTCTTCCAGCGTACGTACGCTATGCCCGACATCCAGCTTGACGTCCCAAAGTAAAGTCAGCAGCTCGCCGACCTTTTGCGCCTGTTCATCAGGCAGCTTTTTGCGGCTTAAAATGAGCAGATCAATATCGGAAAGCGGATGCAGTTCGCCGCGTCCATAGCCGCCGACAGCGACCAGCGCCAGATCGGCAATCTGACCGAAACCGGCCTCAATCCACAGGCGTTGCAACAACTGGTCGATAAATTCGGTTCGGGCTTCAATAAGCTGTTCAGCACAAATGCCGCTGTCAAATGCCTCTCCCAGCCAGTGTTGAAAGATGTCGATGCGGGCTTTGATACCGGCGACGGTCAGTTCAGCGCGTGGCCAGACGCCAGGGTTTTGCGGCTGGTCAGGGAGGGTGGGGAGTGCGGTATTCGCGTGCTGTTCAGGATGAGTATTCATATGCGCCACCCATTAAAAAGCCGGATGGTGGCGTGAACGCCTTATCCGGCCTACGAAGTAGTACAATTTGTAGGCCTGATAAGATGCGAAGGCATCGCCATCAGGCAAAACATTATTCGTCGTGTGTGATGATCGCCGGGATGGTGTCATCTTTACGCAGCGTCAGAATTTCACAGCCGTTTTCCGTTACCACAATAGTATGCTCGTACTGAGCAGACAAGCTGCGGTCTTTGGTTTTTACCGTCCAGCCGTCTTTCATGGTGCGGATACGGTAATCCCCGGCGTTCAGCATCGGTTCAATGGTAAAGGTCATGCCAGGCTGCAACACGACGCCGCCATCGTCTGCATCATAATGCAGCACCTGCGGTTCTTCATGGAAGCCGCGACCAATACCGTGTCCGCAGTATTCACGTACCACGGAGAAACCTTCGCCTTCGGCATATTTCTGGATGGCGGCGCCAATGGTGCGCAGGCGGATGCCCGGTTTCACCATTTTGATGCCCAGATACAGGCTCTCTTGCGTGACGCGGCACAGACGCTCGCCCAGAATGGTCGGTTTGCCGACGATAAACATCTTCGAGGTATCGCCGTGGAATTCATCTTTAATCACGGTCACGTCGATGTTGACGATATCACCATCTTTCAGATGTTTAGCGTCATCCGGAATGCCGTGGCACACCACTTCATTAATAGAGATACAGACGGATTTCGGATAGCCGTGGTAGCCGAGGCAGGCGGAGATCGCGTGTTGTTCGTTAACGATGTAATCGTTACAGATACGGTCCAGTTCGCCGGTGGTGACGCCCGGTTTGATATACGGTTCGATCATTTCCAGCACTTCGGCTGCCAGACGGCCCGCGACGCGCATTTTTTCGATGTCTTCAGATGTCTTGATAGAGATAGCCATGAATTCTGTCCATCAGTGCCGATGATTTCGGCAATAATTGTGTAAGTGCTGACAATGGTATCAGTCAGGGGTGTGCCCTGCCAAATTGAGAATCATTCTGAACTTCGCCTTTCGTGCCACAGGTGCGTTGGCGACATTTTTTCACCCCAGTCACTGACTGGCCGTAAGCTCTCGGGGATGCAAAAATTTGCCGCCTGCCTGTAACACGAAATTCATCGTTCAATTCAGCACTGAGTGCCAACAATTATTGGTGTCGGTGGCGTATTTGTGGTATAAAGCGCGCCGGACTTCCGATCCATTCGAAGACTACACACGATGGACGGGAGCGACAAATCTCACTTTGTGTAACAACACACACGTATCGGCACATATTCCGGGGTGCCCTTTGGGGTCGGTAATATGGGATACGTGGAGGCATAACCCCAACTTAATCTATAGAGGTTTTAAATCATGGCAACTGTTTCCATGCGCGACATGCTCAAGGCTGGTGTTCACTTTGGTCACCAGACCCGTTACTGGAACCCGAAAATGAAGCCTTTCATCTTCGGCGCGCGTAACAAAGTTCACATCATCAACCTTGAGAAAACTGTACCGATGTTCAACGAAGCTCTGGCTGAACTGAACAAGATCTCTGCTCGTAAAGGTAAAATCCTTTTCGTTGGTACTAAACGCGCTGCAAGCGAAGCGGTGAGAGAAGCTGCTAACAGCTGCGACCAGTTCTTCGTGAACCATCGCTGGCTGGGCGGTATGCTGACTAACTGGAAAACAGTTCGTCAGTCCATCAAACGTCTGAAAGACCTGGAAACTCAGTCTCAGGACGGTACTTTCGAAAAGCTGACCAAGAAAGAAGCGCTGATGCGTACTCGTGAGCTTGAGAAACTGGAAAACAGCCTGGGCGGTATCAAAGACATGGGCGGTCTGCCGGACGCTCTGTTCGTTATCGATGCTGACCACGAGCACATTGCTATCAAAGAAGCGAACAACCTGGGTATCCCGGTATTTGCTATCGTTGATACCAACTCTGATCCGGACGGCGTTGACTTCGTTATCCCGGGTAACGATGACGCAATCCGTGCTGTTAGCCTGTACCTGGGCGCTGTCGCTGCAACCGTTCGTGAAGGCCGTTCTCAGGATCTGGCTTCCCAGGCGGAAGAAAGCTTCGTAGAAGCCGAGTAATAAGGCTTGATAACTCCCTAAAATAGTTCGAGTTGCAGGAAGGCGGCAAGCTCGAGAATTCCCGGGAGCTTACATCAGTAAGTGACCGGGATGAGCGAGTGAAGGCAACGCGCCTGCGGATCGAAATATGAAGGGGAGAGCCCTTATAGACCAGGTAGTATCACGTTTGGTTAGGGGGCCTGTATATGGCCCCCTTTTTCACTTTTATATCTGTGCGGTTTGATGCCGGGCAGATCAAATCTTTCGAGGATTTTAGAATGGCTGAAATTACCGCATCCCTGGTAAAAGAGCTGCGTGAGCGTACCGGCGCAGGCATGATGGATTGCAAAAAAGCGCTGACTGAAGCGAATGGCGACATTGAGCTGGCAATCGAAAACATGCGTAAGTCCGGCGCTATCAAAGCGGCGAAAAAAGCAGGCAACGTGGCTGCTGACGGCGTAATCAAAACCAAAATCGACGGCAACGTCGCTTTCATTCTGGAAGTTAACTGCCAGACTGACTTCGTGGCTAAAGATGCTGGCTTCCAGGCATTTGCTGACAAAGTGCTGGATGCCGCTGTTGCTGGCAAAATCACTGACGTAGAAGTTCTGAAAGCACAGTTCGAAGAAGAGCGCGTTGCTCTGGTAGCGAAAATTGGCGAGAACATCAACATTCGTCGCGTCGCTTCCCTGGAAGGCGACGTTCTGGGTTCTTACCAGCACGGTGCGCGCATCGGCGTTCTGGTTGCCGCTAAAGGCGCTGACGAAGAGCTGGTTAAACAGCTGGCGATGCACGTTGCGGCAAGCAAGCCGGAATTCGTTAAGCCGGAAGACGTGTCTGCTGACGTGGTAGAGAAAGAGTACCAGGTACAGCTGGACATCGCGATGCAGTCCGGTAAGCCGAAAGAAATCGCAGAGAAAATGGTTGAAGGCCGCATGAAGAAATTCACCGGCGAAGTTTCTCTGACTGGTCAGCCTTTCGTCATGGAACCGAGCAAATCTGTTGGCCAACTGCTGAAAGAGCACAACGCTGACGTGACTGGCTTCATCCGCTTTGAAGTGGGCGAAGGCATTGAGAAAGTCGAGACTGACTTTGCAGCAGAAGTTGCTGCGATGTCTAAGCAGTCCTGATTTTCCTGAGGAGCCGCCTGAGGGCGGCTTCTTTTTGCGCCTCTCTTGTAAAATCAGCCGACGCCTGGCGTCTGCGCTGAAATGCGACGTACAATGTCGCCGGAATTAACTCATATCAATCGTTGACAGTCTCAGGAAAGAAACATGGCTACCAATGCAAAACCCGTCTATAAACGCATTCTGCTTAAATTAAGCGGCGAAGCTCTGCAGGGTACGGAAGGCTTCGGTATTGATGCAAGCATACTGGATCGTATGGCTCAGGAGATCAAAGAACTGGTTGAACTGGGTATTCAGGTTGGTGTGGTGATTGGCGGTGGTAACCTGTTCCGTGGCGCGGGTCTGGCAAACGCGGGGATGAACCGCGTTGTGGGCGACCACATGGGCATGTTGGCCACCGTCATGAACGGCCTGGCAATGCGTGATGCGCTTCACCGCGCCTATGTGAACGCCCGCCTGATGTCGGCAATTCCTTTAAACGGCGTGTGCGACAACTACAGTTGGGCCGAGGCTATTAGCCTGCTGCGTAATAACCGTGTTGTGATTCTGTCTGCAGGTACGGGTAACCCGTTCTTCACTACCGACTCTGCGGCCTGTCTGCGCGGGATCGAAATTGAAGCGGATGTCGTACTGAAAGCGACCAAAGTGGATGGTGTATTCACTGCCGATCCGGCAAAAGATCCTTCCGCGACCATGTACGATCAGCTGACCTACAGCGAAGTGCTGGATAAAGAGCTGAAAGTGATGGATCTGGCGGCGTTCACGCTGGCTCGTGACCACAAACTGCCGATTCGTGTTTTCAACATGAACAAACCGGGCGCGCTGCGTCGTGTGGTGATGGGCGAAAAAGAAGGGACGTTAATCACGGAATAATTCCCGTGAGCGCCAAATACGGGTAAGATTCTGTTCTATTGACGGGTCTTATTACCTGGCAGAAATTAAACGAGACTATACTTAGCACATCTTTATATTGTGTGACCGTCTGGTCTGACTGAGACTAGTTTTCAAGGATTCGTAACGTGATTAGCGATATCAGAAAAGATGCTGAAGTACGCATGGAAAAATGCGTTGAAGCGTTCAAAACCCAAATCAGCAAAGTGCGCACGGGTCGTGCTTCTCCCAGCCTGCTGGATGGTATTGTCGTAGAATACTATGGCACTCCGACCCCGCTGCGCCAGTTGGCAAGCGTAACGGTAGAAGACTCCCGTACCTTAAAAATTAACGTGTTTGACCGTTCTATGGGGCCAGCCGTTGAAAAAGCGATCATGGCGTCAGACCTCGGTTTGAATCCAAGCTCTGCGGGCACCGATATTCGCGTTCCGCTGCCGCCGCTGACCGAAGAACGTCGTAAAGATCTGACGAAAATTGTCCGTGGCGAAGCGGAGCAGGCGCGTGTCGCCGTTCGTAACGTCCGCCGTGATGCGAACGATAAAGTAAAAGCTCTGCTGAAAGATAAAGCGATCAGTGAAGATGACGATCGTCGCTCTCAGGAAGAAGTACAGAAAATGACCGACGCGGCAATTAAGAAAGTTGATGCGGCGTTGGCAGATAAAGAAGCAGAACTGATGCAGTTCTGATTGATCTGTACGCAGATATAAACTCATTCCACCGCTAAACCTGGCGGATGAGTGGTGTACAAAGCGCCGCGCAGAAGACATTATCAGGTCTCCTGTGCGGCGTTTTGCTTTTTATTCCGTTTCAACACTTCTGGACGTTTCATGAAGCAATTAACCATTCTGGGCTCGACCGGCTCTATTGGTTGCAGCACACTGGACGTGGTGCGCCATAATCCTGATAGCTTCCGCGTTATCGCGCTGGTGGCGGGTAAAAATGTCGCCCGCATGGCGGAGCAGTGCCTGGAGTTCTCGCCGCGTTATGCCGTGATGGACGATACGTCGAGCGCAGAACAGCTCAAAATAATGCTTCAGCAGCATGGCAGCCGCACCGAGGTTCTGAGCGGTCAGCAGGCTGCCTGTGAGATGGCGGCGCTTGATGAGGTCGGGCATGTGATGGCGGCCATTGTGGGCGCGGCTGGTTTACTGCCGACCCTGGCGGCGATTCGCGCAGGGAAGACGATTCTGCTGGCGAATAAAGAATCGCTGGTGACCTGCGGGCGGCTGTTTATGGACGAAGTAAAACGCAGCAACGCCCGGCTTTTACCCGTCGATAGCGAACATAACGCGATTTTTCAGAGTTTGCCGCAATCTATTCAGC
The DNA here is from genome assembly GCF_046552515.1 of Salmonella sp. SAL00653. Lineage (NCBI taxonomy): Bacteria > Pseudomonadati > Pseudomonadota > Gammaproteobacteria > Enterobacterales > Enterobacteriaceae > Salmonella > Salmonella sp. SAL00653. The sequence continues at coordinate 193,420 of NZ_JBGDTY010000007.1, forward strand.
ATAATCTGGGATACGCTGACCTTGAGCAAAATGGCGTAACGTCGATTTTGCTTACCGGGTCTGGTGGCCCGTTTCGTGAAACGCCAATGTGCGATCTGGCAGCGATGACGCCGGATCAGGCATGTCGTCATCCGAACTGGTCGATGGGGCGAAAAGTCTCCGTCGACTCCGCCACCATGATGAATAAAGGTCTGGAATACATTGAAGCGCGTTGGTTATTTAATGCCAGCGCACGTCAGATGGAAGTGTTGATCCATCCGCAATCGGTCATTCATTCGATGGTGCGTTATCAGGACGGCAGCGTCCTGGCGCAGCTTGGAGAACCTGACATGCGTACGCCTATTGCGCATACGATGGCATGGCCGAATCGCGTCACGTCCGGCGCGCAGCCGCTTGATTTTTGCAAACTCAGCGCGCTGACGTTTAGCGCGCCAGATTATCAGCGTTATCCGTGCCTGAAGCTGGCGATGGAGGCGTTTGAGCAAGGTCAGGCGGCAACGACGGCGCTCAATGCGGCAAACGAAATCACCGTTGCCGCGTTTCTGGCGCAACAGATTCGTTTTACCGATATCGCCGGGCTCAATTTAGCGGTGCTGGAGAGGATGGATTTACAGGAACCGGCAAGCGTTGAGGACGTATTGCAGGTTGACGCCATCGCGCGTGAAGTAGCCAGAAAACAAGTGATACGGCTCTCACGCTGACGATTATCCCGCGACAGAAGATCGTGCTATTTGTTAGCGTTGGGCTTCGGTGATATAGTCTGCGCCACCTGATCGCAGGTTTTTGGCTTTTTTCGGTCAGGTTAGCCGTGGTTTTACACGGCTTTTTTGTGGATACACAAAATCATTCAGGACGCATCGGGACGGCAGGCGAATACGTTCCCGGCGTGCGCAGACAGCGCACGACAGGGGCGATGACGCGCAGTCATCCGCGAAGCGAACCGAAGAGAATGTGTATAAAGGCTTCAGTATTCCTGAGTACCGCTAAATCCTTTCAGGGACAAAAAACGCGTTATGTTGTCTGCAACTCAACCAGTAAGCGAAAATTTGCCAGCGCATGGCTGCCGTCATGTTGCAATAATTATGGATGGCAATGGTCGCTGGGCGAAAAAGCAAGGGAAGATCCGGGCCTTTGGGCATAAAGCCGGAGCGAAGTCCGTCCGGCGAGCGGTCTCTTTTGCTGCCAATAACGGTATTGATGCGTTAACGCTGTATGCCTTTAGTAGTGAAAACTGGAACCGACCGGCGCAGGAAGTGAGCGCGTTAATGGAGCTGTTTGTGTGGGCGCTGGATAGCGAAGTCAAAAGCCTGCACCGCCATAACGTTCGCCTGCGTATTATCGGCGATATCAGTCGATTCAACTCACGTTTACAAGAACGTATTCGCAAATCAGAAGCGCTTACCGCCCATAATACGGGTCTAACGCTGAATATCGCTGCGAATTACGGCGGACGTTGGGATATTGTCCAGGGAGTCCGACAACTGGCGGAACAGGTGCAGGCTGGAGTGCTGCGCCCCGATCAGATTGATGAAGAGAGACTAGGCCAGCAAATCTGTATGCATGAGCTGGCGCCTGTGGATTTAGTAATTAGGACTGGGGGAGAGCATCGCATTAGTAACTTTTTGCTTTGGCAAATTGCCTATGCCGAACTTTACTTTACGGATGTTCTTTGGCCCGATTTCGATGAACAAGACTTTGAAGGTGCGCTGCATGCCTTTGCTAATCGAGAGCGTCGTTTCGGCGGTACCGAGCCTGGTGATGACAAAGCCTGATGGGGGTTGCTTTTGCTGAAGTATCGCCTGATTTCTGCTTTTGTGTTAATACCCGCGGTCATCGCTGCGCTTTTTTTATTGCCGCCGGTGGGGTTCGCCATTATTACGCTGGTTGTCTGTATGCTGGCCGCGTGGGAATGGGGACAGTTAAGCGGTTTCGCCGCGCGTTCACAGCGGGTTTGGCTGGCGGTGCTGTGTGGTCTGTTATTGGCGCTGATGCTATTTTTGTTGCCTGAGTATCATCACAACATTCGTCAACCGCTGGTTGAGATGTCGCTTTGGGCATCGTTAGGATGGTGGGTTGTCGCGCTACTGCTGGTGCTATTTTATCCCGGTTCGGCGGCAATCTGGCGCAACTCAAAAACATTGCGTCTCATTTTCGGTTTGTTAACTATTGTGCCATTTTTCTGGGGCATGCTGGCGCTGCGCGCCTGGCACTATGACGAGAATCATTACAGTGGCGCAATATGGCTACTCTATGTCATGATCCTGGTCTGGGGAGCGGACTCTGGCGCGTATATGTTTGGTAAATTATTTGGCAAACATAAGCTGGCGCCGAAGGTTTCCCCGGGTAAAACCTGGCAAGGGTTTATCGGCGGGCTTGCTACGGCTGCCGTGATCTCATGGGGTTACGGTATGTGGGCGAATCTGAATGTTGCGCCTGTTATCTTGCTGATTTGCTCTGTAGTGGCGGCTCTGGCTTCTGTACTGGGCGACCTCACCGAGAGTATGTTTAAGCGCGAAGCAGGAATTAAGGATAGCGGCCACTTGATTCCAGGCCATGGCGGCATTCTGGACCGAATTGACAGCCTGACGGCTGCCGTACCGGTCTTTGCTTGCCTGTTGTTACTGGTGTTCAGGACGCTCTAACGGAAGGTTTTATGCTGAGTATTCTCTGGAATCTGGCTGCATTCATCATCGCACTGGGCGTGCTGATCACTGTGCATGAATTTGGTCATTTCTGGGTTGCCCGGCGCTGCGGTGTGCGAGTTGAGCGCTTTTCCATCGGTTTTGGCAAAGCGCTCTGGCGTCGTACCGATCGGTACGGCACCGAGTATGTCATCGCCCTGATCCCGCTGGGCGGCTACGTCAAAATGCTGGATGAGCGCGCCGAACCGGTAGCGCCGGAATTGCGTCGTCACGCCTTCAATAACAAAACGGTGGGCCAGCGCGCCGCAATTATTGCCGCAGGTCCGGTTGCGAACTTCATTTTTGCTATCTTTGCTTACTGGCTGGTCTTTATCATCGGCGTCCCTGGCGTTCGTCCGGTCATTGGCGAAATAACGCCCAACTCGATTGCTGCGCAGGCGCAAATTGCGCCTGGTACGGAACTTAAAGCCGTTGATGGTATCGAAACCCCTGATTGGGATGCCGTGCGTTTACAACTGGTGTCCAAAATTGGCGATCAGCAGACGACGGTGAGCGTCGCGCCGTTTGGTAGCGACCAGCGGCAGGATAAAACGCTTGATTTACGTCACTGGGCATTTGAGCCTGATAAGCAAGATCCTGTATCTTCTTTAGGGATTCGGCCCCGCGGGCCACAGATTGAACCGGTACTGTCAGAAGTGCAGGCGAATTCCGCAGCCAGTAAAGCGGGTTTGCAAGAGGGCGACAGGATCGTTAAAGTCGATGGTCAGCCGTTAACGCAGTGGATGAAATTCGTGACGTTTGTACGCGATAATCCCGGTAAGCCGTTAGCGTTAGAGGTTGAAAGGCAGGGGAGCGCCTTGTCGTTGACGTTAACCCCGGATACGAAATCGGTTAACGGAAAGGCGGAAGGGTTTGCAGGCGTGGTGCCTAAAATTATTCCTCTGCCGGAAGAGTACAAGACTATACGCCAGTATGGGCCTTTTAGCGCCATCCTCGAAGCCACGGATAAGACGTGGCAGTTGATGAAGCTGACGGTCAGTATGCTGGGTAAATTGATAACCGGTGATGTGAAACTGAACAACCTCAGTGGGCCGATTTCTATCGCTCAGGGGGCTGGGATGTCAGCGGAGTTCGGGGTGATTTATTACCTGATGTTCCTTGCGCTAATCAGCGTGAACTTAGGGATAATTAACCTGTTTCCGCTGCCCGTTCTTGACGGGGGTCATCTGCTGTTCCTGGCGATTGAAAAGCTTAAGGGCGGGCCGGTATCCGAGCGGGTTCAAGACTTTAGTTATCGCATTGGCTCGATTTTGCTGGTGTTGTTAATGGGGCTTGCACTTTTCAATGATTTCTCTCGGTTGTAAGAGAGTTAGTTAGGAAGAACGCATAATAACGATGGCGATGAAAAAGTTGCTCATAGCGTCGCTGCTGTTCAGCAGCGCCACCGTATACGGTGCTGAAGGGTTCGTAGTGAAGGACATTCATTTCGAAGGCCTGCAGCGAGTCGCCGTTGGTGCGGCTCTCCTCAGTATGCCGGTGCGCACAGGCGACACGGTTAATGATGAAGATATCAGTAACACCATTCGCGCTCTGTTCGCCACCGGCAACTTTGAGGACGTCCGCGTCCTGCGCGATGGTAATACCCTTCTGGTTCAGGTAAAAGAACGTCCGACCATTGCCAGCATCACTTTCTCCGGGAACAAGTCGGTGAAAGATGACATGCTCAAGCAAAACCTCGAAGCGTCTGGCGTACGTGTTGGCGAGTCTCTGGATCGCACCACGTTGTCTGATATAGAAAAAGGTCTGGAAGACTTTTACTATAGCGTAGGTAAATACAGCGCCAGCGTTAAGGCGGTCGTCACGCCGCTACCGCGCAACCGTGTTGATCTTAAACTGGTGTTCCAGGAGGGCGTATCGGCGAAGATCCAACAGATCAACATCGTCGGTAACCATGCCTTTAGCACCGAAGAACTCATTTCTCATTTCCAGTTGCGTGACGAAGTGCCGTGGTGGAACGTCGTCGGCGATCGTAAATACCAGAAACAGAAGCTGGCGGGCGACCTTGAAACCTTGCGCAGCTACTATCTGGATCGCGGCTACGCGCGTTTCAATATTGACTCCACGCAAGTGAGTCTGACGCCGGATAAGAAAGGGATCTACATCACCGTCAATATCACCGAAGGCGATCAGTACAAGCTTTCCGGGGTTCAGGTGAGCGGTAACTTGGCCGGACATTCCGCTGAAATTGAGAAACTGACGAAAATTGAACCGGGCGAGCTCTATAACGGCACCAAAGTGACCAAAATGGAAGATGACATCAAAAAGCTTCTGGGTCGCTATGGTTACGCCTATCCGCGCGTGCAGTCACAGCCTGAAATTAACGATGCTGACAAAACCGTAAAACTGCGCGTGAACGTCGATGCGGGCAACCGTTTCTACGTGCGTAAGATCCGCTTTGAAGGCAACGATACCTCAAAAGATTCCGTTCTGCGCCGTGAAATGCGCCAGATGGAAGGGGCGTGGCTGGGCAGCGACCTGGTTGACCAGGGGAAAGAGCGTCTGAACCGTCTCGGCTTCTTTGAAACCGTCGACACCGACACGCAGCGCGTTCCGGGGAGCCCGGATCAGGTTGATGTGGTGTACAAGGTGAAAGAGCGTAACACTGGTAGCTTCAACTTCGGTATCGGTTACGGTACAGAAAGCGGCGTGAGCTTCCAGGCCGGCGTTCAGCAGGACAACTGGTTAGGTACCGGTTATTCCGTGGGGATTAACGGCACCAAAAACGACTACCAGACCTACAGCGAACTGTCCGTTACTAACCCATACTTTACCGTTGACGGCGTGAGCCTCGGTGGTCGTATCTTCTATAACGACTTCCAGGCGGACGACGCGGATCTATCCGACTATACCAACAAGAGTTACGGTACGGATGTGACGCTTGGCTTCCCCATCAACGAGTACAACACGTTGCGTGCTGGTCTGGGTTATGTCCATAACAAACTGTCCAACATGCAGCCGCAGATCGCGATGGATCGTTATCTTGAGTCGATGGGACAATCTGCTGATACCAGCAGTTTTGCCGCTGATGACTTCACCTTTAACTACGGCTGGACCTATAACAAGCTTGACCGTGGTTATTTCCCGACGGACGGTTCGCGCGTCAATCTGACGGGGAAAGTGACGATTCCAGGTTCCGACAACGAATACTACAAAGTGTCGCTGGATACCGCGACCTATGTGCCTATCGATAACGATCACAAGTGGGTGGTTCTGGGGCGTACTCGCTGGGGTTACGGCGATGGTTTAGGCGGCAAGGAAATGCCGTTCTATGAGAACTTCTATGCCGGTGGTTCCAGTACCGTGCGTGGTTTCCAGTCGAATACTATCGGCCCGAAAGCGGTTTATGGCTATGGTGCTCACACCGATCCTAATGATAACAATGATGATTACGAAGCCTGTACTCAGTCTTCAGGCTGTAAATCAGATGATGCGGTAGGTGGTAATGCCATGGCTGTCGCCAGCCTGGAATTTATTACCCCGACGCCGTTCATCAGCGAAAAGTATGCCAACTCGGTTCGTACCTCCTTCTTCTGGGATATGGGTACCGTTTGGGATACGAACTGGGATCCGTCATCTGCGCCGTCAGATGTACCGGATTACAGCGATCCAGGCAACATCCGTATGTCCGCGGGTATCGCATTACAATGGATGTCCCCATTGGGGCCGTTGGTCTTCTCCTACGCCCAGCCGTTTAAAAAGTACGATGGAGACAAAGCCGAGCAGTTCCAGTTTAACATTGGTAAAACCTGGTAATTGTTCACTGCAAAGGAATGCATTGGTAGTGTAGCGATGACTTTTGGCGATGCCCCCAGGGATCGCCAGGCCACGCAAAGAGCTGTACCTTCGGGTGCAAATGGGATGGTAAGGAGTTTATTGTGAAAAAGTGGTTATTAGCTGCAGGTCTTGGTTTGGCGATGGTAACGTCCGCACAGGCTGCTGACAAAATTGCAATCGTCAACATGGGTAATCTGTTCCAACAGGTTGCGCAGAAGACGGGTGTATCCAATACACTGGAAAACGAATTTAAAGGCCGTGCGGCTGAACTGCAAAAAATGGAAACCGATCTGCAATCTAAAATGCAGCGTCTGCAATCCATGAAAGCAGGTAGCGATCGTACTAAGCTGGAAAAAGACGTGATGTCTCAGCGCCAGACTTTCGCGCAAAAAGCGCAGGCTTTTGAGAAAGATCGCGCTCGTCGTTCCAACGAAGAACGCAACAAACTGGTGACTCGTATCCAGACTGCGGTGAAAAAAGTGGCTAACGACCAGAGTATCGATCTGGTGGTAGACGCAAACACCGTTGCTTACAACAGCAGCGATGTGAAAGACATCACCGCTGACGTACTGAAACAGGTTAAATAAGTAATGCCTTCAATTCGACTGGCTGACTTAGCAGAACAGTTGGATGCAGAATTACACGGTGATGGCGATATCGTCATCACCGGCGTTGCGTCCATGCAATCTGCAACAACAGGCCACATTACGTTTATGGTGAATCCTAAGTACCGTGAACACTTAGGTTTATGCCAGGCTTCTGCGGTTGTCATGACGCAGGACGATCTTCCTTTTGCTAAGAGCGCGGCGCTGGTAGTTAAAAATCCCTACCTGACCTACGCGCGCATGGCGCAAATTTTAGATACTACGCCGCAGCCCGCGCAGAATATCGCGCCAAGCGCCGTGATTGATGCGACGGCAACGCTGGGTAGCAATGTTTCAGTCGGCGCGAATGCGGTGATTGAATCTGGCGTACAACTGGGCGATAACGTGGTTATCGGCGCAGGCTGTTTCGTCGGAAAAAATAGCAAAATCGGGGCGGGCTCACGCTTGTGGGCGAACGTAACGATTTACCACGACATTCAGATCGGTGAGAATTGCCTGATCCAGTCCAGTACGGTGATCGGCGCGGACGGTTTTGGCTACGCTAACGATCGTGGCAACTGGGTGAAGATCCCACAACTGGGCCGGGTCATTATTGGCGATCGTGTCGAGATCGGCGCTTGTACCACCATTGACCGTGGCGCGTTGGATGATACTGTTATTGGCAATGGCGTGATTATTGATAATCAGTGCCAGATTGCACATAACGTCGTGATTGGCGACAATACGGCAGTTGCCGGTGGCGTCATTATGGCGGGTAGCCTGAAGATTGGCCGTTACTGCATGATTGGCGGCGCTAGCGTGATCAATGGGCATATGGAAATATGCGACAAAGTCACGGTAACTGGCATGGGTATGGTGATGCGTCCCATCACGGAACCGGGCGTCTACTCCTCAGGCATTCCGCTGCAACCCAACAAAGTATGGCGTAAAACTGCTGCACTGGTGATGAACATTGATGATATGAGCAAGCGTCTCAAAGCGATTGAGCGCACGGTTAATCAACAAGACTAACGTTCCGCCTTGTAGTTGCCATTCTTTTCCGGCCTGTCACATTCATACGATTGCGGCAGGCCGTGTTATTATTGCCTTTTTGTATATTTGGACAGGAAGAGTATTTTGACTACTAACACTCATACTCTGCAGATTGAAGAGATTTTAGAGCTTCTGCCGCACCGTTTTCCGTTTTTACTGGTCGATCGCGTGCTGGACTTTGAAGAAGGTCGTTTTCTGCGTGCGGTGAAAAATGTCTCCGTCAACGAGCCGTTTTTCCAGGGACACTTCCCGGGCAAACCGATTTTGCCAGGCGTGCTGATTCTGGAAGCGATGGCGCAGGCAACCGGTATTCTGGCGTTTAAAAGCGTTGGTAAACTGGAACCTGGAGAACTGTATTATTTCGCGGGTATTGATGAAGCGCGCTTTAAGCGTCCGGTGGTGCCAGGCGATCAGATGATCATGGAAGTCACTTTCGAGAAAACGCGCCGTGGCCTGACCCGCTTTAAAGGGGTTGCGCTGGTCGACGGTAAAGTCGTGTGCGAAGCAACCATGATGTGTGCTCGTAGCCGGGAGGCCTGATTCGTGATTGATAAATCCGCCTTTATTCATCCTACCGCCATTGTGGAAGACGGCGCTGTAATTGGCGCTAATGCCCACATTGGTCCCTTTTGTATTGTTGGGCCGCAGGTCGAAATTGGTGAGGGAACCGTACTGAAGTCTCATGTGGTCGTGAATGGTCAAACCAAAATCGGCCGCGACAACGAGATTTATCAGTTTGCCTCCATCGGTGAAGTGAACCAGGATCTGAAATATGCGGGTGAGCCGACCCGTGTGGAAATTGGCGATCGTAACCGCATCCGCGAAAGCGTCACCATTCATCGTGGTACAGTGCAGGGCGGTGGGTTGACGAAGGTGGGTAGCGATAACCTGCTGATGATCAATGCGCATGTCGCACATGATTGTACGGTAGGGAATCGCTGTATCCTCGCCAACAACGCCACGCTGGCGGGGCACGTATCAGTCGATGATTTTGCGATTATCGGCGGTATGACGGCAGTTCATCAATTCTGCATTATCGGTGCGCATGTGATGGTCGGCGGCTGCTCCGGCGTGGCGCAGGATGTCCCTCCGTATGTGATTGCGCAGGGTAACCATGCGACGCCGTTCGGGGTAAATATCGAAGGGCTGAAGCGTCGCGGCTTTAGCCGTGAAGGGCTGGTGGCGATTCGTAATGCCTACAAACTGTTGTACCGCAGTGGTAAAACGCTCGACGAAGCGAAGCTGGAAATCGCTGAACTTGCTGAAAAGCATCCGGAAGTGAAGGCGTTTACCGAGTTCTTTGAGCGTTCAACGCGCGGTCCGATTCGTTAATGGCGGCACAGCGTCCTTTAACGATTGCCCTGGTCGCCGGTGAAACGTCCGGCGATATTCTTGGCGCAGGCTTAATTCGTGCGCTGAAAGCGCGCGTACCCAACGCCCGCTTTGTGGGCGTTGCGGGGCCGCGTATGCAGGCCGAAGGGTGTGAAGCCTGGTACGAAATGGAAGAGCTGGCGGTCATGGGCATTGTTGAAGTGCTCGGACGTTTACGCCGTTTGTTGCATATCCGCGCCGATCTGACCCGCCGTTTTACCGAACTCAAGCCCGATGTCTTTGTCGGGATTGATGCCCCTGATTTCAATATTACCCTCGAAGGTAATCTGAAAAAACAAGGGATTAAGACCATTCATTATGTCAGCCCGTCCGTTTGGGCCTGGCGACAGAAACGCGTTTTCAAAATAGGCAGATCCACCCATATGGTGTTGGCTTTTCTGCCTTTCGAAAAAGCGTTTTACGATAAATTTAACGTCCCGTGCCGCTTTATCGGTCACACCATGGCGGATGCCATGCCGCTGGACCCGGATAAAAATGCGGCGCGCGACGTGCTGGGTATCCCGCATGACGCCCATTGTCTGGCGCTACTGCCAGGCAGCCGTGGCGCGGAAGTGGAAATGCTCAGCGCCGATTTCCTGAAAACCGCACAATTGCTGCGACAGCGCTATCCCGATCTGGAAGTGGTAGTGCCGCTGGTGAACGCGAAACGCCGCGAGCAGTTTGAAAAAATTAAAGCGGAGGTTGCGCCGGATCTCGCCGTTCATTTGCTGGACGGCATGGCGCGCGAGGCGATGATCGCCAGCGACGCGGCTCTGCTGGCCTCGGGTACGGCGGCACTGGAGTGTATGCTGGCAAAATGCCCGATGGTAGTGGGATATCGTATGAAGCCCTTCACTTTCTGGCTGGCGAAACGTCTGGTGAAAACGGAGTATGTGTCTTTGCCTAACCTGCTGGCGGGAAGAGAATTAGTCAAAGAGCTGTTGCAGGAAGAGTGCGAACCGCAAAAACTCGCCGAAGCGCTGTTGCCGCTACTGGCGAACGGTAAAACCAGCCATGCGATGCACGACACCTTCCGTGAACTGCATCAGCAGATCCGCTGTAATGCCGATGAGCAGGCGGCAGATGCCGTCCTGGAGTTAGCACAATGATCGAATTTGTTTATCCACACACCCATTTAGTGGCGGGTGTGGATGAAGTGGGCCGTGGCCCGCTGGTGGGCGCCGTAGTGACCGCCGCCGTGATCCTCGATCCGGCTCGCCCGATCGTCGGTCTGAATGATTCCAAAAAATTGTCTGAAAAGCGTCGTCTGTCATTGTATGACGAGATTAAAGAAAAGGCGTTAAGCTGGAGTCTGGGACGCGCGGAAGCGCATGAAATTGATGAGCTGAATATTTTGCACGCCACCATGCTCGCCATGCAGCGCGCTGTCGCTGGTCTTCATATTGCGCCAGAATATGTGCTGATCGACGGCAATCGCTGTCCGGCGCTGCCTGTGCCGTCAATGGCCGTGGTGAAAGGCGACAGCCGCGTGGCGGAGATTAGCGCGGCGTCTATTCTGGCGAAAGTCACCCGCGATGCAGAAATGGCGGCGCTGGATATCGTTTTTCCTCAGTATGGCTTTGCGCAGCACAAAGGCTATCCAACCGCTTTTCATCTGGAAAAGTTGGCCCAGTATGGCGCGACGGCGCACCACCGACGCAGTTTTGCGCCTGTTAAACGCGCTCTGGGACTTGTGTCCTGATTCTTGTATCGAGAAATCTGAAGATGTCTGAACCACGTTTCGTTCACCTGCGGGTGCACAGCGACTACTCTATGATCGATGGGCTGGCGAAGACCGGGCCGCTGGTGAAAAAGGCGGCCTCATTAGGTATGCCTGCGCTGGCGATCACCGATTTTACCAACCTCTGCGGTCTGGTGAAGTTCTACGGAGCGGGTCATGGCGCGGGCATTAAACCCATCGTCGGGGCGGACTTTAACGTTCACAACGAACTGCTGGGAGATGAGCTGACTCATCTGACGGTGCTGGCGGCGAATAATACGGGATACCAGAACCTGACGTTGCTGATCTCGAAAGCGTATCAGCGCGGCTACGGCGCGGCAGGCCCGATTATCGAGCGCGACTGGCTGGTAGAGCTTAAAGAAGGTTTGATCCTGCTTTCCGGCGGGCGCATGGGCGACGTAGGCCGCTGTCTGCTACGCGGCAACCAGGCGCTGGTGGAGGAGTGCGTTGCTTTCTATGAAACGCATTTTCCCGATCGCTACTTTCTGGAACTGATCCGTACCGGCAGACAGGACGAAGAGACCTATCTCCATGCTGCGGTTGAACTGGCTGAGGCACGTGGTTTGCCGGTTGTCGCGACAAACGATGTCCGTTTCCTTGAAAGCGATGATTTTGACGCCCATGAGATTCGTGTCGCGATTCACGACGGTTTCACGCTCGACGATCCTAAACGTCCACGCAATTATTCACCGCAGCAGTATATGCGCAGTGAAGAAGAAATGTGCGAGCTGTTCTCCGATATTCCGGAGGCGCTGGAAAATACGGTGGAGATTGCCAAACGCTGCAACGTAACGGTGCGTCTGGGTGAATATTTCCTGCCGCAGTTCCCGACCGGCGATATGACCACCGAAGATTATCTGGTCAAAAAATCGAAAGAGGGGCTGGAAGAGCGTCTGGCTTTCCTGTTTCCGGACGAAGAAGAGCGCAAAAAGCGTCGCCCGGAATATGACGAGCGTCTGGATATTGAACTACAGGTTATCAACCAGATGGGGTTCCCTGGCTACTTCCTCATCGTGATGGAGTTTATCCAGTGGTCAAAAGATAACGGCGTGCCGGTAGGGCCGGGACGTGGTTCCGGGGCTGGTTCGCTGGTGGCCTACGCGCTGAAAATTACGGACCTTGATCCGCTGGAATTTGACCTGCTGTTCGAACGTTTCCTGAACCCGGAACGTGTCTCGATGCCTGACTTCGACGTTGACTTCTGTATGGAGAAACGCGACCAGGTGATTGAACACGTCGCAGATATGTACGGGCGTGATGCGGTATCGCAAATTATCACCTTCGGTACGATGGCGGCGAAAGCCGTTATCCGCGATGTGGGCCGCGTGCTGGGGCATCCGTACGGTTTTGTCGATCGTATCTCGAAGCTGGTGCCGCCCGATCCGGGCATGACGCTGGCAAAAGCCTTTGAAGCGGAACCGCAACTGCCGGAAATTTACGAGGCGGATGAAGAGGTCAGAGCGCTGATCGATATGGCGCGTAAGCTCGAAGGCGTCACGCGTAACGCCGGTAAGCACGCTGGCGGCGTGGTCATCGCGCCGACCAAAATTACCGACTTTGCGCCGCTGTACTGCGATGAAGAGGGCAAGCATCCGGTTACCCAGTTTGATAAAAGCGACGTGGAATATGCCGGGCTGGTGAAGTTCGACTTCCTCGGTTTGCGTACGCTGACCATCATCAACTGGGCGCTGGAGATGATCAACAAGCGGCGCGAGAAAAACGGTGAGCCGCCGCTGGATATCGCCGCCATTCCGCTGGACGACAAGAAAAGCTTCGACATGCTGCAGCGCTCGGAAACCACGGCGGTCTTCCAGCTTGAATCGCGCGGCATGAAAGATCTGATCAAACGTCTGCAGCCGGACTGCTTTGAAGATATGATCGCACTGGTGGCCCTGTTCCGTCCCGGTCCGTTGCAGTCAGGGATGGTAGATAACTTTATCGACCGTAAGCACGGTCGTGAAGAACTCTCTTACCCGGACGTTCAGTGGCAGCATGAAAGCCTGAAGCCGGTACTGGAGCCGACCTACGGCATCATTCTGTATCAGGAACAGGTGATGCAGATTGCCCAGGTACTTTCCGGGTATACTCTCGGCGGCGCGGATATGCTGCGTCGTGCGATGGGTAAGAAAAAGCCGGAGGAGATGGCCAAACAGCGTTCCGTTTTTGAAGAAGGCGCGAAAAAGAACGGTATCGACGGCGAACTGGCGATGAAAATCTTTGACCTAGTGGAGAAATTCGCCGGTTACGGGTTTAACAAATCGCACTCCGCCGCTTATGCGCTGGTTTCTTACCAGACGCTATGGCTAAAGGCGCACTATCCGGCAGAGTTTATGGCGGCGGTGATGACTGCCGATATGGACAACACCGAGAAGGTCGTCGGCCTGGTGGACGAGTGCTGGCGGATGGGACTGAAAATTCTGCCGCCGGATATTAACTCCGGGTTGTACCATTTCCACGTTAATGATGAGGGCGAGATCGTCTACGGCATCGGCGCGATCAAAGGCGTCGGCGAAGGGCCGATCGAAGCGATCATCGACGCGCGTAATCAGGGCGGCTATTTCCGCGAGCTGTTTGATCTGTGCGCGCGGACCGACACCAAAAAGCTCAACCGCCGGGTGCTGGAAAAGCTGATCATGTCCGGGGCGTTCGACCGCCTGGGGCCGCACCGCGCCGCGCTGATGAACTCATTGGGCGATGCGCTGAAAGCCGCCGACCAGCACGCCAAAGCGGAAGCTATCGGTCAGGCGGATATGTTCGGCGTACTGGCGGAAGAGCCGGAGCAAATCGAGCAATCCTATGCCAGCTGCCAGCCGTGGCCGGAGCAGGTGGTGTTAGATGGGGAACGTGAAACGTTGGGGCTGTACCTGACGGGCCACCCCATCAATCAGTATTTAAAAGAAATTGAGCGCTATGTCGGCGGGGTAAGGCTCAAAGACATGCATCCGACAGAACGTGGTAAAGTCACCACGGCTGCGGGGCTCGTGATTGCCGCAAGGGTTATGGTCACCAAGCGCGGCAATCGTATCGGCATCTGTACGCTGGATGACCGTTCCGGGCGTCTGGAAGTGATGTTATTTACCGACGCGCTGGATAAATACCAGCAGTTGCTGGAAAAAGACCGCATACTTATCGTCAGCGGACAGGTCAGCTTTGATGACTTCAGCGGGGGGCTTAAAATGACCGCCCGCGAAGTGATGGATATTGACGAAGCTCGCGAAAAATACGCTCGCGGGCTTGCTATCTCGCTGACGGACAGGCAAATTGATGACCAGCTTTTAAACCGACTCCGTCAGTCTCTGGAACCCCACCGCTCGGGGACCATTCCAGTACATCTCTACTATCAGAGGGCGGATGCGCGTGCGCGGCTGCGTTTTGGCGCAACGTGGCGTGTCTCTCCGAGCGATCGTTTACTTAACGATCTGCGTGGCCTCATTGGTTCGGAGCAGGTGGAACTGGAGTTTGACTAATACAGGAATACTATGAGTCTGAATTTCCTTGATTTTGAACAGCCGATAGCAGAGCTGGAAGCGAAAATCGATTCTCTGACTGCGGTAAGCCGCCAGGATGAGAAACTGGATATTAATATCGATGAAGAAGTCCATCGCCTGCGCGAAAAAAGCGTAGAACTGACGCGCAAAATCTTCGCCGATCTCGGCGCATGGCAGGTAGCCCAACTGGCGCGCCATCCGCAGCGTCCGTACACCCTGGATTATGTCCGTCTGGCGTTTGATGAGTTTGATGAGCTGGCGGGCGATCGCGCCTATGCTGATGACAAAGCCATCGTCGGCGGTATCGCGCGTCTGGAAGGGCGACCGGTGATGATCATTGGTCATCAGAAAGGTCGTGAAACCAAAGAAAAAATTCGTCGTAACTTTGGCATGCCAGCGCCGGAAGGCTACCGCAAAGCGCTGCGCCTGATGGAAATGGCTGAACGCTTCAACATGCCGATTATCACCTTCATCGACACTCCGGGCGCTTACCCTGGCGTGGGCGCGGAAGAGCGTGGTCAGTCTGAAGCTATCGCCCGCAACCTGCGTGAGATGTCTCGTCTGAACGTACCGGTCATCTGCACCGTGATTGGCGAAGGCGGCTCCGGCGGCGCATTGGCGATTGGCGTGGGGGATAAAGTGAATATGCTGCAATACAGCACCTATTCCGTTATCTCCCCGGAAGGTTGCGCCTCTATTTTGTGGAAGAGCGCCGACAAAGCGCCATTGGCTGCTGAAGCGATGGGCATCATCGCGCCGCGTCTGAAAGAGCTGAAGCTAATCGATTCCATCATTCCGGAGCCGCTGGGCGGCGCGCACCGTAATCCGGAAGCGATGGCGGCATCGCTAAAAGCGCAGCTGCTGGAAGATTTAGCCGATCTCGATGTGTTAAGCACCGATGATTTAAAAAACCGTCGTTACCAGCGTTTGATGAGCTACGGTTACGCCTAATCATTTACCTCATTTTTCCCCAAGAGGCCGGATAATCCGGCCTCTTTTTTTTGGTCGAGGAAAAATGAGACGCCGATGAGTTGATGTGATTAAACGCAACGGCATGTTCTCCCTGACACTGTATCAACTGCCAGGCGTGTGGCCAGGGCAGGCAGTGAACTACCCTTCAAGGAGAAAATTATGGGATTGCAAAAAACACTGGCGCTCAGCGCCGTAGCAGCAGGGATCATGTTGAGCTTATCCGGTGCGCAGGCCGCGCCGCTGCTTAGCAGTAGTGAGCCAATGACCATTAACGCCAGCGATCTGGCGGCGAAAGAGAAAGCGCTAACGGATTTTCCGTTAATGGAGGCCGTGAAATCCTCTATTCAGACGTTGGATAACAGCGCGGTCGAACAAATCGAACCGGGGCGC
The DNA here is from genome assembly GCF_046552515.1 of Salmonella sp. SAL00653. Lineage (NCBI taxonomy): Bacteria > Pseudomonadati > Pseudomonadota > Gammaproteobacteria > Enterobacterales > Enterobacteriaceae > Salmonella > Salmonella sp. SAL00653. The sequence goes on from NZ_JBGDTY010000007.1 coordinate 209,495, forward strand.
GCCGCTAACCCGGCAAACGTAAAACGCGTTGAAAGTATTCTGAAAGAGGCCGACTGGGATTATCTGTTCCCGATGCGCGCGCCGGAATATACTTACTCTAACTTCCTGAAAGCGATAGGTAAATTCCCGGCGGTTTGTGGTACCTACACCGATGGACGCGATAGCGACGCTATCTGCCGTAAAACCCTGGCTACTATGTTTGCGCATTTTGCCCAGGAGACGGGCGGTCACGAAAGCTGGCGTGACATTCCGGAATGGCGTCAGGCGCTGGTCTATCTGCGCGAAGTCGGCTGGACTGAAGGGCAGAAAGGCGGCTACAACGGCGAATGTAACCCGGATGTATGGCAGGGCCAGACCTGGCCGTGCGGTAAAGATAAGGACGGCGATTTCCTCAGCTATTTTGGTCGCGGGGCAAAACAGCTTTCTTATAACTACAACTATGGGCCTTTCTCTGACGCGATGTATGGCGACGTTCGCCCTCTGCTGGATAAACCCGAGCTGGTGGCGGATACCTGGATGAACCTGGCGAGCGCCGTCTTCTTCTTTGTGTACCCGCAGCCGCCGAAGCCGTCTATGCTACATGTGATTGACGGTACCTGGCAGCCAAACGATCGCGATAAAGCAAACGGCCTGGTATCAGGTTTCGGCGTCACCATTCAGATCATCAATGGCGGCGTGGAGTGCGGCGGCGCAGATGAGAATGCGCAGTCGCTTAACCGTATCGCCTACTACAAAGAGTTTGCCAACTACCTGAAAGTGCCGGTGCCGGCTGACGAAGTGTTGGGCTGTAAAAAGATGAAGCAGTTCGATGAAGGCGGCGCTGGCGCATTACCGATCTATTGGGAACAAGACTGGGGCTGGAGCGCCGATACTGCGGACGGTAAAACCTATTCCTGCCAGTTAGTGGGATATCAGACGCCGTATACCGCCTTTAAAGAGGGCGACTACACGAAATGTGTACAGCATTATTTCAACGTTAATGTCGTCGATGATAACGGAACCACTGAACCGGATGTCACGCCAACTCCGGCGCCAGTGACGGATGAAAACGTGGCACCAGTCGCGCGCATTGCCGGGCCGGTCGGGGCGGTGGAAGCCGGTAGCCAGGTTTCACTCAGCGCGGAAGGATCGACCGACGCGAATGGCGACAAGCTCACCTATACCTGGATGTCGCAGGATGGCAAAACGCTGAGCGGCCAGGATAAAGCCGTTGTGATTTTCAACGCGCCGGATGTCACTCAGAACACCCAGTATGTGGTGAATCTGACCGTTAGCGACGGTACGCTCTCCAGTACAGCGGTTTATACGCTGAATGTGAAAGCGAAGGCTGCCGCTGCGGATGACGAAGATAAGACCACCAGCTATCCTGCCTGGAGCAGCAGCCAGAAATGGAATCCGGGCGACATCGTTAACAGTAATGGCGCATTGTACCAGTGCAAACCGTTCCCGGAAGGCTCATGGTGTAATGTTGCGCCTGCCTACTATGAGCCCGGTGTAGGGGTTGCCTGGGCCGATGCATGGAACGCATTGTAATAAGATAAATCCTGTCGGTGCTTTGCATCGGCAGGATTGTTACTATGCTTATCTCAGGTTTTTTCAGGAGAAAGCATGAACATCATCGCCATTATGGGGCCGCACGGGGTTTACTATAAAGATGAACCCATCAAGGAGCTTGAGCGTGCATTACAATCCCTGGGATTTCAAATTATCTGGCCGCAAAATAGCGTTGACTTGTTGAAGTTTATTGAACATAACCCGCGCATCTGCGGCGTTATTTTTGACTGGGATGAATACAGTCTCGACCTTTGTAGCGAAATCAACCAGCTAAATGAATACCTTCCTCTCTACGCCTTTATCAATACCAACTCCACGCTGGACGTTAGCGTTCACGATATGCGCATGGCGCTGTGGTTTTTTGAGTATGCATTGGGGCTGGCTGAAGATATCGCGACGCGCATTCATCAATATACAAACGAATATCTCGATAATATTACGCCGCCGTTTACCAAAGCGCTTTTTACCTACGCCAAAGAAGGAAAATATACCTTTTGTACGCCGGGTCATATGGCGGGAACGGCGTATCAGAAAAGCCCGCCAGGCTGTCTGTTTTATGACTTTTTTGGCGGCAATACCTTAAAGGCCGATGTGTCGATTTCGGTGACTGAACTAGGATCGTTGCTGGATCACACCGGGCCGCATCTGGAAGCGGAAGAGTATATCGCCCGTACTTTTGGCGCCGAGCAGAGTTATATGGTGACGAACGGTACGTCGACCTCAAATAAAATTGTCGGTATGTATGCCGCGCCTGCGGGAAGTACGCTACTTATTGATCGTAATTGCCATAAATCGCTGGCGCATTTGCTGATGATGAGCGATGTGGTGCCTCTCTGGTTGAAGCCGACGCGCAATGCGCTCGGTATTCTCGGCGGTATTCCTAAGCGTGAATTTACCCGCGACAGCATTGCGCGTAAGGTGGCGGAAACCGCGCAGGCGCAATGGCCGGTTCATGCGGTTATCACCAATTCGACTTACGATGGTCTGCTGTATAACACTAACTGGATCAAGCAGATGCTGGACGTTCCCTCGATCCATTTTGATTCCGCCTGGGTACCCTATACCCATTTCCATCCGATCTACCAGGGGAAAAGCGGGATGAGCGGCGATCGGGTGCCCGGAAAAGTGATTTTCGAAACGCAATCCACCCATAAAATGCTGGCGGCTTTTTCGCAGGCGTCGCTTATTCATATCAAAGGGGAATATGACGAAGAGACGTTTAACGAAGCGTTTATGATGCACACTTCCACATCGCCGAGCTATCCCATTGTCGCCTCTATCGAGACCGCGGCGGCGATGCTGCGCGGCAATCTAGGGAAAAGATTGATTAATCGTTCGGTGGAGCGGGCGCTCCATTTTCGTAAAGAGGTACAGCGGCTACGTGAAGAGTCCGATAGCTGGTTCTTTGATATCTGGCAGCCGGAAGAGGTTGATGAGGCCGAATGCTGGCCGGTCACGCCGGGAGAAACCTGGCATGGCTTCGCCGATGCCGATGACGATCATATGTTCCTCGATCCGGTTAAGGTGACAATCCTGACGCCGGGGATGGATGAACAGGGCAACATGAGCGAAGAGGGGATACCCGCCGCGCTGGTGGCGAAGCTCCTCGATGAGCGAGGCGTGGTGGTGGAAAAAACCGGGCCGTATAATCTGCTGTTTTTGTTCAGCATAGGGATTGATAAGACCCGTGCGATGGGGCTGCTGCGCGGACTGACGGAATTTAAACGGGCCTATGATCTTAACCTGCGCGTCAAAAATATGTTGCCGGATCTGTATGCGGAAGATCCGGATTTTTATCGCAATATGCGCATTCAGGATCTGGCGCAGGGGATCCATAAACTGATCCGCCAGCACGATCTTCCGGGGCTGATGCTGCGGGCGTTCGAGGTTTTACCGGAGATGATCATGACCCCGCACCAGGCCTGGCAGCGTCAGATCAAAGGTGAGGTGGAAACCGTGGCGCTCGATCAACTGCCAGGGCGCGTTTCCGCGAATATGATCCTGCCTTATCCGCCAGGCGTTCCGCTGTTGATGCCCGGCGAGAGGATCACGCAACAGAGTCGGGCCGTGCTCGATTTTCTGCTGATGCTCTGTTCGATTGGCCAGCATTATCCCGGTTTTGAAACGGATATTCACGGCGCGAAACGGAATGAAGACGGGGTGTACCAGGTACGAGTCTTAAAACACGCCTGTTAGCTTGCCTGACGGGAATGTGACGAGTAACGTACTGATAATCAATAAAGGAGACGCTATGCTGGGATTAAAACAGGTTCATCACATCGCGATCATTGCGACAGACTATGCGGTGAGCAAGGCGTTTTATTGCGATATTCTGGGGTTCGATCTGCTAAGCGAAGCCTGGCGGGAAGAGCGTGACTCATGGAAGGGCGATTTGGCGCTAAACGGGCAGTATGTGATTGAGCTTTTCTCTTTTCCCTTCCCTCCGGCGCGTCCAAGCCGACCTGAAGCCTGCGGCCTGCGCCATCTGGCTTTCAGCGTGGAAAATGTGGAAAACGCCGTTGCGCATCTGGAAAAGCATCAGGTTAAGTGCGAACCGATACGCATCGATCCGTATACCGGGAAGCGCTTTACTTTTTTCAACGATCCGGACGGTTTACCGCTTGAGCTGTATGAGCAGTAAGGCTTGTCATTAAGACGCTCGCCAGGTAACGTTGCCGGGCTAAGTCACTATAAGCATGGATCATGACCACTCTCACGTTGAATACCTCGTTACTCTCTTCTCGCCGTATTCTGGCTGCCTTTAGCGGCGGCCTGGATTCTACGGTGCTGTTGCATCAACTGGTGTTGTGGCGAGAACGCCATCCTGACGTCACGCTGCGTGCTATCCATATTCATCACGGTTTAAGCCCTCATGCTGATAGCTGGGTGCGGCATTGCGAAACCGTATGCGAACGCTGGCAGGTTCCGCTGGTAGTGGAGCGGGTGACGCTGGCGGATAATGGCCTGGGTATCGAGGCCCATGCGCGTGAAGCGCGCTACCGGGCGTTCGCACAGACGCTATTGCCTGGCGAAGTGCTGGCAACCGCGCAGCACCTTGACGATCAGTGTGAAACGTTTCTGCTGGCGTTAAAGCGCGGCAGCGGTCCGGCCGGACTTTCCGCGATGGGAGAACGCTCGCCTTTTGCCGGAACTCTGCTTCTTCGCCCGCTGTTGAGAGAAACGCGGAAGACGCTGGAACAGTGGGCTGTGCGTCATGGCTTATGCTGGATTGAAGATGAAAGCAATCAGGATGACGCCTACGATCGCAATTTTTTACGCCTGCGCGCGCTTCCGCTCTTACAGCAGCGCTGGCCGCATTTTCCTGCGGCGGTAGCCCGTAGCGCGACGCTCTGCGCCGCGCAAGAAAGGCTGCTGGACGAGCTTCTGGCCAGCGATCTTACGGACTGTATCACGACGGAGGGAACATTGCGGCTCTCTCCATTAATGTCGATGAGCGATGTACGGCGGGCGGCGATTTTGCGTCGCTGGCTGGCGATGCGTAATGCGCCGATGCCCTCTCGCGACGCGCTGGAACGTATCTGGCAGGAGGTGGCGCTGGCGCGCGACGATGCCTCTCCCTGTTTACGCTTTGGCGATCACGAGATTCGCCGTTATCAGTCGCAACTGTGGTGGATTAAATCCGTGGCCGGACAACACGAAACGACGGTCGCCTGGCCCGCCTGGCAAACGCCGCTGGCGCTGCCTGCCGGCTTAGGGACGGTACAGCTCGTTCCTGGCGGCGAACTGCGCCGACCGCGAGAGGAAGAATCCGTCAGCATTCGTTTTAAAGCGCCAGGCGTGTTACATATTGTCGGGCGTAACGGTGGACGTAAATTAAAGAAAATCTGGCAGGAGCAGGGGATCCCGCCCTGGCGACGAGACACCACGCCGCTGTTGTTTTACGGCGAAACGCTGATTGCGGCTGCGGGTGTTTTTGTGACGCGTGAGGGAGCAGCAGAAGATAAAGAAGGGGTGAGTCTGGTTTGGCATGCCTGATGGCGCTGCGCTTATCAGGCCTGCGTATCGAATGGAACGTAGGCCTGATAAGGTGCTTGCACCACCATCCGGCAACAAAATACTCAGGATTCGCTAACTACCACGGTACCAATTTCCGGGTGGCTGAAACTGGCGATTTTGTCGAGACGAAGCTCACAAGACTCGCCGGAAACCTCGGCAAGCAGATATTCTACGTTTTTACGTAAGATCAAATCGTTCGCTTTTGCCTGCAAAACCTCGCCATCTTTTAACGTTAGCATCAGTATTAAATGATGCATGCAGGCAAGCTCAAGACTATCGTAGTCATCGCAATTAATGGGTTGATACGTTTCATTCATTGACATAATCGCTCACCAGTAAGTTCGCGGCAGCATAAGCTGCCTTTTCCCTGACCGACTCTGAAAGGGCGCTATCTGCCGCCACTTCATTAAGCACTTTCAATACACAACCCAGCGCATCCGGGACATACCCTAAGTCTCCGCTGGCGATTTCCGCATACCGCTTGCGTACTAACTCACAATATTTTTCCACATGCCCTCCTGTCAGCATTCTGACTTAACCGTGGATGCAAGTCTAAGCCTACGAAGTTAAATCTTGTTTAGCAAGGTGACTATACCATACTCATTTGCGCAATATCAGCGCCTGACGCGAGTGGGTAAAAGATTCGTTAACAGCCTTTTAGCGCGGTTTTCGCTACAATGGGCGCCTGATTCGAAAGGAGTTTTCTCATGGCGCTTAAAGCGACAATTTATAAAGCCGTCGTCAATGTGGCTGACCTTGATCGCAACCGGTTTCTGGATGCGGCATTGACGCTGGCGCGTCACCCTTCTGAAACGCAGGAGCGCATGATGCTGCGCCTGTTGGCATGGATAAAATATGCTGATGAACGGTTGCAGTTTACACGTGGGCTCAGCGCGGAAGATGAGCCGGAGGCCTGGCTGCGCAACGATCATCTGGGCATCGATCTCTGGATAGAGCTGGGGCTGCCGGATGAGCGCCGTATTAAGAAAGCCTGTACTCAGGCGAGCGATGTCGCGCTCTTTGCTTATAACTCCCGGGCGGCGCAAATCTGGTGGCAGCAGCATCAAAGCAAGTGCGCGCAGTTCGCTAACCTGTCCGTCTGGTATCTGGATGACGGGCAGCTGGCGCAGCTCAGTGAATTTGCCGATCGTACCATGACGTTACAGGCGACGATTCAGGACGGCGCAATCTGGCTTTCTGATGCTCGGAATAATCTGGAAATACAGCTAACCGCCTGGCAACAGCCCTCATGATTGCCATCTCCCGGACGGTCTCCATAGCCGATAATGAGCTGGAAATTACGGCCATTCGCGCGCAGGGCGCGGGTGGTCAGCACGTAAATAAGACCTCTAGCGCGATTCATTTGCGCTTTGACATTCGGGCCTCTGGCCTGCCAGAGTATTATAAACAGCGTTTGCTGACGGCCAGCCATCATCTGATAAGCGATGATGGCGTCATTATCATTAAGGCGCAGGAGTTCCGGAGCCAGGAGCTCAACCGGGAAGCGGCTATCGCCAGGCTGGTTGCCGTCATAAAAGAATTAACCGCGGAGCAGAAAAGCCGTCGCGCAACCCGTCCGACGCGTGCCTCGAAAGAGCGCCGCTTGTCCTCAAAGGCGCAAAAATCTTCTGTAAAGGCGCTTCGCGGCAAAGTTCGTCGTCCACTGGATTGACGGGCAGGAATAGCAATTTCATAAGGATTTTATGGTGAGAACAGCAATATTGTCAGTAGCGGCAGCCTGTACGCTATTTGCATTGATAGGGTGTAATAACCGTGCGGAAGTTGACGCCCTGCAACCTGCGCAGGCGGCGGAATTAAAACCCATGCAGCAAAGCTGGCGCGGCGTGCTGCCCTGTGCGGATTGTGAAGGTATTGAAACGTCACTGTTTCTGGAAAAAGACGGCACATGGGTGATGAACGAGCGCTATCAGGGCGTGCGCGAAGAACCTTCCTCTTTTGCGTCATACGGTACCTGGGCGCGGACGGCGGATAAACTGGTGTTAACCGACAGCAATGGCGAGAAATCGTATTATCGCGCGAAAGGCAATGCGCTGGAGATGCTCGACAGAGAAGGCAATCCGGTGGCTTCGCAGCTTAATTATACGCTGGTGCCTGTTACCGCCAGCCTGCCGGTAACGCCAATGCCGTTGCGTGGTATGTATACAGGGCCGATGCGGCGACCTTTACCGATTGCGCGACCGGAAAACGGCTGCCGGTCGCCAGTAACGCCCAGCTTGAGCGCGGCTATCTGGCGGCGAAAGGTGAAGCGGAAAAACCGGTGCTGCTGACGGTAGAAGGGCATTTTGTGTTAGCCGCGAATCCGGACACGGGCGAGCCGGTAAAAACGCTAATAGCTGATAAAAATGTGAAGTTTGCGCCGGGTAAAGATTGCACTCACTAATAAAAGGCCTCGCAGGGTGCGAGGCCTTTACATATCTGCCGGATGGCGCCGGGCAACCCCAACAAAATGTCGTTTAGCCTTTAATCGCCTTGACCAGATAATCAACGATATCGCCGGTTTTAATCAGCGATTTTTTACCGCTACGACGGTATTTATACTCAATATCGTCGTTATCCAGGTTGCGATCGCCAATCACGATAGTATGTGGAATACCAATCAGCTCCATATCGGCAAACATCACGCCCGGGCGCTCTTTACGGTCGTCCATCAGCACTTCAATGCCCTGCGCGCGCAATTCGCTGTACAACTTTTCCGCCAGCTCCTGCACACGGAAGGATTTGTGCATATTCATCGGCAGAATAGCGACCTGGAAAGGCGCAATGGCGTCAGGCCATACAATGCCGCGCTCGTCAAAGTTCTGCTCGATAGCCGCGGCAACGACACGTGTTACGCCGATACCGTAGCAGCCCATTGTCAGGATCTGGTTACGGCCATCTTCACCCTGAACGGAGGCTTTCAGCGCTTCTGAGTACTTGGTACCTAACTGGAAGATGTGACCCACTTCGATACCGCGTTTGATAAGCAACGTTCCCTGACCATCCGGACTCGGATCGCCGGCGACTACGTTACGGATGTCGGCAACAACAGGCGTCGCCACATCGCGATCCCAGTTAATACCAAAGTAGTGTTTACCGTCGATGTTGGCGCCAGCGGCAAAATCGCTCATGGCGGCAACGGTGCGATCGATGATGACCGGAATCGGCATATTGACCGGGCCGAGGGAGCCAGGGCCGGCATTAATTACGGCGCGAATCTCTTCTTCGGTAGCGAAGGTCAGCGGGCTGGCAACGTGCGGCAGTTTTTCCGCTTTAACTTCATTCAGTTCATGATCGCCGCGAACCAGCAGAGCCACCAGCGTAGACTTGCTGTCTTTCGCCGCTTTCACCAGCAGCGTTTTTACCGTTTTTTCAATTGGCAGGTTGAATTGTTCCACCAGCTCCGCGATGGTTTTGGCATTTGGCGTATCGACCAGAGTCATTTCCTGCGTCGCCGCTGCGCGCGGCGTTTGCGGCGCGATAGCTTCTGCCAGTTCAATATTAGCCGCGTAATCAGAAACATCAGAGAAAACGATATCGTCTTCGCCGCTTTGCGCCAGCACCTGGAATTCATGCGAGGCGTTGCCGCCGATAGAACCGGTATCGGCCTGTACCGCGCGGAAATCCAGCCCCATACGGCTGAAGATACGGCTATACGCGGCGTACATGGCGTCATAGGTTTCCTGCAACGACTCCTGAGAGGTGTGGAAAGAGTAAGCATCTTTCATCAGGAATTCGCGCGAACGCATCACGCCAAAGCGCGGACGCACTTCATCACGGAATTTGGTCTGGATTTGGAAGAAGTTCAGCGGCAACTGCTTATAAGAGCTGAGTTCATTACGCACCAGATCGGTGATAACTTCTTCGTGGGTCGGGCCGAGTACGAACGGACGCTCGCCACGGTCGACAAAACGCAGCAGTTCCGGACCGTACTGTTCCCAACGACCACTCTCTTGCCACAGGTCGGCTGGCTGAACGACTGGCATCGACACCTCGATAGCACCGGCGTTGTTCATCTCTTCACGCACGATGTTTTCGACTTTTTTCAGGACGCGCAGGCCGGTCGGCAGCCAGGTATATAACCCGGAGGCGAGCTTGCGGATCATCCCGGCGCGCAGCATCAGCTGGTGGCTGATAACCTCGGCGTCGGCAGGTGTCTCCTTCAGAGTGGAGAGCAGGTATTGGCTAGTACGCATGTTGTCACGGTTCCAGTTGAACGATCGAACAGGCTCAATGTGAGCCTGATACAAAAAAAGTGATTTAGTTTACCAGCGTGCAAGAGATGTCAAAAGAGAAGGGCGTGAAATTACCGTGGTTCCAGCGCAAACACTTCAAATCCGGTGTTAACCACACGCCAGCGCACGTTAAAATCATGCAGCCAGACGGCATAGGTTTTGCCCGTCTCTTCACCCTTACGATAAGCCGGGCGAGGATCTTGCGCCAGCACATCGCAAATAAATGTCCGTAGCTGCGGATAACGCCTTTCCAGCGTCGTAAGCTGTTGAGCCACTTCAGCGGTAAAACTCACGGGCATTTCAGCTATCGGCGCCTGTTGCGCATAGCTGGCGGCGGCGTCCGGTAAGGCCTCGGCAAACGGTAAATACGGTTTGATATCCACCACCGGCGTGCCATCCACCAGATCCAGACTGCCTAATTTCAGAATTACGCTCTCTTTCCGGCACTCGATACTTTTTAGCGCAACGAGCGACATGCCAATCGGATTGGGGCGGAACGTGGAGCGCGTGGCAAAAACGCCCATTCTGGAGTTACCGCCAAGACGGGGCGGACGAACTGTTGGCCGCCAGCCGCCGTCCATCGTCTGATGAAAAACGAAAAGTACCCACAAATGGCTGAACGCTTCCAGGCCGCGAACGGCATCGGCCTGGTTGTAAGGCGCTATCAGATGCAGTTCGCCGCAGGCGCTTTTGACCAGACCAGGCTGGCGCGGAACGGCGAATTTTTCTTTATAGGGGGAGCGAATAACGCCGATTTGTTCAAACTGAAAGCTGCTCATTTCGCCGAAATATTCAGGGCGGACCCGATACAAACCGCCTGACGGTAGCAGCCTGGCGTGCCGCTGGTAATTTCACAGCTGTGCAGCAGGACGGCGTTGGCTTTCATTTTAGATGCATTAATCTGCATACGCTTGCGCGCAGTTGGAATGTTAGGCGGAGAGTCTTGATTTGTCGCCTGGCAGGATTCGCCGCTAACCTCGCCAAGATCGCGGAAAGGTTTGCCGACTAAGTCTTCAGCATTGGTGTAAATCCTGACGGGAGCGGCACGCGGCGCTTTAGGTTTCTCCGGCTCCGCTTTTGGCGGGGTTGCGGTGCTTTGAACGGGTTCAACAGGGGATCTGCTTAGCATGGAACAACCGCCCAGCATGAGTGCCAATAAACAGATCGGTAAAGCACGCATAATATTTCCTCAATGAATGTTCTAATTGCCAGATATTGAATCAGGAGCTTGCATAAATGACAAGACGGGCAATAGCCCGTCCTGAATAATATTACAGATTGTGGAATCAGCCTAAAACTTACCAGCCTTTCACCGCGCCGCCATTAAAAACTTTATTTGCGGCTTCGTACACTTCATCAGACTGGTAAGCCTGAACGAATTTTTTCACATTCTCGGCGTCTTTGTTATCTTCACGCGTCACGATCAGGTTAACGTACGGAGAATCTTTATCTTCAACGAAGATACCGTCTTTCGCTGGCGTCAGGCCAATCTGGCTGGCGTAAGTCGTATTGATGACCGCTAACGCGATCTGCGCGTCATCCAGCGAACGCGGCAACTGCGGCGCTTCCAGCTCAACAATTTTCAGATTTTTCGGGTTTTCCACGATATCCAGCGAGGTAGGAAGCAGACCGACGCCGTCTTTCAGTTTAATCAGCCCTACTTTTTGCAGCAGCAACAGGGAACGACCAAGGTTGGTCGGGTCGTTAGGCACAGCGACCTGGGAACCGTCCTTGAGCTCATCCAGAGATTTGATTTTTTTGGAATATCCTGCAATGGGATAGACAAAAGTCTTACCAACGGAAACCAGTTTGTAGCCGCGATCTTTGATTTGCTGATCCAGATACGGTTTGTGCTGGAAGGCATTGGCATCGATATCGCCTTTGCTCAGCGCTTCATTAGGCAGAACATAATCATTAAAGGTCACCAATTCCACGTCCAGGCCGTATTTTTCTTTCGCGACTTTCTGCGCGACTTCGGCAACTTGCTGCTCTGCGCCAACGATTACGCCGACTTTAATATGATTCGGATCTTTTTCATCCTGACCGCAACCCGCAAGTGCCAGAGAACCAATCAGAGCACCCACTGCCGCAAAGGTTTTGAATTTGAACGCCATGCTTATTTCCTTAATGAGTATTTGTGTTGTGTTTAACGTTACTTATGCGTGACAGCCCTGACGATGCGATCGCCGGATAACTGAATTAAATAAACCAGAACGACGAGTAATACCAGCACCGTATTCATCACGGTAGCATTGTATCCAATATAACCGTACTGATAGCCGATTTGACCGAGGCCGCCTGCGCCGACGGCGCCGCCCATTGCGGAGTAACCGACCAGGGTGATCAGTGTAATGGTTGCCGCATTCACCAGACCAGGCAGCGCTTCCGGTAAAAGGATTTTACGTACAATTTGCAGCGGCGTGGCGCCCATCGCTCGCGAGGCTTCAATCAGCCCGGCAGGGATCTCTAACAACGCATTTTCCACCATACGGGCGATAAAAGGCGCGGCGCCGACGGTCAGCGGTACAATTGCGGCCTGCAAACCAATGGAGGTGCCGACAATTATTCGGGTAAAAGGAATCATCCACACCAGCAGGATGATAAAGGGAATTGAGCGGAAAATATTGACCACCGCAGAGAGGGAGCGATACAGCCTGGCGTTCTCCATAATCTGCCCCGGGCGCGTAACATACAGCAATACGCCGACCGGCAGGCCAATCACGAAACCGAAGAAACCGGAGACAAAGGTCATCGCCAGCGTTTCCCAAACGCCACGAACCAGTAACCACATCATTGCCTCAGACATAACCCAGTACCTCTACTTTCACATGGTGATCCTGCAGCCAGGCAATTGCGGCTTGCGTCTCTTCTTGTGTGCCGTGCATTTCCGTTAGCATAATGCCGAACTTCACACCGCCCGCGTAATCCATCTGCGCGCTGATAATATTATTGTTCACGTTGAAACGACGCGCGGTTTCAGAAAGCAGCGGGGCATCCACAGACTGCCCGGTGAATTCCATGCGCAGCATCGGCACGCTGTCAGTTTCCGGCGACGCTTTCAAACGCGCCTGGTAATCTTCCGGAATGTCCAGATGCAGAGTGGACTGAATAAACTTCTGCGCCAGCGGCGTTTTAGGATGCGAGAAGACTTCGCTGACCGTATCCTGCTCAATAAGCTCGCCATTACTGATGACGGCAACGCAGTCGCAGATACGTTTTACGACATCCATTTCATGAGTGATAAGCAGAATCGTCAACCCCAGACGACGGTTGATATCTTTCAGCAATTCCAGAATCGAACGGGTCGTCGCGGGATCAAGCGCGCTGGTGGCTTCATCGCACAGCAACACTTTTGGATTACTGGCTAACGCGCGGGCAATCGCGACACGCTGTTTCTGACCGCCGGAAAGATTTGCCGGATAGCTGTCGTGCTTGTCGCCAAGACCGACTAAATCCAGCAGCTCTGTGACACGGCGTTTGATCTCTTCCTTTGGTGTGTTATCCAGTTCCAGCGGCAACGCGACGTTGCCAAACACGGTACGGGAAGAGAGCAGGTTAAAATGTTGGAAAATCATGCCGATTTGACGGCGAGCTTTGGTCAACTCAGACTCTGAAAGCGTTGTTAGCTCCTGACCGCCGACCTGAACGCTACCTTCGGTTGGGCGTTCAAGTAAGTTAACGCAGCGGATAAGCGTACTTTTACCGGCGCCGGAGGCGCCAATGACGCCGTAAATTTGTCCGGCAGGGACATGCAGGCTGACATTGTTCAGCGCCTGAATGGTGCGCGCCCCCTGCTGGAACACTTTGGTAATATTCGAAAGTTTAATCATTGATTCTTTATTATCGTAATGAAATGAGCGGAGGCATTTTCGTCTGCCTAATACGGTCAACGCCGTCAACAGAATGGATGTTAAGGCATCCAGACGTCTAAATCAATCAGGCTTTATACGATGAGCACTTTCTTGCCTGCTGAAACATGCGATACTAGCGCCACTTGCTTTACTCAGGAGCTATAAAAGGTGGCAAAGTCTGTACCCGCAATTTTTCTCGACCGTGACGGCACCATTAATGTGGATCACGGCTACGTACATGAAATCGATGCATTCGAGTTTATAGACGGTGTTATTGACGCGATGCGCGAGCTAAAAAAAATGGGCTATGCGTTGGTGGTGGTGACAAACCAGTCCGGAATCGCGCGCGGCAAATTCACTGAGGCGCAGTTTGAAACGTTAACCGAATGGATGGACTGGTCGTTGGCGGATCGCGATGTTGATTTGGACGGCATCTATTATTGTCCTCACCATCCGCAGGGCAGTATAGAAGAGTTCCGTCAGGTATGTGATTGTCGCAAGCCGCATCCAGGAATGCTTATCTCGGCGCGTGATTTCCTGCATATCGATATGGCGGCTTCTTATATGGTGGGAGACAAGCTGGAAGATATGCAGGCGGCAGCGGCGGCAAATGTCGGGACAAAAGTGCTGGTGCGTACGGGCAAACCGGTCACGGCAGAAGCAGAAAACGCGGCGGACTGGGTGTTAAACAGCCTTGCCGATCTGCCATCGGCGATAAAAAAGCAGCAAAAATAAGCGTTATGGATAAAAGATGAGCGGTTAAAACAAAAATGCATTTTTCCGCTTGTCTTCCTGAACCGACTCCCTATAATGCGCCTCCATCGACACGGCGGATGTGAATCACTTCACACAAACAGCCGGTCGGTTGAAGAGAAAAATCCTGAAATTCGGGGTTGACTCTGAAAGAGGAAAGCGTAATATACGCCACCTCGCGACGGTGAGCTGAAAGCCGCGTCGCACCTGCTCT
>NZ_JBGDTY010000008.1:0-104246 GCF_046552515.1 Salmonella sp. SAL00653
ATTTTTCGTCTTGCGACGTCAGGAATCCGTATCTTCGAGTGCCCACACAGATTGTCTGATAAATTGTTAAAGAGCAGTGCAACGCGGCTTTCGCTCACCGTCGCGAGGTGGCGTATATTACGCTTTCCTCTTTTTGAGTCAAGCCTTTATTTTCGCTTTCCTCACAGACTTCTTAACGAAGCCTTTCTGACCCGGCGGCCTGTATGCCGTTGTTCCGTGTCAGTGGTGGCGCATTATAGGGAGTTATTAGAGCCTGACAAGACCTAAATGCAAAAAAAAGCTCAACCGTTCACTTTTCAAACAACATTTGAACCAAAAGCCTATTTTCGCCTGGTTTTTAAACAAAAACGAGCCCGTCAGGGCCCGTTTTATTCAAATTTGTGACTTACTGCACTGCCACAATACGATCATCATTGGCTTCAAGGCGAATCACTTTGCCAGGAACCAGTTCACCAGACAGGATTTGCTGCGCCAGTGGGTTTTCGATCTGCTGTTGAATAGCACGTTTTAACGGACGCGCCCCGTAGACCGGATCGTAACCGTTGGCGCTCAACAGTTTCAGCGCCTCATCGGAGATATGGATTTCATAACCACGTTCTTCCAGACGTTTGTACAGACGCTGCAGCTGGATCTGAGCAATAGAAGCGATGTGTTGCTCACCTAACGGATGGAATACCACAACTTCATCAATACGGTTGATAAATTCCGGACGGAAGTTTTGGCTAACCACACCCAGCACCATCTCTTTCATTCGACCGTAATCCAGTTCGCCAAAGCGCTCCTGAATGAGATCGGAACCGAGGTTAGAAGTCATAATGACCACCGTATTACGGAAGTCGACCGTTCTCCCCTGCCCGTCAGTCAGCCGACCGTCGTCCAGCACCTGCAACAGAATGTTGAATACATCCGGATGCGCTTTTTCTACTTCATCCAACAAGATGACGGAATAAGGACGACGGCGTACCGCTTCCGTCAAATAACCGCCTTCTTCATAGCCGACATATCCCGGAGGCGCCCCGACCAAACGAGACACGGAGTGTTTCTCCATAAACTCAGACATGTCGATACGCACCATCGCGTCGTCGCTGTCGAACATAAAGTTAGCCAGCGCTTTACACAGTTCGGTTTTACCGACCCCCGTCGGCCCAAGGAACAGGAAGGAACCAATCGGACGGTTCGGATCGGACAGCCCCGCGCGGCTACGACGTATGGCGTTCGATACTGCTTCAACGGCTTCATTCTGCCCGATCACACGGCTGTGTAACTCTTGTTCCATACGCAACAGTTTTTCACGTTCGCCTTCCAGCATTCTGGCAACCGGAATACCGGTCCAGCGCGCCAGCACTTCGGCAATTTCCGCATCCGTTACTTTGTTACGTAACAGACGCATGGTTTTACCTTCCGACTGGGTCGCGGCTTCCAACTGTTTTTCCAGCTCCGGAATTTTGCCGTACTGCAATTCAGACATTCGCGCCAGGTCGCCAACGCGACGCGCCTGCTCGATGGCAATCTTCGCCTGCTCCAGCTCCGCTTTAATAGTTTGCGTACCAGAGAGCGACGCTTTTTCCGCTTTCCACTCTTCTTCCAGCTCAGAATACTGGCGCTCTTTGTCGTCCAGTTCTTCGTTGAGCATATCGAGACGTTTTTTACTCGCCTCGTCAGACTCTTTCATCAACGCCTGCTGTTCCAGTTTGAGCTGAATAATGCGGCGGTCGAGTCTGTCCAGCTCCTCCGGCTTAGAGTCAATCTGCATACGAATGCTGGATGCCGCTTCATCGATGAGGTCGATAGCTTTATCCGGCAACTGACGGTCGGCGATATAGCGGTGAGATAATGTTGCCGCCGCCACAATCGCCGGGTCAGTGATCTGCACATGGTGGTGCAGCTCGTAACGTTCTTTCAGGCCACGCAGAATAGCGATGGTGTCTTCCACTGAAGGTTCTGCGACAAACACTTTTTGAAAACGACGTTCCAGCGCCGCGTCTTTTTCAATGTACTGACGGTATTCATCCAGCGTGGTGGCGCCCACACAGTGCAGTTCACCACGCGCCAGCGCCGGTTTCAGCATATTCCCGGCGTCCATTGCGCCATCAGCCTTACCTGCGCCAACCATCGTGTGCAGCTCGTCAATAAACAGGATGACGTTGCCTTCCTGTTTCGCCAGATCGTTCAGCACGCCTTTCAGACGCTCTTCAAATTCGCCGCGATATTTCGCCCCCGCCACCAGCGCGCCCATATCCAGCGCCAGTACGCGGCGACCTTTTAAGCCTTCAGGGACTTCACCGTTAATAATGCGCTGCGCCAGTCCTTCAACAATTGCCGTTTTACCGACCCCTGGCTCACCGATTAACACCGGGTTGTTTTTGGTACGACGTTGCAGTACCTGAATGGTACGGCGAATTTCTTCATCACGACCAATTACCGGGTCAAGCTTGCCTTGTTCAGCCCGCTCGGTCAGATCGACGGTATATTTTTTCAAGGCCTGACGTTGGTCTTCAGCCCCTTGATCGTTCACGCTTTCACCTCCGCGCATCTGTTCAATTGCCTGAGTGATATTGGCCGTGGTCGCACCGGCTGATTTCAGCAGATCGGTTAACGTGCCGCGAGACTCAAGCGCCGCCAGAACAAACAGCTCTGACGAAATAAAATTGTCTCCCCGTTTTTGCGCCAGCTTGTCGCAAAGGTTCAGTACGCGTACCAGTTCCGAAGAAGGCTGTACGTCGCCGCCGGTGCCTTCCACCTGCGGTAAACGGCTCAGCGCCTGATCGATAGCGGTGCGCAACTGGCCAGCATTAATGCCGGCGGAGGTTAATAAAGGACGTATCGATCCCCCTTCCTGGTTCAGCAAGGCGCTCATTAAATGAAGAGGTTCGATGAATTGGTTGTCGTGCCCCAGCGCGAGCGACTGGGCATCGGCAAGAGCAAGCTGGAATTTGTTAGTAAGACGATCCAGACGCATAACTCCTCCCATAACAGGTCAAAATTGCTACTGGAGATTAAATGAGGTCATCCCTCAATTATTCAAGGTGAATGACCTGAATTATGTGAAAAGAAAGTTACCCGTACCGGATCGTCTTGATTCTTTAGGTTATATCAGCCAAATAAAACTTGCCATACGACCTGTCGTCTTGTCGCGACGATAAGAGAAGAAAGTCTCACTTTCGCTAAAGGTGCAGCGATCCCCGCCATAGACATGTTCAACGCCGGTATTCGCCAGACGTTGGCGTGCAAGCTGATAAATATCCGCCAGAAATTTTCCCCCGTGCGGCAAAAATGCGCTATCGGCTTGCGCATCTTTTGCTAAAAATGCGTCACGCACTTCCGGCCCCACTTCAAACGCGGTCGGGCCGATCGCCGGACCTAACCAGGCGATGATATTTTCTGGTTTGTCAGCAAAGCAGGTGACAGTTTCCTCCAGTACGCCTTCACATAATCCGCGCCAGCCCGCATGAGCCGCCGCCACTTCTGTTCCCTCACGGTTACAGAATAGCACAGGCAGGCAGTCTGCCGTCATTACCGCGCAGACGGTTCCTGGCGTATTGCTGTAAGACGCATCCGCACGTTTGGAGGCATAAGGTTCTCCGGTAAGCCTCAACACATTTTTACCGTGAACCTGTTCAAGCCAGACAGGTTTCGAAGGCAGATTGCCCGCCGCAAACAGACGCTTGCGGTTCTCTTCAACATGCTCCGGGTTATCGCCGCAATGCGCACCCAGATTCAGCGAGTCGTAAGGCGGTAAACTCACCCCGCCAATACGGGTAGAACTACAGGCTGCGACGCCTTTCGGCAGCGGCCACTGCGGGACAATCAGTGCATTCATAACCAGTCCACATCATCTTTATGATCTTCGAAATCGGCGCGCATCGCATCGATAAGGTCCACCATATCTTGTGGAATCGGCGCGTGCCACTCCATTTCGATACCCGATACAGGATGGTAGAGACGCAGCATCGTTGCATGAAGCGCCTGGCGGTCAAACTTACGCAGAGTGGAAATAAACTCTTCCGATGCGCCTTTCGGTGGACGTGGACGACCACCGTAGACCTGATCGCCCACTAACGGGTGCGTAATATGCGCCATATGCACGCGGATCTGGTGCGTACGCCCAGTCTCCAGACGCAGCCTAAGACGCGTGTGCACACGGAAATGTTCCATAATGCGGTAGTGGGTCACCGCCGGTTTGCCCATGGGATGCACCGACATATGGGTACGTTTGGTCGGGTGACGACTGATGGGTTCATTCACCGTTCCTCCCGCCGTCATATGTCCGATCGCGACCGCTTCATATTCGCGGGTAATCTCGCGCAGCTGCAAAGACTCCACCAGGCGCGTTTGCGCCGGAACGGTTTTGGCCACCACCATCAGCCCCGTCGTGTCCTTATCCAGACGATGCACAATGCCCGCGCGCGGAACATCCGCAATCGGCGGATAATAATGTAGCAACGCGTTCAGTACCGTACCGTCCGGGTTACCCGCGCCAGGATGTACCACCAGATCGCGTGGTTTGTTGATAACCAGAATATCGTCATCTTCATAAACAATATCTAACGGGATATCCTGCGCTTCAAAACGAATCTCTTCGTCGATCTCCGCATCAATAGCCACCCGCTCGCCGCCTAACACTTTTTCTTTTGGCTTATCGCAAAGTTGACCATTGACCAACACGCGCTGATTCAAAATCCATTCTTTTATACGCGAACGTGAATAATCCGGGAACATTTCGGCCAAAGCCTGATCTAAGCGTTGACCGAGTTGGTTTTCGGAGACCGTTGCGGTGAGTTGTACTCGTTGTGCCATATACAGCTTCTTCGTTTAACGTTGGGTTTTACGGCTTTGCCGTTTAATATAGTGTGCTATTGTAGCTGGTCTTAACCGGGAGCAGGAACAGAGAATCTCCCGTAAAACATTTTGAGGAAAGTCAAAACGTCATGACGCACATGAAATATCTGGTGGCAGCAGCCACGTTGAGCCTGTTTCTGGCGGGTTGCTCGGGTTCAAAGGAAGAGGTGCCCGATAATCCGCCGAATGAAATCTACGCGACTGCTCAGCAAAAGCTGCAGGACGGTAACTGGAAACAGGCAATAACGCAATTGGAAGCGTTAGATAATCGTTATCCATTCGGACCGTATTCTCAGCAGGTGCAGTTGGATCTTATCTACGCCTATTACAAAAACGCCGATTTGCCGCTAGCGCAGGCCGCCATCGATCGTTTTATGCGTCTTAATCCAACGCACCCTAATATTGACTATGTCATGTACATGCGCGGCCTGACGAACATGGCGCTGGATGATAGCGCGCTGCAAGGTTTCTTTGGCATCGATCGCAGCGATCGCGATCCGCAACATGCGCGGGCGGCGTTCAATGACTTTTCGAAACTGGTACGCAGCTATCCTAATAGCCAGTACACCACCGACGCCACTAAGCGTCTGGTATTCCTGAAAGACCGTCTGGCGAAATATGAATATTCCGTCGCAGAGTACTATACCGCGCGCGGCGCATGGGTTGCGGTCGTAAACCGGGTAGAAGGTATGCTACGCAATTATCCTGATACGCAGGCCACGCGCGATGCGTTGCCGCTGATGGAAAACGCCTATCGTCAGATGCAGCTGAATGCGCAGGCTGACAAAGTCGCGAAAATTATTGCCGCTAACAGCAAAAACACCTGAAGCAATACCAACAAGCAAAACGGCAGCCTTCCGGCTGCCGTTTTTTTATTCGATATCTGATGCAACAGAAATGATTTCACTGCAACGCATCCAGTCAAATATGGCCTGCTTTCAGCCATTCCTCAAGTAAAAGATCGCTTCTTCCTGCGATGCCTCACAAAAAGTTCGCCTTGACAAAAAGTGACAAAATAATGTGATTTACATCACACATTTTGACATTAAGAACGGTATGCTGGAATCACCAAGACGGGAAAGACAAGAGGTAAAATTTATGACAATGAACATTACCAGTAAACAAATGGAAATTACTCCGGCAATCCGCCAACATGTCGCAGACCGTCTCGCCAAACTGGAAAAATGGCAAACTCACCTGATTAATCCTCATATCATTCTGTCTAAAGAGCCACAGGGCTTTATTGCTGACGCCACCATTAATACACCGAACGGACATCTGGTCGCCAGCGCAAAACACGAAGATATGTACACCGCTATTAATGAATTGATCAACAAGCTGGAACGGCAGCTCAATAAAGTGCAGCACAAAGGCGAAGCCCGTCGTGCCACCGCATCGGTGAAAGATGCCAGCTTCGTCGAAGCAGAAGAAGAGTAGTCCCTTACATTGAGTGTATCGCCAACGCGCCTTCGGGCGCGTTTTTTGTTGACAGGATTAAAACAGTACGGGTACTGTACTTACGTACACAAAGGAAACAGTTATGAAGCTAACCCGGTTTTTCTTCGCATTCTTTTTTATCTTCCCCTGACCGGGAGGCGTTTCGTCATGTGATAAAGAATGCGAAGACGAACAAGAAGGCCTCCCCCACCGGGAGGCCTTTTTTATTGATAACAAAAAAGGCAACACTATGACATCGGAAAACCCATTACTGGCGCTGCGAGATAAAATCAGCGCTTTAGACGAAGAGTTACTGGCCTTACTGGCAAAACGACGCGCGCTGGCGATTGAAGTGGGACAAGCAAAACTACTGTCGCATCGTCCGGTTCGGGATATCGATCGTGAACGCGCGCTGCTGGACAGACTCATCCATCTCGGTAAAGCCCACCATCTCGACGCACACTACATTACCCGTCTGTTCCAGCTTATCATTGAAGACTCCGTGCTTACTCAGCAGGCGCTGCTGCAACAACATCTGAATAATACTCACCCTCATTCGGCACGTATTGCGTTTCTTGGGCCGAAAGGCTCCTATTCTCATCTCGCGGCGCGCCAGTATGCTGCACGCCATTTTGAGCAATTTATTGAGAGCGGTTGCGCAAAATTCACCGATATTTTTCATCAGGTCGAAACCGGCCAGGCCGATTACGCCGTGGTTCCGATAGAGAACACCAGCTCCGGCGCTATCAACGATGTGTACGACTTATTGCAACACACCAGTCTGTCGATTGTCGGTGAGATGACTGTCACTATCGATCACTGCGTACTGGTTTCCGGCGCTACGGATCTGAATACCATCGAAACGGTGTACAGCCATCCGCAGCCGTTCCAGCAGTGCAGTAAGTTTTTGAGCCGCTATCCGCACTGGAAAATCGACTATACCGAGAGTACGTCGGCAGCGATGGAAAAAGTCGCGCAGGCGAACTCTCCGCGCGTCGCGGCGCTCGGCAGCGAGGCAGGCGGCATGTTGCACGGTTTACAGGTGCTGGAACGCATCGCCGCAAACCAGACGCAGAATATCACCCGCTTTCTGGTACTGGCGCGCAAAGCCATCAACGTTTCCGATCAGGTTCCGGCAAAAACCACTCTGTTAATCGCCACCGGGCAGCAAGCTGGCGCGCTGGTCGAAGCGCTGCTGGTGCTGCGTAACCACAATCTCATCATGACGAAACTGGAGTCGCGCCCCATTCACGGCAATCCGTGGGAAGAGATGTTTTATCTCGATATTCAGGCGAACCTGGAGTCGCAGGTAATGCAAAGCGCGCTAAAAGAGCTGGGCGAGATCACGCGCTCAATGAAAGTGCTTGGCTGCTATCCCAGCGAAAACGTCGTGCCGGTAGAACCTGCCTGACGTTCAATAAAACGGCTTTTCTTCATCCCTGCGACGGCTACCTGCAGGGTGAAGATGGCGCCGGAGAGCGGATAATCCGCCACTTCCTGAGCAGACATATTTTTTCTGGTAGTTGTAATAAACAGCGTTTTCATATCTGCGCCGCCAAAGCAAACCATCGTCGGACAACGTACCGGCAACCGGTACTCTTCCAGCTGCTCTCCTTGCGGTGAGAAACGCGCCACGCGCCAGCCGTCAAACATCGCGCTCCAGTAGCACCCTTCGCTATCCATCGCCGCGCCGTCGGGAAGTCCTTCTCCTTCGCCAAAATGGCGAAAAAGTTCACGCTTGCCCGGTTCGCCATGCTTATCAAGTAACGTGCGGTATATCACGCCATTCGGCGTATCGGAGGTATACATCCACTGGTTATCCGGGCTGAACGCCAGGCCGTTGTGTCCCTGGATATCGCACTGGATCACTTTTGCCGTCAGGTCATGATCGATCCGCATCAGCAACGCGCCATTATAGTCACCTGGCGCCCAGAACGTTCCGGCATAAAAACGTCCATCGCCATCAGTGCCGCCATCGTTAAAACGCGCCAGTTTCGTATTAGAGGGATTGTCGCAAACCTTACGCTGCAATAATCCATTTTTATCGGCCAGCCAGATAGCATGACGCATGGCCACAATAAATCCGCCCTGCTCACGCAAGGCAAAACAGCCCACCTCTTCCGGAAACGCCAGCACGCTATGCGTCCCGCTCGTCGGATGGTAACGATGGATCTCCTGTTCCAGGATATCGGTCCAATACAGCGCGCTTTCATCCTCGCTCCATGTGGGGCATTCTGGTAGATGTCCGACATAATCAAATAAAACGTGCGGCGTAGTCATAACGGTTCCTTAAACGAAAAAAGCCAGCAAAGCTGGCTTTTAGTATAGATGTCATCATTATGGTCGGCTGTCATTCGCCTGACGCAATAACACACGGCTTTCATTCTGGAAGCGTCTGGCATAATCGCCAAACCAGTGTTCAATTTTGCGAAAACTGTCGATAAAAGCCTGCTTATCACCCTGTTCCAGTAACCCGATCGCATCGCCAAAACGTTTATAGTAACGCTTGATAAGCGCCAGATTGCGCTCCGACGACATAATAATGTCCGCATACAGTTGCGGGTCCTGGGCGAACAGACGCCCGACCATCGCCAGCTCCAGTCGATAAATCGGCGATGATAGCGCCAGAAGCTGCTCAAGCTGGACGTTCTCTTCCGCCAGATGCAGCCCATAAGCGAAGGTAGCAAAGTGGCGCAACGCCTGGATAAAAGCCATGTTCTGATCGTGCTCGACAGCGCTAATTCGATGCAACCGCGCGCCCCACACCTGGATTTGCTCAAGGAACCACTGATACGCTTCCGGTTGACGCCCGTCACACCAGACCACCACCTGCTTCGCCAGGCTCCCGCTGTCCGGACCAAACATCGGATGCAAGCCCAACACGGGGCCATCATGGGCCGCCAACATTGCCTGCAACGGACCGCTTTTCACCGATGCCAGATCGACCAGAATACAGTCGGACGGCAGGGGCGGCAGTTGCGCTATGACCTGTTCAGTAACATGAATCGGCACGCTGACGATCACCATTCCGGCATCGGCGACAATGTCCCTGGCGCGCGGCCAGTCCTGCTGTTCCAGAATACGGACCTGATAGCCCGACAGCGTGAGCATTTTTTCAAACAGACGCCCCATCTGTCCGCCGCCGCCCACAATGACGACCGGACGCAGAGAAGGACAAAGCGTTTTGAACCCCTTATCATTTTCGCTGGAGTAAGATTCACGCATTACCCGGCGCAGGACATCTTCAATGAGATCGGGCGGGACACCGATCGCTTCTGCTTCCGCCCGTCGTGAAGCCAGCATAGAGGCCTCACGCTCCGGCACGTAAATAGGCAGGCCAAAACGGCTTTTCACCTCGCCGACTTTGGCAACCAGTTCCAGGCGCTTAGCCAGTAAATTCAACAACGCTTTATCGACATCATCTATTTGATCGCGTAATGCGGTCAATTCAGCAACCATAACAACCTCTTATGCGACGCGCACCGCCAGCTGGCCGCTCAAATCTTTATGAATTTCACGTAACAGGGCATCGGTCATCTCCCAGCTAATACAAGCATCGGTGACGGAAACGCCATACTTCATTTCGCTGCGCGGCTGTTCGGAAGACTGATTACCCTCATGAATATTACTTTCAATCATTAAGCCAATGATTGAACGATTGCCATCTTTAATCTGCGCAACCACAGATTCGGCAACGGCTGGCTGGCGGCGATAATCTTTATTGGAGTTACCATGACTGCAATCTACCATCAGCGAAGGACGTAGTCCCGCCTGTTCCATCTCTTTTTCACACTGAGCGACATCTGCCGGGCTATAGTTTGGCGCTTTGCCGCCACGCAGAATCACATGGCCATGCGGATTTCCCTGGGTTTGCAATAACGCAACCTGACCGGCCTGGTTAATGCCAACAAAGCGATGGGGTTGAGCAGCGGCGCGCATGGCGTTAATCGCTGTCGCCAGGCTGCCATCCGTGCCGTTTTTAAAGCCGACCGGCATAGAAAGGCCAGACGCCATTTCGCGGTGGGTTTGCGATTCGGTTGTGCGCGCGCCTATCGCCGACCAGCTAAACAGATCTCCCAGGTATTGCGGGCTGTTCGGATCCAACGCTTCGGTCGCCAATGGCAACCCCATATTCACCAGTTCCACCAGTAGCTGACGCGCTATTTTCAACCCGGCTTCCACATCAAATGAGCCATCCATGTGAGGATCGTTAATCAGCCCTTTCCAGCCGACGGTAGTCCGCGGCTTTTCAAAATAGACGCGCATTACCAGATAGAGGCTATCGCTGACCTCTTCGGCAAGGGCTTTAAATCGACGGGCATATTCCAGAGCGGTTTCAGGATCGTGAATAGAACAAGGACCGCATACCACCAACAGACGCGGATCGCGCCCGGCAATAATGTCAGAAATGATTCCCCGGGACTGCGCTATCTGCGCTTCCTGCACCAGGCTCAACGGAAAGGCCGCTTTAAGCTGCTCCGGCGTCATTAATACCTGTTCATCGGTGATACGTACGTTATTCAGCGCGTCTTTTTGCATGATGGCGATCCTGTCTTTTCTTGTTTGCGATAGTTGATCCTCCACGAGGATGTTTAAACCATACCACAAAAAGTAAAGATTTCAATCCATATTACGTAAAATAAACTTTACATCATGCGAAATCATCGATTAAACCCCTTCATTTCGTATCAAAAACTTTACACAACAAGTGAATTATTTTATTCCCAGCCTCAGAAAAGCGGTAAAATGAGCGATGCTCGCTATTTTTTGATTATTTTTTGTCCGCACACATATTTTTACTTTCTGATATAGGGTGATTAATACCATTATCACAAGAATTTAATATCAGGGACGCCACTTAAATTATTCATATTATCAATAAGACATAATGACGATATGGCAAAATAATGTTATTTTGCTACAAACAATCACGGATGTATTTTAATGCTTTACGACTGAAGATGGTGGGGGCTTGTTAATGCGTTTTTCTCACCGATTTATCCTTCTGTTATCGCTATTATTAGCAAGCTTGCCTCTGTATGCTCAACGCGTCACGGAAGAAGAGAAATCCGTACGCGCCATCGTCTCCGGTATCGTCAGTTATACACACTGGCCGGCGTTATCCGGGCCGCCAAGGCTATGCATATTTTCATCTGCGCGTTTTGTCAGGGTACTTAGCGAAGAGGCTGACTGGGCTTTCCCTTATCAACCGCTTGTCATCCGTACCACACAAGAAGCCCTGAGCGCCCGCTGTGATGGTTTTTACTTTGGCAATGAATCGCCAGCTTATCAGGTGGAGTTAACGCGTCATTATCCAGTTAATGCCTTGTTATTAATTGCCGAGCAAAATACCGAATGTATTATTGGCAGCGCATTTTGTCTGATCATTAACAATGATGAAGTCAAATTTTCCGTCAACCTGGACTCCCTCTCGCATAGCGGGGTGAGAGTAAATCCAGAAGTATTAATGCTTGCACGGAATCAAAAGCATGAATAAGGAGTTTTCTCTGTCCAGGCCAACATTTAAACGCACACTACGGCGGATTAGTATAATCAGCGTGCTGCTTACAATGACATTGATCTGGCTATTAATTTGCGTTGCGTCTGTCCTTACGCTCAAACAGTATGCGCAAAAGAATCTCGATTTGACCGCCGCCACAATGGCCCATAGCCTTGAAGCGGCACTGGTATTTTCCGATAACGCGGCCGCAGCGGAAACGCTCGCCACACTGGGACGCCAGGGACAATTTTCAGCGGCGGAGGTCCGCGATAAAAATGGCCGTACTATCGCCTCATGGCGCTATGATGCGCGAGCCGCAGACGATAAGCTCATTGGCTTAATTAGCCACTGGCTTTTTCCATTGCCGGTATCACAACCCGTCTGGCACAACGGCAGGGCCATCGGCGAAGTACGGCTTGTCGCCCGCGACAGCCTTATTGGTCATTTTATCTGGCTATCGCTGGCAGTGCTGACAGGATGTATTCTGCTGGCATCCGGCATTGCCCTGCTGCTCACGCGTTATTTACACAATGGCGTTGTGGATGCGCTGCAAAATATTACTGAAGTTGTACACGACGTTCGCACTAACCGAAATTTTTCACGCCGGGTACCTGATGAGCGTATTGCGGAATTTCACCTGTTTGCGCAGGATTTCAATAGCCTTCTGGATGAGATGGAAGAATGGCAGCTACGGCTTCAGGCTAAAAATGCCCAGTTACTACGTACCGCGCTGCACGATCCGCTGACGGGGCTTGCCAATCGCGCGGCATTTCGCAGCTGTATTAACGCGCTGATGAAGGACAATTCCGCTCGTAGCAGTTCGGCATTGTTATTTCTGGATGGCGATAACTTTAAATATATTAATGATACCTGGGGACATGCGGCAGGCGACCGCGTACTTATAGAGGTTGCCAAAAGATTAGCGGAATTCGGTGGTAGCCGTTATCAGACTTACCGACTCGGCGGCGATGAATTTGCGATGGTGCTTTACGATGTACATTCGGAATATGAAGTACAACGTATTTGCGCAGCGCTATCCCAGGCGTTTAATCGACCTTTTGAACTGCATAACGGCCAGCGAATAACGATGACCCTGAGTATTGGCTTTGCGCTGACATGGGAACATGCCACTGCCGAAAAACTACAAGAACTGGCCGATCGAAATATGTATCAGGCTAAACACCGGCGTGCGGAACGCTCGCTAAACTAAGGAACGGGCCTGGCCGTTTCTGACTCAGCGTTGAGACCACAGACCCAGCCTAATCATGCAACCGTCTATGGCGTGGAGCAAACCCATAAAAAAGGGGCCAGCGTAATGCCAACCCCTTCTTTTCTACAAGCTTTCGGATGTTGCGAAAGCGCGTTCTTAGTTAAGACGCTCTTTGATACGAGCCGCTTTACCAGTACGCTCACGCAGGTAGTACAGTTTAGCTTTACGAACAGCACCACGACGTTTAACAGCAATGCTGTCAACTACCGGAGAGTGAGTCTGGAAGACACGCTCAACGCCTTCGCCGTTGGAAATTTTACGAACAGTGAATGCAGAGTGCAGACCGCGGTTACGAATAGCGATAACCACGCCCTCGAATGCCTGCAGACGTTTCTTGGTACCTTCAACAACCCATACTTTCACCTCCACGGTATCGCCCGGACGGAAGGAAGGTACGTTCTGCTTCATCTGCTCTTGTTCAAGTTGCTTAATAATGTTGCTCATAATTTAATCTCTTATCCTGGGTAAACTGATATTCGGGGGCCTATGCCATCCCATCATGTTTATGCTGCTGTTGTGCGTGTTCTGTTTTGAACTCCGCCAGCAACCTTGCTTGCTCTTCAGTCAGAGCCAGGTTTTCCAGAAGTTCAGGTCTTCTAAGCCAGGTTCGGCCCAGCGACTGTTTCAAACGCCAGCGACGTATCTCAGCATGGTTTCCCGACAGCAATACTGGCGGTACTTCCATCCCCTCTAACACTTCAGGGCGCGTATAGTGCGGACAATCCAGCAACCCATCAGCAAACGAATCTTCGATTGCTGATGCTTCATGCCCCAGAACTCCCGGTATAAACCGGGCGACGGAGTCAATCAGCGTCATTGCCGGTAGTTCGCCACCGCTGAGAACGTAATCGCCAATTGACCATTCTTCGTCAATTTCGGTCTGAATTACGCGCTCATCTACGCCTTCGTAGCGACCACACACCAGAATAAGCTTCTGATTCGTGGCCAGCTCGCTAACGCCCGCTTGATCAAGCTTGCGTCCCTGAGGCGACAGATAAATCACTTTAGCGCCTTCACCTGCCGCGGCTTTTGCTGCGTGAATGGCGTCCCGCAAGGGTTGCACCATCATTAACATCCCTGGTCCGCCGCCGTAAGGACGATCGTCCACGGTACGGTGCCGGTCATGCGTGAAGTCGCGAGGACTCCAGCTTTGGATGTTCAGCAGGCCATTTTTTACTGCCCGGCCAGTTACCCCGTAATCGGTAATTGCGCGGAACATTTCAGGAAACAGGCTAACGATGCCAATAAACACAAGCCAATCCCCATAACGCCATTTATTACCGTTTATTCGGTGGTTTAAAAACCAGGATCCCAGTCTACTTCGATAGTACGAGTAGCGAGATCGACTTTCTTGATAACCTGCCCATCGAGGAACGGTACTAGTCGTTCCTTGATACCAAATGCATCTTTCAGGTTCGCCTTAATGACGAGAACGTCATTCGACCCGGTTTCCATCATGTCGATAACTTTACCGAGATCGTAGCCTTCAGCGGTGACTACCTGGCAGCCCATCAGGTCTTTCCAGTAGTAGTCTCCCTCCTCAAGCGCAGGAAGTTGCGAGGAATCCACGACAATTTCGCAATTTGTCAGAAGATTCGCGGCATCTCGATCGTCAACGCCTTTCAGCTTGATGATCAGATCCTGATTGTGGTGCTTCCAGCTTTCCAGCTGTACCTGCTGCCACTGACCCGCCTTCTGGATAAACCAGGGCTGATAGTCAAAAATGCTTTCGGCGTCTTCAGTGGAGGAAAACACTCTGAGCCAACCACGGATACCGTATGAAGAACCCATTTTCCCCAGTACAACCGGTTCAGCGGGTACTTGTGCGGCGAGTTGCTTGCTCATCATGACCACCGTGACAGATTAAGCTGCTTTTTTTACTTCTTTGATCAGCGCCGCAACGCGATCGGAAATGGTTGCGCCCTGGCCAACCCAGTGAGCGATGCGATCCAGATCCAGGCGGGTGCCTTCTTCTTTTTCGCTAGCGATTGGGTTGAAGAAACCAACGCGCTCAATGAAGCGACCGTTGCGTGCATTACGGCTGTCGGTGACAACAACCTGGTAGAACGGACGCTTTTTAGCGCCGTGACGAGCTAAACGAATAGTTACCATAACATCCTCTTGTGTGAATAAAACAACCGGGCCCCATCGAGGAACGGAGCCCGGCGTCATATTAAAAGCCCGAAAATTTTACTGATTTCTGGGAAAAAAGCAATCAACATGTGATGAAGCTTGATTCCAGGGCGTGACCGTTGCAGCCAGTTTGGCGTCAGCGTGCGCGCAGAAAGCGGAGCGTACACGCAGTACGTGAGCATTTCGAGCACACTCCGGCGTCAAAATGGCAAATAAGGTAGCCCGATATATTTATCTACCCGGGAAGCCTGGCGGCATCATCCCCTTCATACTCCGCATCATCTTCGCCATCCCGCCCTTCTTCATCTTCTTCATCATGCGCTGCATGTCGTCGAACTGTTTCAGAAGGCGGTTAACGTCCTGCACCTGCATCCCACAGCCCTGCGCGATACGACGCTTGCGGGAACCTTTGATGATTTCCGGCTTCGCGCGCTCTTTCAGCGTCATCGAATTGATGATCGCTTCCATACGCACCAGCACCTTGTCATCCATCTGCGATTTAACGTTGTCCGGAATCTGCCCCATGCCCGGTAATTTGCCCATCAGACTGGCCATACCGCCCATGTTTTTCATCTGTTTGAGCTGTTCCAGGAAGTCGTTCAGGTCGAAACCGTCGCCTTTCTTCAGTTTGGTCGCCAGCTTCTCAGCCTGTGCGCGGTCAACTTTGCTTTCGATATCTTCGATAAGAGACAGTACGTCGCCCATGCCGAGAATACGCGAGGCGATACGATCCGGGTGGAACGGCTCCAGCGCGTCGGTTTTCTCGCCGACACCGAGGAATTTAATCGGCTTGCCGGTGATATGACGAATAGAGAGCGCCGCACCGCCACGAGCATCACCATCAACTTTGGTCAGCACCACGCCGGTTAACGGCAGCGCTTCGTTAAAGGCTTTTGCGGTATTCGCCGCATCCTGACCGGTCATCGCATCGACGACAAACAGCGTTTCTACTGGCTTGATAGAAGCGTGGACCTGTTTGATTTCGTCCATCATCGCTTCGTCAACGTGCAGACGACCGGCGGTATCCACCAGCAGCACGTCGTAGAATTTGAGCTTCGCTTCTTTCAGCGCGGCGTTGACGATATCAACCGGTTTCTGGCCAACATCAGACGGGAAGAAATCCACGCCAACCTGCTCAGCCAGCGTTTCGAGCTGTTTGATCGCCGCCGGGCGATAGACGTCGGCAGAGACGACCAGCACTTTCTTCTTGTGCTTCTCGCGCAAGAATTTACCCAACTTACCGACGCTGGTGGTTTTACCCGCCCCCTGCAGACCCGCCATCAATACTACGGCTGGCGGCTGCGCAGCTAAATTCAGCGTCTGGTTCTCTTCGCCCATCGCCGCAACCAGTTCGCTACGGACAATCTTGACGAACTCCTGCCCTGGGGTCAGGCTCTTGTTAACTTCATGACCAACCGCTTTCTCTTTTACGCGATTGATGAACTCACGCACTACCGGCAGCGCAACGTCAGCCTCCAGCAGCGCCATGCGCACTTCGCGCAGCGTCTCTTTAACGTTGTCTTCAGTAAGGCGCCCACGGCCACTGATATTGCGCAGCGTGCGCGACAAACGATCGGTTAAATTATCAAACATTGTCTCTCGCCTGGGGTGGAAACGGTTGGTCGCCGCAGCGACACAGTTACAGAATTTCGCCACAGTATACCATGAAGCCGTCTTTGTTGTTATGCAA
Organism: Salmonella sp. SAL00653; assembly: GCF_046552515.1. NCBI lineage: Bacteria > Pseudomonadati > Pseudomonadota > Gammaproteobacteria > Enterobacterales > Enterobacteriaceae > Salmonella > Salmonella sp. SAL00653. Next base: position 16,870 of record NZ_JBGDTY010000008.1, read on the forward strand.
CGGTTGGAGCTGCGGTCACGTAACGCTATACTGCTTCTCTTTCTCACTGGTCAACTGTCGACACAACTATGCCCGTTTTTGCTTTACTTGCCCTTGTCGCCTACTCCTTCAGCCTCGCGCTGATCGTTCCCGGACTGTTGCAAAAAAACAGCGGCTGGCGGCGTATGGCTATTCTTTCTGCGGTCATCGCGCTGGTGTGCCATGCTGTCGCGCTGGAATCGCGTATTCTGCCCGGCGGCGACAGTGGACAAAACCTGAGCCTGCTGAATGTCGGTTCGCTGGTCAGCCTGATGATCTGCACGGTGATGACCATTGTCGCGTCGCGTAATCGCGGCTGGCTACTTCTGCCTATTGTCTATGCTTTTGCGCTGATTAACCTGGCCTTCGCCACGTTCATGCCTAATGAATATATTACGCATCTGGAAGCGACCCCAGGCATGATGGTGCACATCGGTCTGTCGCTTTTCTCTTACGCGACGCTGATAATCGCCGCTCTGTATGCGCTACAGCTGGCGTGGATCGACTATCAGTTGAAGAACAAAAAGCTGGCGTTTAGTAATGAAATGCCGCCATTGATGAGCATTGAGCGCAAAATGTTTCATATCACGCAGATTGGCGTCGTACTGCTGACCCTTACTCTGTGTACCGGCCTGTTTTACATGCATAACCTGTTCAGTACTGAAAATATTGATAAAGCCGTGCTCTCTATCGTGGCATGGTTTGTCTATATCGTTCTGCTGTGGGGGCATTACCATGAAGGCTGGCGGGGTCGGCGGGTCGTGTGGTTTAACGTCGCAGGCGCGGGTATTCTGACGCTGGCCTATTTTGGTAGCCGCATATTACAGCAATTTGTAAGCTAAGCTTTTAAAGGAGTTTCCCCTGGAACACATCTCCACCACCACGCTGATTATCATATTAATCATCATGGTGGTCATCTCGGCCTATTTTTCCGGTTCCGAAACTGGAATGATGACGCTAAACCGTTACCGTTTACGCCATATGGCGAAGCAAGGTAATCGCTCGGCAAAACGGGTAGAAAAATTACTGCGTAAACCCGACCGACTGATAAGCCTGGTGCTGATCGGCAATAACCTGGTCAACATTCTTGCCTCGGCGCTCGGCACGATTGTGGGTATGCGGCTTTACGGCGACGCCGGCGTGGCTATCGCCACCGGGGTACTGACGTTTGTCGTGTTAGTTTTTGCCGAAGTCCTGCCCAAAACTATCGCCGCGCTCTATCCGGAAAAAGTGGCCTATCCCAGCAGCTTCCTGCTGGCGCCGTTACAGATACTGATGATGCCGCTGGTGTGGTTACTTAACACCATCACCCGCCTGCTGATGCGTCTGATGGGAATTAAAACGGACATCGTGGTTAGTGGGTCGTTAAGCAAAGAGGAATTACGCACTATCGTGCATGAATCCCGTTCGCAAATCTCTCGCCGCAATCAGGATATGCTGCTGTCGGTTCTCGACCTGGAAAAGGTCAGCGTGGATGACATCATGGTGCCGCGTAATGAAATTATCGGGATCGATATCAATGACGACTGGAAGTCTATCGAGCGGCAGCTCACCCACTCGCCGCACGGACGCATTGTGCTCTATCGCGATTCGCTGGATGACGCCATCAGTATGCTGCGCGTGCGTGAAGCCTGGCGGTTAATGGCCGAGAAAAAAGAGTTCACCAAAGAGATGATGCTGCGCGCCGCCGATGAAATCTATTACGTCCCGGAAGGTACGCCGCTCAGCACACAACTGATTAAATTTCAGCGCAATAAAAAGAAAGTCGGACTGGTCGTCAACGAATATGGCGATATCCAGGGGCTGGTCACCGTGGAAGATATCCTCGAGGAGATCGTTGGCGACTTCACCACCTCGATGTCGCCAACACTGGCGGAAGAGGTCACGCCGCAAAACGACGGTTCGGTCATTATTGACGGTACCGCCAACGTCCGGGAAATCAATAAAGCGTTTAACTGGCACCTGCCGGAAGATGACGCGCGCACCGTCAACGGGGTGATTCTGGAGGCGCTGGAGGAAATTCCGGTTGCTGGCACGCGCGTGCGCATTGAGCAGTACGATATAGATATTCTCGATGTACAGGAAAATATGATTAAGCAGGTAAAGGTTGTACCGGTAAAACCGCTGCGCGAGAGTGTGGCGGAGTAACACAATGGCGAACTCCGGTTCGCCTTTTTTATCGCCGTCTTTTAAGATTCCATCAATTCCTGCCATTTACTTAACAATGCAATAATGTCTTTTCAGGCATTCAGAAAGGATATTGATGTTATGTCAGAAGATTATGTAATTGAATGGGATAAGAATTTTGCAGACGACCTCAACGTCGTCGCCAGCGTTTTTTTATCGCACAACCCAACCTTATGGCCCACTATTTTCTCTCAACTTTCGACGCAACCTGAAATCTTTGAAGACGAAGATGAAGACGAATATGGGTTGCAGGACGTCCTGGATTGTAGTGATGGCGATCTCGGAAATAACGAGCTGGCACAGGCATTTTTACAAGTTCTACGCGGCGAAGGATTTATTCACCTCGTTGACTGGAAAGGTGAAGATGAAGAAGGCGAACTGGCTAATTTTGCTACAGATCGCTTTTATGAACTCACAAAAAACCTGACGGCCTCTGAGGAATTAAGGAGTCTTCTTGTCGAAATAACCCAAGAGGATGAAATCTCCGATGTCTGTGAAGCCGGAGACCGTTACCTTGACGAGATCTTTGAACGCATCCAGACCGAACTCAATAAGAGGGGCTTCCAGATTTTTGATCTGAATGAAGGATCTGACACCTATAATGTGGTCGTTCTGCCAATGAGCGAATATAAAAAAATAGAGGATTTCAACACGCCGTGGCTGGAAGTGCAGGATTTTTTAAGCTAAAAAAATGGCCGACTTTACATCGGCCATTAGACTTTTACTTCGCCTTCGCTACAGTCACCATCGCCGCGCGAATGGTACGACCGTTCAGCGTATAGCCTTTCTGCATAATACCCAGCACATTGCCTGCCGGAACCTCTTCCGACTCCACCATCGCAATCGCCTGATGCACGTTCGGGTCCAGCGGCACGTTGGTCTCAGCAATCACTTCCACGCCGAACTTACGCACCACATCCAGCATAGACTTCAGCGTCAGCTCAATCCCTTCAACCATTGCCGCCATATCCGGATTGGCTTTGTCTGCAACTTCCAGCGCGCGATCCAGGCTATCGATTACCGGCAGCAATTCGTTGACGAACTTCTCGAGAGCGAATTTATGCGCTTTTTCGATATCCTGTTCAGTACGACGGCGCAGGTTTTCCATTTCCGCTTTGATACGCAACACGGTGTCGCGTTCGCGAGTCTGGGCTTCTGCAAGCTGAACTTCCAGATTCGCAATTTTTTCATCGCGCGGATCCACCTGCTCAGCAGAATCGTTTGGTTCAACTGCCTCAACCTCTTCGTGCTGATCCATGATAATTTCTTCCGGGGCTTGCCCCTCAGGCGTTTTCTGTTCTTTACTACTCATGAATTTCTCCGCGTTTTTTTTCGCATTCATCTCGCTAACTTCGCTTATTATGGGGATCAGATTCAGGGTTTCAAGGGAAGTACTCACATTGTCATCAATCTTCGCTACAAGGACCTCAGAAAAATGAATAATCATTTCAAGTGTATCGGCATTGTGGGGCATCCGCGTCATCCCACCGCACTCACGACACATGAAATGCTCTACCGTTGGCTATGCGATCAGGGTTATGAGGTCATTGTGGAGCAACAAATCGCCCACGAATTACAGCTAAAAAATGTGCCAACCGGCACGCTGGCGGAAATTGGTCAACAGGCGGATCTGGCGGTAGTTGTGGGCGGCGACGGCAATATGCTTGGCGCAGCGCGTACGCTGGCGCGTTATGACATCAATGTGATTGGCATTAACCGCGGTAATCTTGGCTTCCTGACCGATCTCGATCCGGACAACGCCCTACAACAATTATCTGATGTGCTGGAAGGGCGCTATATCTCCGAAAAACGTTTTCTGCTGGAAGCGCAGGTCTGCCAACAGGAGCGCCAGAAGCGTATCAGCACAGCCATTAATGAAGTGGTGCTGCATCCGGGAAAAGTGGCGCATATGATCGAATTCGAGGTTTATATTGATGAAACCTTCGCTTTTTCACAGCGATCTGATGGTCTGATCATTTCTACGCCGACCGGCTCCACCGCCTATTCGCTCTCCGCAGGCGGCCCTATTCTGACCCCTTCACTGGATGCCATCACCCTGGTGCCGATGTTCCCGCATACCTTGTCGGCGCGCCCGTTAGTCATTAACAGCAGTAGCACGATTCGTCTGCGTTTTTCGCATCGCCGTAGCGATCTGGAAATTAGCTGCGACAGTCAGATAGCGCTGCCTATTCAGGAAGGAGAAGATGTGCTGATTCGCCGCTGCGACTACCATCTCAACCTGATACATCCCAAAGACTATAGCTATTTCAATACATTAAGCACAAAACTCGGTTGGTCAAAAAAATTATTCTAATTTTACGTTAGCCTCTTTACTGTATAAAAAACCAGTTTATACTGTATTTAATTACAGTCATGGTTTTTCATACAGGAAAACAGCTATGTTGGCGCAACTGACCATCAGCAATTTTGCTATCGTTCGTGAGCTTGAGATCGATTTTCAGAGCGGAATGACCGTCATTACTGGTGAAACCGGCGCGGGTAAATCTATTGCGATTGATGCCCTGGGTCTGTGTCTGGGCGGTCGCGCTGAGGCCGATATGGTCCGTACCGGAGCGACCCGCGCCGATTTGTGTGCCCGCTTTGCGCTGAAAGACACGCCTGCGGCATTGCGCTGGCTGGAAGAAAACCAGCTTGAAGAAGGTCGCGAATGCTTACTTCGCCGCGTTATCAGCAGCGATGGTCGCTCACGGGGCTTTATTAACGGCACCGCTGTGCCCCTGTCTCAATTGCGCGAGCTCGGTCAGTTGCTGATTCAAATTCACGGTCAACATGCGCACCAGCAGCTTACCAAACCCGAACAGCAAAAATCGCTGCTGGATAGCTATGCCAACGAAGCCGCTTTAGCGCAACAGATGGCTGCTCGCTACCAATTATGGCATCAAAGCTGCCGCGATCTCGCCCATCACCAGCAACAAAGCCAGGAACGCGCCGCGCGCGCGGAACTGCTGCAATATCAGTTAAAAGAGTTGAACGACTTTAATCCGCAGGCCGGCGAATTCGAGCAAATTGACGAAGAGTACAAACGGCTGGCCAACAGCGGGCAGTTGCTTACGACCAGCCAGAACGCTCTGGCGCTACTCGCGGACGGCGAAGACGTTAACCTGCAAAGCCAGTTATATAGCGCAAAACAACTGGTTAGCGAGCTGGTGGGTATGGACAGCAAGCTTTCCGGCATCCTGGATATGCTGGAAGAAGCCACTATCCAACTCACCGAAGCCAGCGATGAATTACGCCACTATTGCGAGCGTCTGGATTTAGACCCCAATCGCCTGTTTGAGCTTGAACAGCGCATCGCTAAACAAATTTCGCTAGCGCGAAAACATCACGTCAGCCCGGAAGCGCTGCCGCAGCTTTATCAGTCACTGCTCGAAGAACAGCAGCAGCTCGACGATCAGGCCGATTCTCTGGAAACGCTGACTCTGGCGGTTAATAAGCATCACCAACAAGCGCTGGAAACGGCGCAAGCGCTGCATCAACAGCGTCAGTTTTACGCCCAGGAGCTGGGGCAGTTGATCACTGAAAGTATGCATTTACTTTCGATGCCGCACGGTCTGTTTACTATCGACGTGAAATTTGATGAGCATCATCTGAGCAACGACGGCGCCGATCGCGTGGAGTTTAAAGTGACGACAAACCCGGGTCAGCCGCTGCAGCCTATCGCTAAAGTCGCGTCTGGCGGTGAACTGTCGCGCATTGCGCTGGCTATTCAGGTGATTACCGCGCGCAAAATGGAAACGCCGGCGCTAATTTTTGACGAGGTCGATGTTGGCATCAGCGGCCCAACCGCCGCCGTGGTCGGTAAACTCCTGCGTCAGCTTGGCGAATCCACTCAGGTGATGTGTGTCACTCACCTGCCACAGGTAGCCGGGTGCGGTCACCAGCACTTCTTTGTCAGTAAAGAAACAGACGGGGCAATGACCGAAACCCATATGCAACCTTTGGATAAACGTGCGCGTTTACAGGAACTGGCCCGCCTGTTGGGAGGAAGTGAAGTTACGCGTAATACGCTGGCAAACGCAAAAGAACTGCTGGCGGCGTAAACTTTTTTATCTCCCGAAGGTCTGAGTTCACAACAAAAACGCCGTAAGACCCGACAGCAAAAGGTTTTAAAGTGATGAAAGGTCTATTATCATCGGCATATTAATATGAGCCACGTACTGCTCAGGCCCGAAAAGGAACCCAATCACTATGCGCTGTAAAACGCTGACTGCTGCCGCAGCAGTACTCCTGATGTTGACCGCAGGCTGTTCCACTCTGGAGCGAGTGGTTTACCGACCTGACATCAATCAGGGGAACTATCTTACACCTACGGATGTCGCCAAAGTGCGTGTTGGTATGACGCAACAACAGGTTGCGTATGCTTTAGGCACGCCGATGATGACCGATCCTTTTGGTACGAACACCTGGTTTTATGTCTTCCGCCAGCAGCCAGGACATGAGAACGTGACGCAGCAGACTCTGACGCTCACCTTTAACAGCAGCGGCGTGTTAACCAATATTGATAACAAACCGGCGTTGACGAAGTAATTTTGTGATACCGCCTGATGAGGTTACGTTCATCAGGCCTGCAAACCTCTCCCCCGCCATTTGGTACGAATTTGCCTGATGGCGCTACGTTTATCTGGCTTACAGGCACGCCTGTGCTTCAGGTGTGGTACGGCTTTCACACCGTTATCCGGCAAAAGAGGCTAATTATCTGCCAGCCGATTTTTCGGCACGCTGGCGGCGTAATGCTTTTGGATCGGCGATTAAGGGACGGTAAATTTCAACCCGATCGCCATCCTGCACCGTATCGGTGAGTTTTACCGGACGACTGTAGATACCTACTTTATTTTTCGCCAGATCGATATCCGTGCGCAATTCCAGCAAGCCGGAAGCGCGAATCGCCTCTTCGACCGTCGCGCCCTCCTCCAGCGTTACGCGCTGCAAATACTGCTTTTCCGGCAGCGCATAAGCCACTTCAACCACAAGTTTATCCGGCACGGTAAACCTCTTTGGCGCGAACCGTAAACGCCTGCACCATGTTGGACGCTAACTCTTTGAATATACGACCAAACGCCAGCTCAATGAGTTTATTGGTAAACTCAAAATCAAGCTGAAACTCAATGCGGCACGCCTCGGGGCTGAGCGGGGTAAATTTCCAGCCGCCGATCAGCTTTTTAAAGGGGCCATCCACCAGATGCATCAGAATACTCTGGTTACGCGTTAGCTGATTACGCGTCGTAAACGTCTTGCTGATACCCGCCTTCGACACGTCAACAGCCGCCGTCATCTGTGCTGGCGATGACTCCAGGACGCGACTACCAACACACCCAGGCAAAAACTGGGGATACGATTGCACGTCATTCACTAACTGATACATCTGTTCCGCACTGTAGGGGACTAAAGCAGTCCGACTAATCTGAGGCATAGCAATTCCCATCAACATAAATCGTGTAAATAATACCACTTATCAGCGAGTAAAAAAATGCTGTCCCCAACCGTCATGCCTTAATTGTGCGTGCATAGCCCAACTCATGCTAAGATAGATTTTTGCACCTCATCAGGACGTAATGGGGTGTTTTCGATATCAGATTACCTATGAATTCACGACACTTATGACGAAGAAAAAAGCACATAAACCGGGCTCAGCCACCATCGCGCTGAATAAGCGCGCCCGGCACGAATACTTTATCGAAGAAGAGTTCGAGGCTGGTCTCGCCCTGCAAGGCTGGGAAGTAAAATCTCTGCGCGCAGGAAAAGCCAATATCGGCGACAGTTACGTTATCCTCAAAGATGGCGAGGCCTGGCTGTTTGGCGCAAACTTTACGCCGATGGCGGTCGCCTCGACACATGTCGTATGCGACCCAACCCGAACCCGCAAACTGTTGTTAAATCAGCGTGAGCTTGATTCACTGTATGGCCGTATTAATCGTGAAGGTTATACTGTCGTCGCGCTTTCTCTGTACTGGAAAAATGCCTGGTGCAAAGTGAAGATCGGCGTGGCGAAAGGTAAAAAACAACATGATAAACGTTCCGATCTTAAAGAACGTGAGTGGCAACTGGATAAAGCACGCATTATGAAAAATGCAGGCCGATAATAGACATTTTTTGTGACCAGCTTCTCAGTATGAAGCTGGTCAATGTTCATATCTCATGCATGCCTCGAAAATATATTCTCTGTGTCTGACGCTTATCAATAGCAATAAATACCACAACAAGAATATATTCTTTGTTTAAAAAATTTTTATAGCCTAATAACACAATACTTCAAATGATTTTTATAAAATTTAATATTGCTGAATACCTTCACAAAAGGTATTGTTTTTATGTTAAAAAAGAAAAAGAAGATTAAATTAAAACTCATTATAAAACATAAAGATAAATAAAAAACCATCATGCGTTGTTAGCCTACCCCACCTCTCCTTAACACAAACTTCGTTATATTTCAGACGCACTAACACCTTTATCAATAGATCTTAATTTGCAGAAAGATTTTTTTCTGACTATATCATCTAATACGAAAGCACTAGTCAGGCACAAAAAACAAAGGGTTATTCGGCGAGAAAACCAGACCTTCACCTACGCTCATAAAAAAGAATATGGCGACGGAAATTCATCTCTCACGATGAACGGGAAGGCTCGTCTACGCATTTTGCCCTGAACGTCGTGCCCGTTAATTAATACACAGAGCAAATCCATCAGGAGCTAATTTATGCGTCTACTCGCCGTGGTTTCGAAATTGACTGGCGTCTCCACCACTGTGGAATCCTCAGCGGTCACTCTTAACGCCCCGTCAATTGTTAAATTATCAGTGGCCCGGGAGGAAATTAGTCAACTTACGCGCATTAATCAGGATCTGGTGGTGAGGCTCCATTCCGGCGAAACGATCACGATTAAAAACTTTTACGTTACCAACGATCTGGGCGCAAGCCAGTTAGTACTGGCAGAAAACGATGGCACGTTATGGTGGGTAGAAAATCCGCAAGCCGGGCTACATTTTGAACAAATCGCTGATATTAATGAGCTGCTGGTCACTTCCGGCGTTTCCCATGAAGCAGGCGGCGCCGTTTGGCCGTGGGTACTGGCTGGTGCGGTGGCGGCTGGCGGTATTGCCGCTATCGCGTCTTCCGGCGGCGGCGATTCCCACCATCATTCGGATGGCGATAATCCGCCCCCCGATAACACCAATCCTGACGGTAATCCCCCTGATAACAGCAATCCCGGCGGCAGTACCCCCAACGGCAATACTCCAGGTAGCAGTAATCCTGTAGATACTACCCCGCCTCTCGCTCCCGGCGAATTATTGATTTCAGCGGACGGAAAAACGGTGAGCGGCGAGGCCGAAGCGGGCAGTATCATTACCATCAAAGATCCCTCAGGTAACGTCGTTGGCGAGGGCAAAGCGGATAGCGACGGTAAATTTAGTATTGATCTGACAGCGCCACAGATTAGCGGCGAACAACTTACCGTGACCGCGACTGACGATGCCGGCAATACCGGCCCATCCGCAACCATCGATGCGCCCAACATTCCTCTCCCCGATACACCAGCTATCACCGCCGCTATCGATGATGCCGCTCCCCTCACCGGCACGCTGAGCAATAACCAGTTTACGAACGACAATACCCCCACTCTGGAGGGCACCGGCAGCGCAGGCACAGTCATCCATATTTACGCCAATGGTCAGGAAATAGGCTCAACAACGGTTGATAGCAGCGGAAAATGGCATTTTGCCATTACCAGCGCGCTAGCGGATGGGGAAAATCATTTCACCGCCATTGCGACTAACGTTAAAGGCGAAAGTAGCGAATCAGCCCGCTTTACGCTGACTATCGACACACTCAGCCCCGATGCCCCACGCGTTGAACTGATTGCCGATAACACCGGTTTGCTCACCGGGCCGCTACAGAATAATGACCGGACTGACGAGGCAAAACCGCTATTTTCCGGGCAGGGAGAGGCAGGCAATACCATCACGATTAAAGAAGGTTCAACCGTTATCGGCAGCGCTACCGTAGACGAAAATGGACGCTGGACCTTTACGCCGACTACGCCGTTAAGCGATGGCGAACATACCTTTACCGTCGAACAAAGCGACAAAGCCGGAAACACGAGCCGCGTGACGACAACGCCTACTATCATTGTGGACACCACACCGCCTGACGCCGCTATCATTGATAATGTTGCGAAAGACGGCACAACCGTTAGCGGCACCGCTGAAGCTGGCAGTACTGTGTCGATCTATGACCCGGCGGGAAATTACCTGGGCTCCACGATTACCGGAGAAAATAACCACTTCAGCATCACGCTGAATCCGGCTCAGACCCACGGCGAGCGTCTGGAAGCGCGTATTCAGGACGCCGTCGGTAACATCGGCCCCGCCACGGAGTTTACCGCTTCTGACTCACAGTATCCTGCCCAGCCGACTATCCTTACCGTGACAGATGACGCTGGCGTCGTTACCGGGCTGCTGAAAAATGGCGATGCCACAGATGATAACCGCCCAACCCTCAGCGGTACTGCTGAACCAGGCAGTACGATATCGATTAACGATAATGGCTTTCCTGTAGCGACCTTTCCGCCCATTGTCGCCGACGCTGACGGCAAATGGAGCTTTACCCCCTCGCTGGCGCTTGCCGATGGCGACCATGTCTTTACCGCTACCGCGACCAACGATCGCGGCACCAGCGGGCAGTCCGTCTCCTTTACCATTGATATCGACACGCAGCCGCCGGTGCTGGAAGGCCTGGCGGTTAGCGACGTCGGCGACAGACTCACCGGCACTACGGAAGCTGGCAGTACTGTGGTTATCAAAGACAGCCTGGGAAATACGCTCGGGAGTGGAACGGCAGGCGACGACGGTACCTTCTCAATAGGTATTAGCCCGGCGAAAATTAACGGCGAAACATTAAGCATTAGCGTTACCGATAAAGCCGCGAATAGCGGTCCGGTAGAAACGCTGAACGCGCCGGATAAAACTGCGCCTGCGGCACCGGACGGTCTTATCGTGGCGACCGACGGTCTGTCCGTAAGCGGTCAGGCGGAAGCCGGGGCAACGGTAACTATCCGCGACAGTAGCAACACCGTACTTGGCAGCGCCGTCGCTAATGGCAACGGACAATTTATCGTTCCGCTGAATACGGCGCAGACTAACGGCCAGGCGCTTATCGCTACCGCCACCGATGTCGCGAAAAACGAAAGCGCCGCCGCGACGGTTATCGCTCCGGACAGTACCGCGCCGGAAATGCCAAAAAACGTGGTAATTAGTGAGGATGGCACCAGTATCAGCGGCACCGCCGAACCGGGTAGCGCCATCACGATCGCCACGCCGGACGGCAAGCCGCTTGGCAGCGGCAAAGCAGATGGCGAAGGTCATTTTACCCTTCCCCTCCTCCCCGCACAGACCAACGGCGAACAGGTTACCGTCACCGCCACCGACAGCGCCAACAACGTCAGCCCGCCAACCACAGCGCAAGCGCCCGATATCACCGCCCCGGATAAGCCCATTATCACTCAGGTGCTGGACGATGTTGAAAGCTTCACCGGGCCGCTGGTTAACGGACAAACCACCAACGACAACCGTCCCACCCTTAGCGGTACGGCGGAGGCCGGCGCGCGTGTCGAAGTCTTTGATAACGGCGTTTCGCTGGGACTCGCCACGCTACAGCCCAACGGTGCCTGGACGTTTACGCCGTCGCAAAATTTAGGTGAAGGCGCGCATCGACTGACCGTAATCGCAACCGACGCTAAAGGCAATGCCAGTCAGGCCGCGTCATTCGACCTAGTGGTCGATACGCAATCGCCGCAGCAACCGGTAATCACCTTCATTACAGATGATGCGCCGGGTATTCTCGGTAGCGTCGCGCATCTGGGGCTCACTAACGACAGCACGCCAACGATTAATGGTACAGGTGAACCGGGTTCCACAGTACACCTGTATCAGAATGGCGCCCGGATAGCAGATATTATCGTCGGTAATTCCGGCGTCTGGAGCTACGCTTACACTACGGCCTCGCCACTGGCGGACGACACCTACACCTTTACCGTGACGGCCAGCGACAGTAACGGCAACACCACGCCTTTTTCGACCGATTTTACGATTACCATTGATACCCAGGCCCCTGCCGCCCCCGGCGTTATCGGCGTAGCTGACGGCGACGGAAATACGATTGATACCAATCAGATTACCCAGGAATCCCAGCCCCGGTTGAGCGGTAGCGGCACCGCAGGCGACATAATCATCCTTTACGATAATGGCAATGCCATAGGTCAGGCGCTGGTCGGCACGGACGGGTGCTGGCAGTTTACGCCGCCTGCCGCTCTGGGCGACGGCGACCACCATCTGACCGCTCGCGCCAACGATCCGGCGGGGAACGAAAGTCCCGAATCCCTCAGCTTTACCCTACGCATCGATACCCAGGCGCCGGATGCGCCGCAGATCGTGTCAGCCGCCATCACCGGCGGAGAAGGCGAGGTGCTACTGGCAAACGGCAGTATTACCAATCAGCGTATGCCGACCCTCAGCGGCACCGGCGAACCCGGCGCCATCATCACCCTGTACAATAACGGCGTAGAACTGGCTACCGTCCAGGTCAATCCACAGGGTAGCTGGACCTATCCGCTAACCCGTAATCTGAGCGAAGGATTAAACATCCTGACGGCCACCGCCACGGATGCCGCAGACAATAGTAGCCCCACCTCCGGCGTTTTCTCCGTTACCCTTGATACCCAGCCTCCAGCGCAGCCTGACGCGCCGCTGATCAGCGATAACGTCGCGCCGGTTATCGGCAACATCGGCAATAATGGCGCAACGAACGATACCACGCCGACCTTCAGCGGCACGGGAGAGATCGGCAGCACGATAATTCTCTACAATAATGGCAGTGAAATTGGTCGCACAACGGTAGGCGATAACGGTAGCTGGAACTTTACGCCTGCGGCACTGACGCCAGAAACCTATACCATTACCGTCACGGAAACCGATAGAGCGGGCAATATCAGTCCACCTTCCGCCTCAGTCACTTTTACGCTAGACACCACTGCGCCCGCCAATCCGGTTATCACTTTTGCCGAAGATAACGTCGGCGAAGTCCAGGATACTATTGTCAGCGGCGCAACCACTGACGACAATACACCGGTCATTCACGGCACTGGCGACATCGGCAGCATTATTACGCTCTATAATGGCAGCAGCGTTTTAGGCGTAGTCACCGTCGATGAGACCGGCACCTGGACGCTAGCGGTGACCAGCGCGCTGCCGGATGGCGTCTACACCCTGACTGCCATTGCCGCCGATGCCGCCGGAAACAGCAGCGGCGTATCGAACAGCTTTACCTTCACCGTCGACACCGTTCCGTTACAGCCGCCCGTCGTCAATGAAATCCTTGACGATGTTGCGCCAGTGACCGGGCCATTAACCGATGGCGCCTTTACTAACGATCGGACGCTGACTATTAACGGCAGCGGCGAAAACGGCAGCACCGTCACGATTTACGACAATGGCGTGGCAATAGGGACGGCGCTCGTTACCGACGGGGTCTGGACATTCAATACGTCCGAATTGTCAGAAGCCAGCCATGCGCTAACCTTCAGCGCGACTGACGATGCTGGAAATACCACGGCGCAAACCCAACCGATCACCATTACTGTGGATATCACCGCCCCGCCCGCGCCAACAGTCCAGACGGTGGACGACGATGGCACGCGCGTCGCCGGACTTGCCGATCCTTACGCTACCGTTGAAATTCACCATGCCGATGGCACCCTGGTCGGCAGCGCTGTCGCTAATGGCACCGGTGAATTCGTCGTTACGCTCAGTCCGGCGCAAACCGATGGCGGTACGCTGACGGCAATTGCTATCGATCGCGCGGGGAATAACGGCCCGGCTACGAATTTTCCCGCTTCCGACAGCGGTCTGCCCGCCGTCCCGGCTATCACGGCGATTGAAGATGATGTCGGGAGCGTACAGGGGAATATTGCGGCGGGCGGCGCCACGGACGACACCACGCCGACGCTGCGCGGCACCACGGATATCGGCTCTACCGTTGAAGTTTTCATTGATGGCGATTCGGCAGGCCTTGCCACCGTTGACGCCAGCGGGAACTGGATCTTTGAGATCGCGACGCCATTAAGCGAAAGCACACATTACTTCACCGTCCAGGCAACCAATGCGAATGGCCCGGGCGGCCTGTCCGCACCGGTCGGGATCACTGTCGATCTTAGCGCGCCGGCGCAACCGGTTATTACCAGCGCAACGGATGATGTCCCCGGCATGACCGGTACGCTGGATAACGGCGCGCTCACCTGATTCACGCCCGACGCTCAACGGAACGGGAGAAGCAGGCGCCACGATCCGCATTCTGGATAACGGCGTAGAAATCGGTTCCGCCACGGTAGATCAAAGCGGCAACTGGCGCTTCACCCCGAACGCGCCGCTGGAGAGCATCGCACACATCTTTACCGCCGTGGCGACCGATCCCGCTGGCAATAGCGGCCAGCCTTCGGACGGCTTTACGCTGAACATTGACGCGCTGGCGCCAGATGTGCCGGTTATCACCTCCGTGATTGACGATAACAATCAACCGACCGTTCCGGTGTTACCGGGGCAATCCACCGACGATCGGCAGCCAATACTGAACGGAACTGGCGAACCTGGCGCGACAATTACCATTTTTGATAACGGTACGCCGCTTGGCACGGCTCAGGTAGGCGAAAACGGTAGCTGGACCTTCCCGGTGCCCCGCAATTTGTCAGAGGGAAGCCATAATCTGACGGTTAGCGCTACCGATCCGGCGGGCAATACCAGCGCGGTCTCCGCGCCGTGGACGATCGTGGTCGATATTACGCCTCCGGCGATTCCGGTTCTCACCTCCGTCGTGGATGACCAGCCCGGTATTACCGGCAACCTAGTTAGCGGGCAGCTAACGAACGATGCGACGCCCACCCTGAACGGGCGCGGAGAGGCTGGCGCGACGATTAATGTCTATCTTGACGGTAATCCCGCGTCCATCGGTACCACGACGGTGAATAGCGACGGCACGTGGAGTTTCACGCCGCAGACGCCGCTTGCAAACGGTAGCCACACGTTCACCCTTAGCGCCACCGATCCGGCGGGTAATAGCAGCGCGGTGTCCAGTGGATTTGTGCTGACGATTGACGCCACACCGCCCGCCGCGCCGGTTATCGCCAGCGTGGCAGATAATACGGCGCCAGTAACGGGCATCGTCCCCAACGGCGGCTCGACGAACGAAACCCGACCAACACTCTCGGGTACCGGTGAGGCGGGTGCAACCAACTCGATTTATAATGGCAGCGCGCTGGTCGGCACGGCGCAAGTTCAGGCCAACGGTAGTTGGAGCTTTATACCGTCTACCTCGCTGGGCGCGGGCATCTGGAACCTGACGGCGACAGCAACCGATGCGGCAGGCAACACCAGCGCCGCGTCCGAAATACGCTCGTTTACTATTGATACCACGGCTCCCGCCGCGCCTGTTATTGATACGGTCTACGACGGTACGGGCCCCATTACCGGCAATCTGAGTTCAGGGCAGATCACAGACGAGGCGCGCCCTGTCATTAGCGGCACCCGTGAAGCCAACACAGCTATTCGTCTCTACGATAACGGCACGCTGCTGGCTGAAATTCCCGCCGACAATAGCAGTAGCTGGCGCTATACGCCTGATGCCTCTCTGGCGACGGGCAACCATGTAATTACCGTCATTGCCGTTGATGCCGCAGGCAACGCCAGTCCCGTTTCAGACAGCGTTAATTTCGTCGTCGATACCACGCCGCCGCTGACGCCAGTAATCACATCAGTCAGTGACGATCAGGCGCCAGGCCTCGGCACGATCGCGAACGGCCAAAATACCAACGATCCTACGCCAACCTTCAGCGGCACCGCAGAAGCCGGCGCCACGATTACGCTCTATGAAAATGGTACGGTCATTGGCACGACAACGGCTCAGCCTGACGGCGCGTGGAGCGTCTCCACCTCAACGCTGGCAAGCGGAACGCACGTCATCACCGCCGTCGCCACCGATGCCGCAGGAAACAGCAGCCCGAACAGTACGGCTTTCACCCTGACGGTCGATACCACCGCGCCGCAAACGCCGATCCTGACGTCCGTAGTGGATGACGTCGCAGGCGGGGTCACAGGAAATCTCGCTAATGGTCAGATAACCAATGATAACCGCCCCACGCTGAACGGCACTGCCGAAGCGGGCAGCGTGGTCAGTATCTATGATGGCGACACTCTGCTTGGCGTCACCTCGGCTAACGCGAGCGGCGCGTGGAGCTTCACGCCGACGACAGGGTTAAACGACGGCACGCGCACATTAACAGTGACCGCCACCGACCCGGCAGGCAACGTTAGCCCGGCCACCAGCGGGTTTACTATCGTGGTCGATACCCTTGCGCCAACGGTTCCGCTTATAACCAGCATCGTTGATGATGTCCCGAACAACACCGGCGCCATTGGCAATGGACAATCGACCAACGACACACAGCCGACGCTCAACGGTACTGCGGAAGCCAACAGCGCGGTAAGCATCTTCGATAATGGCGCGCTGGTCGCGACCGTGAACGCCAATGCCAGCGGCAACTGGAGCTGGACGCCAACCGCCGCGCTCGGCCAGGGAGGTCACGCCTATAGCGTTAGCGCCGCCGATGCGGCTGGTAACGTTAGCGCCGCTTCGCCATCGATAACGATTATCGTGGATACCATTGCGCCCGGCGCGCCCGGCAACCTGGTCATCAATGCTACCGGTAATCGGGTGACGGGCACCGCGGAAGCAGGCAGTACAGTGACGATTACCTCTGATACTGGTGTGGTACTGGGAACCGCCACCGCCGACGGTACAGGCAGCTTCACCGCCACACTCACGCCCGCGCAGACCAATGGTCAGCCGCTACTGGCATTTGCCCAGGATAAAGCAGGCAACACTGGCATTGCCGCCGGATTTAGCGCGCCCGATACGCGCGTGCCGGAAGCGCCGATCATCACCAACGTAGTGGATGATGTGGGTATTTATACCGGCGCTATCGCCAACGGTCAGGTCACTAATGACGCCCAACCCACATTGAATGGTACCGCTCAGGCGGGCGCCACGGTGAGCATTTATAACAACGGGGCGCTGCTCGGCACCACCACGGCGAACGCCAGCGGAAACTGGAGCTTTACCCCGACAGGCAATTTGACCGAAGGCAGCCACGCCTTCACCGCCACCGCGACTAACGCCAACGGAACAGGCAGTGTATCCACCGCCGCGACGGTGATTGTCGATACGCTGGCGCCCGGTACGCCGTCAGGTACGCTCAGCGCCGATGGCGGTTCACTTTCCGGGCAGGCAGAGGCAAACAGCACCGTAACCGTCACGCTGGCGGGCGGTGTGACGCTCACCACCACCGCCGGCAGCAACGGCGCATGGTCTCTCACCTTGCCGACAAAACAAATTGAAGGTCAACTCATTAACGTGACGGCCACTGACGCTGCGGGTAACGCCTCCGGCGCGTTAGGCATTACTGCGCCGGTTCTGCCGCTGGCGGCAAGGGATAACATCACCAGTCTTGATCTGACCTCTACCGCCGTCACCAGTACGCAAAACTATTCGGATTACGGCCTGCTGCTGGTTGGCGCGCTTGGCAATGTCGCCTCGGTTTTGGGTAACGATACCGCTCAGGTTGAGTTCACCATTGCTGAAGGTGGTACGGGCGACGTCACCATCGATGCCGCCGCAACGGGAATCGTGCTTTCGCTGCTCAGCACTCAGGAGATTGTGGTACAGCGCTACGACACCAGCCTCGGCGCCTGGACGACGATCGTCAACACCGCCGTTGGCGACTTCGCGAATTTGCTTACCCTGACCGGGAGCGGCGTTACCCTGAACCTGAGCGGACTGGGCGAAGGCCAGTACCGGGTACTCACTTATAACACCAGTCTGCTCGCCACCGGGTCATATACCAGCCTGGATGTCGATGTACACCAGACCAGCGCAGGTATTATTAGCGGGCCAACCATCAGTACCGGCAACGTCATGGCTGATGATACCGCGCCGACGGGCACCACGGTCACCGCCATCACCAACGCCAACGGCGTCAGTACGCCGGTCGGCGCGGGTGGCGTGGATATCCAGGGACAATACGGCACGCTGCACATTAATCAGGATGGCAGTTACACCTACACGCTGACTAAGCCCACGGCGGGATACGGACATAAAGAGAGCTTCACCTACACCATCACCCAGAATGGCGTCGGTAGCAGCGCCGCGCAACTGGTTATTAATTTGGGTCCCGCGCCTGTACCGGGCAGTGTGATAGCGACAGACAATAACGCCTCTCTGGTCTTTGATACTCATGTTAGCTACGTCAACAACGGTCCCTCGACACAAAGCGGCGTCACGGTATTAAGCGTCGGACTTGGTAATGTACTGAACGCGAATCTGCTTGATGATATGACTAATCCGATCATCTTTAACGTTGAAGAAGGCGCTACGCGAACCATGACGTTACAGGGAACCGTCGGCGGCGTCTCACTGGTTTCCACGTTCGATCTGTACGTTTATCGCTTCAACGATGCCATTCAGCAATATGAGCAGTTCCGGGTGGAAAAAGGCTGGATTAACACCCTGTTGTTAGCCGGACAGTCCCAGCCGCTGACCCTGACGTTGCCTGGCGGCGAATACTTGTTCGTGCTGAATACCGCCAGCGGCATTAGCGTCCTCACAGGCTATACGTTGGCGATTTCCCAGAACCACACCTATGCCGTTGACAGTATCACCGCCAACACCACCGGCAACGTACTGACCAATGATGTCGCCCCTACGGACGCCCTCCTCACTGAAGTAAACGGCGTGGCGATTGCGGCGACCGGCACGACGGAGGTAAACGGGCTGTATGGCTCGCTCATCATTGACGCAAGAGGCAACTATACCTACACGCTGAAGAACGGCGTCGGCGCCGACAGCATTAAAACGCCGGACAGCTTTATCTATACGGTCAAAGCGCCAAACGGCGATACCGATACGGCCTCGCTCAATATCACGCCAACCGCCAGGGCGCTGGATGCGATTAATGATGTCAGCGATACCCTTAGCGTCGCCACGCTTCAGGATACCGCTGCCTAGCTGGACTCCAGCGTCGGCAGCGCCAGTTGGGGGCTACTCGGCAAATCGGGCAGCGGGAGCGGCACCTTTGACGTTGCAACGGGCACCGTACTTAAAGGCGCGTCACTGGTTTTTGATGTCTCCACGCTCATTACGCTGGGCAATCTGAATATTAGCTGGGCCATTCAGGAGAACGGGACCGTCATACGCAACGGAACCGTTCCGGTGGCGAATATCACGCTGGGCAGCGCGACGGTGACCGTTAACCTGAGCGGCCTGGAGCTGGATGCCGGAACGTACACGCTTAACTTTACCGGCACCAATACCCTGGCCGGGGCGGCGACGATCACGCCACGCGTCATCGGCACCACCGTCGATCTGGATAATTTTGAAACGTCCGGAACGCATACCGTTCTCGGCAATATTTTTGACGGCAGCGACGCGGCGGGGGCGATGGATCAGCTTAATACGGTGAATACCCGCCTGAGCATTAGCGGGTATAACGGCAGCGCCGCCACGCTGGACGCCGCGGCGAATGCCACCAGCGCCACGATTCAGGGACATTACGGCACATTGCAAATTAACCTTGATGGCGCTTACACCTACACCCTGAATAATGGCGTCGCGATGTCATCCATCACCAGTAAAGAGGTCTTTACCTATCAACTGGATGACAAGATGGGTCATACGGATAGCGCCACATTGACCATTGATATGGCGCCACAAATCGTCAGTACCAACCAAAACGATGTTCTCATCGGCTCCGCCTATGGCGATACGCTGATTTACCACCTGTTAAACGGCGCGGACGCGACCGGCGGCAACAGCGCCGATCGCTGGCAAAACTTCTCCACCGCGCAGGGCGACAAGATCGATATCCACGAACTGCTGACCGGCTGGGATCACCAGGCGGCGACGCTGGGTAACTTTGTTCAGGTTCATACCAGCGGCGCCAATACGGTGATATCCGTCGATCGCGACGGCGCCGGCAGCGCGTTTAAATCAACCGACCTTGTCACTCTGGAGAATGTGCAGCTCACGCTAAATGATCTGTTGCAGAACAACCACCTGATAACCGGCGGTTGATAAAAAAGCCCCGAACGCCACGACGTTCGGGGCAACAAGCGGTGATATTTAAAAGGGATAAACTATGGGAAGAGTCGCGCCTGTCGCCATCGTACTGGCATTTGCTTTGTTTCATCACCAGCCCCGGGGCGCAGAAGCGCCGCCAATGATTACATCCGAAGGATTAGCAACGGACCAGATGCTTCCTTCGCTGGATGGCTCCGCCGCTGAGTTGCCGCTCAGCGCCGCCGCGCCGGGCAACCTGACGCTCAATGACGCGGTCAATCGCGCCGTTAACTGGCATCCTTCTATTCGCGAAGCCATCGGCAAACTGCTCGCACAGAATGAACAAATAGAGGTCGCCAAATCGAAATATTATCCGCAAGTCAGCGCTGGCGTGAACAATGGGTACAGCAATACCTACACCGATCACGGGTATAGCCCCTCGCTGGTGCTGTCGGTATCGCAAATGCTTTATGACTTCGGCAAAGTGGCAAGCCAGGTTCGCGCCGAAACCGCAGGCGCAGCGCAGCAACAGGCCAATGTGTTGCTCAGTATTGATACCGTCGCGCACGAAACCGCCAACGCCATTGTACAAACGCAGAGCTGGCAGCAAATGGTAGAAGCGGCGGAAGAACAGCTCGTCGCGCTGGACAGCATCGGTAAACTTATCCGGCAGCGCAGCGATGAAGGCGCTACGTCGCTATCTGACGTGGTGCAAACCGAAGCCAGAATCGAATCCGCCCGCTCGCAACTGGCGCAGTATCAGGCCAATCTCGACAGTGCGAAAGCCTCACTGATGAGCTGGCTGGGCTGGAATTCGCTTAACGGCATCAATAATGACTTCCCGGCGAAACTTGCTCGCAGCTGTGAGACGGCGACTCCCGACGATCGACTGGTGCCCGCGGTACTGGCCGCCTGGGCGCAGGCCAACGTTGCGCGGGCGAATCTGGACTATGCCAGCGCGCAAATGACGCCGACGATTTCGCTCGAACCTTCTGTACAACATTATCTTAATGATAAATATCCCAGTCATGAAGTGCTGGATAAAACCCAGTATTCCACCTGGGTAAAAGTTGAGATGCCGCTTTATCAGGGCGGAGGGCTGACTGCCCGACGCAACGCCGCCAGCCATGCGGTAGACGCGGCTCAGTCGACCATTCAGCGCACCCGGCTTGATGTCCGCCAGAAACTGATGGAGGCGCGCAGCCAGGCAATGAGTCTTGCCAGCGCGTTACAAATCCTTCGTCGGCAACAGCAGCTTAGCGAACGCACGCGCGAACTGTATCAGCAACAATACCTTGACCTCGGTTCCCGCCCGCTGCTCGACGTGCTTAATGCGGAGCAGGAAGTTTACCAGGCGCGTTTTGCCGAACTGCAAACGGAAAGCCAGTTGCATCAGTTGCAACTGAACTGTCTGTATAACACCGGCGCGCTTCGTCAGGCGTTCGCGTTAAATCATCGCAGCATTCAATCCGTGGAGATCCAGCCATGACCCGCGCCGCCCCCGATGTAGAAGAGGTACTCAGTGAGCGCGCGCTAAGCCAATGGGCGCAGGCCATCAGCCATGTCGCCGGTCATTATCGCGTTGCCTGTTCTCCCGGTTCAATTCAGGCCAACGCCCCGTGGTTTAGGGGTAAAAGCAGAACGACCGCCTTAACGCAGCTCGCGCGGCAGGCGGGTTTATCCTTTCATGCGCCGGACATAGACAAAACGGCATTTAGTCAGTGGCGATTGCCGTTGGTTGTCGAGCTCCGGGACGGGCAGTTATTGGTCATCGAACATGTTAATGGCGAAGATGCGGTAGACGTTTTTGTGATTGAAGAAGAGGGTCAGCGTAACCTCCTGACGCTCAGCGAGTTATTGCCGGAGATCCTCTATGTTGCCGCGCTACGCCCGCTATCGGCGCTCAAGGATAGCCGCGTCGACCGCTATATCTCCCGCTTTAAACCTGACTGGATGCGCGAGCTGGTTCTGCAGGATATTCGCCCTTATTTACCGGTAATGGTCGCCGCCTTTCTGATTAACGTGCTGTCGCTGGCCGGGATTGTGTTCTCTATGCAGGTTTACGATCGGGTGATCCCCGCTCAGTCATATCCTACCCTGTACGTTCTCTCCTTCGGCGTGCTGGTAGCGGTGCTGTTCGGTTTTCTGCTGCGTGAAGCGCGTACGCACATTATGGACGTGCTCGGTAAACGCGCCGATATGCGCATTTCCGATCGGGTATTCGGTCATGCGTTAAGGCTGCGCAACAGCGCTATTCCCCGTTCCACAGGCAGTTTTATCTCGCAGTTACGCGAACTGGAGCAGATCCGCGAGATGATTACCTCTTCAACGCTGGCGACCATTGTCGATCTGCCTTTCTTTTTCCTGTTTATGATAGTCTTGGCGATTATTGCCCCACCGCTGGCATGGATAGCGCCCGTGGCGGCTCTGCTGATGATCCTGCCGGGCGTCGCACTGCAAAAAAAACTGGCTGTCCTCGCCAACCAGGCCGCCCACGAAGCGACGCTACGCAATGCAGTCTTGGTCGAAAGCGTTCAGGGGCTGGAAGATATTAAACTGATGCAGGCGGAGAACCGCTTTCTTCAGCAGTGGAATAGCTATATCCGTATTACCGGCGAGTCGGGTCTACGCACCCGCAAACTCACGCAAGGGCTTATCAGTTGGGGGATGTCGGTACAAAGTCTGGTGTATGCCGCAGTGATTATGTTCGGCGCGCCGATGGTTATTGAAGGCAGTATGACTACCGGCGCCGTGGTCGCCGCGTCGATGCTCGGCTCGCGGATGATCGCGCCAATGGCTAACCTGTGCGGCGTGCTGGCGCGCTGGCAGCAGGTGAAAGCGGCGAAGATGGGTCTCGACAACATTATGCAACTGCCCACCGAGACACAGCATGACGATAGCCTGATACACCGCGACATCCTCCACGGGCATTACCTCTTTGAAAACGCTCAGTTTCGTTACCATAACGACGATCAACGCATACCGCTGCGCCTCGTGCGTCTGGAGATCATGCCAGGCGAGCGGATTGCGATACTGGGGCGTAACGGCGCGGGTAAATCCACACTTTTACAGGCGATGGCGGGCGGCCTGGAGATGATTCAGGGAGATGCCCGGCTTGATAATCTCAGCTTGTCGCACATCGATATGGCGGATTTACGCCGCAACATCGGCTTTCTTAGCCAGAACGCGCGGCTTTTCTTCGGCACCCTACGAGAGAACCTGACGCTCGGCGCGCCGCACGCCAACGATGAACAGATTTTTGACGCGCTCGAAGTCAGCGGCGGCGCCGTCTTCGTCAGGCGGCTGGCAAAAGGGTTGGATCATCCCATTATGGAGGGTGGTAACGGCCTGTCCGGCGGGCAGCGTCAGTCCCTGTTGCTGGCGAGAATGCTGCTGCGCTCCCCCAATATTGTGCTACTTGACGAACCCAGCGCCTCGCTGGACGAGCATACGGAACGAGAGTTTATTCAGCGGTTACATCAGTGGCTTGGCAATCGAACCCTGGTCGTCGCGACGCACCGGGTACCAATACTGGAGCTGGTTGAGCGTGTCGTTGTCCTGAAAGAAGGACAACTGGTGATGGATGCGCCAAAAGCGCAGGCGCTTAACGCGGATCGGATGCAAAGTCACCGTCGGGAGTGGAAAAATGAAAATCAATCAGCATGATGCCGCGATGGACGATCCCGATATTCAGCGTGAACGGGCGTTTTCCGGCGCGGGTCGTATTGTTCTGATCTGCTCACTGTTATTTCTCATTCTCGGCATCTGGGCGTGGTTTGGCCGACTGGATGAGGTTTCCACCGGCAACGGGAAAGTGATCCCCAGTTCACGCGAACAGGTTCTGCAGTCGCTGGATGGCGGCATTCTGGCGCAGTTGACGGTGCGGGAAGGCGACAGAGTTCAGGCTAACCAGATTGTCGCCCGGCTTGATCCGACGCGTCTGGCGTCCAATGTTGGTGAAAGTGCGGCAAAATATCGCGCTTCACTCGCCTCCAGCGCACGGTTAACCGCGGAAGTCAACGACTTACCTCTCGCCTTCCCCGCTGAGCTGAACGGCTGGCCGGATCTGATTGCCGCAGAGACGCGTCTCTATAAAAGCCGCCGCGCGCAGCTGTCCGATACCGAAGCCAAGCTACGGGATGCGCTGGCGTCGGTTAATAAAGAGCTGGCCATTACCCAGCGTCTGGAGAAAAGCGGCGCGGCCAGTCATGTTGAAGTGCTACGCCTGCAACGACAAAAAAGCGATTTAGGCTTAAAAATTACCGATCTGCGCTCACAATATTATGTGCAGGCACGCGAAGCGTTATCGAAAGCGAACGCTGAAGTCGATATGCTCTCCGCCATTTTAAAAGGACGCGAGGATTCCGTCACCCGCCTCACCGTGCGTTCGCCGGTACGCGGCATTGTTAAAAATATCCAGGTCACGACGATTGGCGGCGTGATCCCGCCTAACGGCGAGATGATGGAGATAGTGCCGGTAGACGATCGTCTGCTGATTGAAACCCGCCTTTCGCCGCGTGATATCGCCTTTATTCATCCCGGCCAACGCGCATTGGTTAAAATTACCGCTTATGATTACGCCATTTACGGCGGGCTTGACGGCGTGGTGGAGACCATTTCACCGGACACCATTCAGGATAAAGTGAAACCGGAAATTTTCTACTATCGCGTGTTTATCCGCACCCACCAGGACTATCTACAAAATAAATCAGGACGCCGTTTTTCGATTGTTCCAGGCATGATCGCCACGGTGGATATCAAAACCGGTGAAAAAACCATTGTCGACTATTTAATCAAACCGTTTAATCGCGCGAAAGAAGCGCTGCGCGAGCGGTAAATCGTTGAAGATAAGAAGATACGGGGGCTGGTCACGCGTGTCACAAGTCTGTTATACTTACCTTACACATTGGGGCTGATTCTGGATTCGACGGGATTTGCGAAACCCAAGGTGCATGCCGAGGGGCGGTTGGCCTCGTAAAAAGCCGCAAAAAAATAGTCGCAAACGACGAAAACTACGCTTTAGCAGCTTAATAACCTGCTTAGAGCCCTCTCTCCCTAGCCTCCGCTCTTAGGACAGGGATCAAGAGAGGTCAAACCCAAAAGAGATCGCGCGGATGCCCTGCCTGGGGTTGAAGCGTTAAAACGAATCAGGCTAGTCTGGTAGTGGCGTGTCCGTCCGCAGGTGCCAGGCGAATGTAAAGACTGACTAAGCATGTAGTACCGAGGATGTAGGAATTTCGGACGCGGGTTCAACTCCCGCCAGCTCCACCAAATATAACGGCCTGATTCTCTTGGAGTTTCAGGCCGTTTCTCTTTGGGCGTGTGGCACAACTGTGACTCAGGAGTGTACCATATGCCATCAAACAGCATCCCCCATTACCTCTATAAGCGTAACCACACCTGGTGGTTCAGGAAGCGTTTTGAAGTGGTTTACTGAATTTGGCCACCTGAACAGAGGTGATATGCTCACCTCAGAACATTACAGGTGCCTCAATGAAAAAAAGAAATTTCAGTGCAGAGTTTAAACGCGAATCCGCTCAACTGGTCCTTGATCAGAACTACACCGTTGCAGCTGCGGCCAGTGCTATGGATGTGGGCCTTTCTACCATGACGCGATGGGTAAAGCAGTTGCGGGATGAACGACAGGGCAAAATACCTAAAGCCTCCCCTATAACCCCGGAACAAATTGAAATACGTGAGCTGAAGAAAAAGCTACAACGCATTGAAATGGAAAACGACATATTAAAAAAGGCTACCGCGCTCTTGATGTCAGACTCCCTGAACAGTTCTCGTTAATCGGGAAACTCAGAGCGCAGTATCCTGTGGTCACACTCTGCCACGTGTTCGGGGTTCATCGAAGCAACTATAAATACTGGGAAAAAAGCCCCGAAAAGCCAGATGGCAGGCGAGCTGTGTTACGTAATCAGGTTCTGGAACTGCATAACATCAGCCATGGCTCTGCTGGTGCAAGAAGCATCGCGATTATGGCAACCATGAGAGGTTTCAGAATGGGACGCTGGCTTGCCGGCAGGCTCATGAAAGAACTGGGGCTGGTGAGTTGTCAGCAGCCTACCCACCGGTATAAACGTGGTGGTCATGAACACATCGTTATCCCGAATCGCCTTGAGCGACAGTTCGCAGTGACAGAACCTAACCAGGTGTGGTGCGGTGATGTGACATATATCTGGACAGGCAAGCGTTGGGCTTACCTGGCAGTTGTTCTCGATCTGTTCGCAAGGAAACCGGTGGGCTGGGCAATGTCATTCTCGCCGGACAGCAGGCTGACCATCAAAGCGCTGGGAATGGCGTGGGAAGCTCGCGGTAAACCAGCCGAAGTGATGTTCCACAGTGACCAGGGTAGCCACTATACAAGCAGACAGTTCCGGCAGTTACTGTGGCGTTGCCGGATCAGGCAGAGTATGAGCCGACGAGGAAACTGTTGGGACAACAGCCCGATGGAACGCTTCTTCAGAAGTCTGAAAAACGAGTGGGTGCCAGTGACTGGTTATACAAACTTTAGCGAAGCTGCTCATGCGATTACAAACTATATCGTCGGGTATTACAGCTCGTTAAGGCCGCATGACTATAACGGTGGATTACTCCCAAACGAATCGGAAAACCGATACTGGAAAAACTCTAAAGCCGTGGCCAGTTTTAGTTGACCACTTCATCCTCTGCTCTATTGCTAACCACATGAATATGATCATAAAATATCCCCGCTAGTACCTAGGAGAGAGCTCCTCGCAAAAGCTTGATGGTCTGCTTGTCAGCCATCGTGGAGGCTTCGGCCTCTATTCTCTCCCCACACGACGCATGCCACACGTTCTCAATGTTCCAACGTTACGATGCTAACGCATCACCAACGCTCTGGTACTTGCTGTAACAGTTGGGATTGCCGGATTGTGGCGAGGGGACGTCACACAGTGACGTCGAATACTGGGGTTAATTGCTGAACATCTCTTATTCCTGTCAGTTCAGGCGAGGCCGGTAACCATAGTGGTGACCGGGAACTGAGAAGGAGATGTAATTATGAGTCGTAAGACACGTAAACGTCGAAAGACAAATACAAGTCGAAAGACACGTAAAAAATACCAGGCTAGTGTTCAGCAAACGTTTTGTGTGAAGGAAAGACTAAAGAAATACTCCAAAGATGCCGGTAATCTCTTGTTTACCTTAGTTATCAGCGAAGTGATTTCTGCTGTTTTTCATTCTGAAGCTGTTGCCTCCATCTTTGCATCCATCAAGGGATTCCTGTAATGGAGGCTATAATGGATAGGAACAACAACGATGAAAAGCACAAAACGTACCCCTAGTCTTCAAAGTCCCCCAAAGATTTATCCCCTGAATCAATCGCCTCTATTCAAGCTTAAAAATAAAAGAAAATTACTTGAAATCATAGGGCTATCCAAGAAACAAGCAGACAAGCTAATGCTTGACTCAGCGTACAAAGAATTTGTAAATGATGCCGGAAGGACAATACAGGAACCAATTGCTCAGCTCAAAGCGGTTCATAGGAAAATCGGCGTTTTATTGAGCAGAATCGAACTACCTCCATATCTTCACTCTGGTCGGAAGAAGCATTCAACACTTACTAATGTAGAATCACATAAGCTAGCAACTGAACTTCTGAAACTCGACATTCATAAGTTTTTCCCCTCGACTAGGGCTGCAAAGGTCTACAAGGCATTTGTAGAAAAATTTGAGATGTCACCTGATGTAGCTTATATCATGACCAATCTCTCAACCTTTGCAGGAAAAGTGCCCACAGGCAGTCCGATAAGCATGGCTATGGCGTTTTGGGCCAATAAAGACATGTTCGACGAGCTTAGCAACCTTGCGGCCTCAAACAGCTTAGTATTTACGGCATATGTTGACGATGTGGCGTTCTCTGGTTCGAAAATCCCAAAAGGATTTGCCGCCCAAGCTAAAAAATGTATTCGTTCCCATGGACTCACCTCTAAAGACAAAAAAGAGCGATTTTATCCGTCATCAGAGGGAAAGCTGCTTACGGGGATAGTCATTCAGGATGGGGAACTTAAGGTACGTTGGGCACATAACGATTCAATAGGAAAAGAATTCGCTACTTTGGCTGAAGCAAAAGACAACGCTACAAAAATAATCCATCTAGAAAAGCTAGCAGGTAAACTGCATGCAGCCGGTCAAGTTGACTTCAGACAAAAAGATAGAGCTCGTTTTTTTACACAGCAGCTCAAAGCCACAAAAAAGCGCTCAGAACAAGGTACTTAAAACAGCAAGTAGACTAAAAGTAATTATCGTGCCATACAAGGAAAATGATATGTTGTATCACGTTGTTATTGAAAAGAAACCAGTAAAAACTGGCAAAGATGGTGCTGAAGAAAACAAAACAGATCTCACCAAAGAGCAGCTGATTGCTCGCTTCATAGAACCTTACGAGCTAGGCAACCCAATTACAGTAAACGGCACGACTATTCAAACATCAGAAATAAACAGATTAACTGTTAAGGCTACTGAAGCCAGCATTGAATCTTTCATACCTGCGATAGAAGCAGAAGATCGAAATTCAAGTGTGATTATGTTTGGCGGACCGTCTTACCTAGAACGTGCGATATATCGAGCTCCTGATGTAACTGATGAATTCATCACTGGTCCCGCTGGCAGCAAAAAACCGATCGCATCAAAAAAACCAAATAAATCAACAACAAATACAAAGTCTGACAAAGTTTTCATTGTTCACGGGCATGATGATGCAGCGAAGATCAAGACTGCTCGTTTTGTAGAACAATTGGATTACAAAGCTATTATTCTGCATGAACAAGCAAGCTCTGGTAGAACCATAATAGAGAAAATCGAGCAGTTTACTGATGTGGGATTTGCTGTTGTGCTATACACGCCGGACGATATAGGCAATGCCAAAGACAATGCAGACGACCTACAGTTAAGAGCCCGTCAAAACGTTGTTTTCGAACATGGTTTTTTGATAGGTAAGTTAGGAAGAGATCGTGTAGTAGCTTTGGTTGATGGAGCAATAGAACTTCCGAATGATATTAGTGGGGTCGTCTACATAAAAATGGACGAGGCAAACGCATGGCATCTTCAGTTAGCCAAAGAAATGAAACAAGCTGGTTTTAACATTGATATGAACAAGCTTGTGTAACCACTTGAAAATTACTGCCTTAATGTGCCATAGTCATGTGACATTGATTCCCGCTACATTGCTCAAAGAATCAGACAGTTAGTATTTGGTGTCGCTCTCAGCCAGCTCCACCAAATAATGATCCGGATACGTCCGGTGAAGTACAGAAAGCCCGCACAGCACAAGCTCTGCGGGCTTTTTTACATCTATTGCCGCCTGGTGAGGATTGCTGAGAGCCTCACGGGCATTGACGTCAAATGACGCAATGGGTGACAGGGCAAAACGCCAAAAGTCTCACCAATAACTCCCGAAAGAATTGGAATACGAGAGTCAAAGAAAATAGAACACTCACTGAGAGTCCTGCCTGGCTGGGGCAAAGCTCGCAGTCAGACTGTCGAGCATAAAGATAAGCAGTTGCCCGTGAGACGCCAGGATGTTGGGCTACGGTATCCATAGATTTGCAAAAAATCAGCAGACCTTCTTTGCGAAGCTTTAATGATCAATTCTTTTCTGTCAGCTGCTTTAAGCGTCCTGGCCGTAGTGGCACGAGCAGCGGCGAAACTATCTATGCGCTGTCGAATGGTCTCTGTTCCTCCAGGAGCAATATTTTCTCACGCAATTTTTTATTACCGTAGGCGTTATTCAGCGTAGTCCGAAGACGTGATCCTGCTCACCCAGTCAAACATAACTTGCATATGATTGCCATTGGATGTCCTCACACCAACCTGACACGCATTTACACCTGTCGTTTTGCCAGTCAAAACCTGTCCATACTTCATATAGATTTTGATACCGACTCCCTGTTTATAGCACTTATTGCAAATCGAAAAATAATCCCTTCTTGATGGAGTATATTGCTGAAGATTAAATTCGTCAGCCGGCACCAGTGAAAGATTAAAAGCGTCATTACCTGATAATTCTTCAAGAATTGCCAGAGACTCTAATTTAACTTCAATGCGCTTATTTCCTTTAGGTTTATCCGAAGCCAGAATCAAATTTTCCCTCGGATTAAACTTCGCAATGTAGCCTGTGATTATTCGGGCATTATTACTCACCAATCGAACAGGGATATCATTAAAACGTAGAAATTGAACTCGACGAGCAAGCATAGAATAATCCCGCGGCCATATTTCAGCCTCTCGCCCGTAGGAAATATCATTTACAGCCATACATTCCATAAATATATATTCATCTATGCTAAATGAAAAAGCCCCGAATTCACGGGGCTGAATAAAACGAAATAAATTAACGTAACAGAGACAGCACGTTCTGCGGGACCTGGTTAGCCTGCGCCAGAACGGAAGTACCGGCCTGCTGCAGAATCTGCGCGCGAGACATGTTGGAAACTTCGGTCGCGTAGTCGGAATCTTCGATACGGCTACGCGCTTCAGACAGGTTGTTTACGGTATTGCCCAGGTTGGTGATAGCGGAGTTGAAACGGTTTTGTACCGCACCCAGATCAGAGCGCAGCGCATCCACCTGCGCCAGCGCGGCATCAATTTTCTGCAGCGGGTTTTCGGTGGTTTTAGCGGCTGCTTCCGCCAGCTCTGGTTGTGCTTTGAAATCATGACCAGCGGCTTTGCTGGCATTGTAGGTTTTACCGTCGATAGTAACGACTTCGGTTTTACCGTCTACGCCACCCAGTTGGTTAGCTGCTGTTTTGGTAGTGCCGTCAGCAGCAGTATAACTTGTGGTTTTAGCTTTAATTGCTCCTGTCGCTTCATCGTAATCTGCGGCGTAATACTTATCGCCAGCTTTAAGCGCATAACCGCCTTCAATTGTCTTACCATTTTTATCGGTATAAGACATTTTGACCAACTCAGCGCCATTAGCATCGGTAGCGTCAACGCCGCCAGCAATTAAGGCATTTTTAGCATCTGCTGAAACAACTGCCGGTGTATCTTTTAACTCCTGTACTTCTGTTTTAGTTGTCGCACCAGCAGGCATTGTGGTTTTAGTTGCGCCAGCCGCAAGGGTTACTGTACCGTCAGTAGCAACGTTAACTTCATAATCGCCATTTTTGGCGGCATCAGCACCAGTAAAGCCACCAATAGTAACAAAGTACTTGTTATTATCTGCGTCAAATTTAACCGCACTACCGGTTACAGCAGCCGTACCAGTCGTACCACCTATAGCCGCTTTGATAGCTGTATCATCAAGACCCGATACATCCAGTGTAGTACCATTATTGGCATAAGCTTTCGTTGTTACTGCTGTATCTTTCACATCATACGCTTTCTGCACGTTCAGTGAGTCCAGACCCAGGGTCTGAGAGTTGATCTGCTTCAGATCGATATCGATAGTTTCACCGTCGTTGGCACCAACCTGGATGGTCAGGGTGTTGTCCTGCGCCAGGACTTTCACGCCGTTGAACTGAGTCTGACCGGATACACGGTCGATTTCGTTCAGACGCTGGGTGATTTCAGCCTGGATAGAGTCGAGGTCAGACTGTGAGTTAGTGCTGTTAGCAGACTGAACCGCCAGTTCACGCACACGCTGCAGGTTGTTGTTGATTTCGTTCAGCGCGCCTTCAGTGGTCTGCGCAATAGAAATACCGTCGTTAGCGTTACGGGAAGCCTGAGTCAGACCTTTGATGTTCGCGGTAAAACGGTTAGCAATCGCCTGACCTGCCGCATCGTCTTTCGCGCTGTTGATACGCAGACCGGAAGACAGACGCTCGATAGCGGTGCCCAGTGCGGACTGGGATTTGTTCAGGTTATTCTGGGTCAGCAGCGACAGACTGTTAGTGTTGATTACTTGTGCCATAAAATTTTCCTTTTGGAAGGTTTTTGATAACCAATGTTATGCCAGGCTTACCTGTGTCATCCAGGTTATCGACACTTGAGGCATAAACTTTACTATTTTTTCTGTCCGTAATTGCTTACATCTAACATTTTGATTAAAAAGCCTTTCCAGGTGAATACTGTGTCTGGTAGTGTTTTGAGCGATGTCGTCTATAGCTGGATGTAACATAGGCCTTATCGTGAGCGCGTTACACTATATATGTTAATACGTTGAATTTTTTCTCTTTTTAATTAGATGCTGTCTTTTTTGTATACCCTTTCGGTTTATTTATGCCACACGCCTGTATTACAAAAATGTTATATCCATCCTGTTGTAATTTTTATTTTAATTCATTCGTTTTTTTATGCGGCTTGCCGGAAAATATCTGTATAAGGTAGATACGCCAATACCAAAAATAATAGCTAGTTGCTGCCGAGGATGGCCTTTCTCTAATAGCCGACTAATCTGTTCCTGTTCATGTTTGTTGATCGCCCGAGGGCGCCCTCCCAGTCGTCCTTGCGCTCTGGCGGCAGCCAGTCCGGCAAGGGTTCGCTCGACAATTAATTCTCGCTCCATCTCGGCCAGTGCTGACATTACATGAAAAAAGAATCGCCCCATCGCGCTACTGGTATCAATACTATCGGTTAAAGAATGGAAGTGAGCTCCACGTTCATGTAATTCTGATATTAACGCCACCAGGTTTTTCACGCTGCGGCCCAGTCTGTCTAATTTCCAGACGACAAGAGTATCGCCTTTATTTACATACTTTAACGCCCGTTTCAGGCCGGGGCGGTTTGCAATCTTGCCACTGATACGGTCCTCAAAAATGCGGTCACAATTTGCACAAGTAAGCGCATTACGCTGTAAATCGATATTTTGGTCAATTGTTGACACCCGAATATACCCAATAGTAGCCATGATTTTCTCCTTTACATCAGATAAGGAAGAATTTTAGTCGCTTTTCTCATGGAGGATTGCTTTATCAAAAACCTTGGTTTTCAAGAACCAATAAATCGTGTGGCTGATGCGCTATAAAAATCGCAGAGCGGTGACGATATTCCGCATAAGGAGCTGTTCGTTCGCAACATTCGAACGGTGACGTTAAAGCCGGTTTCATTGGCTAATGAAGACGAAGGGGACAAAATTCCTACAGAGTTGATACCACAGAGATAGTCCAGGCTCGCAGGTGATACGGGATTTAACGCCGGAAAGTCTGCACAGAACACGATCTGCCGCCGGACACCATTAAATTGCCCCGCAACGTGTTATCAATACTACTCCCTACGTTTCCCGTTACCTTGCTGTCGGTACGTTTACCTCATTGTCTGAAAGGTTATTTGCGAAGTTATCATTAATAATCCACGGGCGTCTGGTATGCGAATCCAGTTCCCCAATCCTGGCGCTTTGCCTGTGCGACCATACGCGCGTAAATAAGCCTGAAACCAAACTTCACCGCTTAACGCTCTCATCTTTCCCGATTTTTACGCAAAAAATCATCACATGATCAAGTGTCGTATTAGTTATTGCATTTTACAAATGATATTGGTAATTATTATCATTCTCATTAACGACTTGTTCGATTTATGACGTGGAGAGAGAGGATTTCTCATGCGTATTCTGTTTGTCGGTCCACCACTGTATGGACTGCTATACCCTGTGCTGTCTCTGGCGCAAGCGTTTCGTGTTAATGGCCATGAAGTGCTGATTGCAAGCGGTGGAAAATTTGCACAGAAAGCAGCCGAAGCTGGGTTGGTGGTATTTGACGCTGCGCCTGGTTTCGATTCGGAAGCGGGTTATCGCCGTCAGGAGGCATTACGAAAAGAAAATAACATTGGAACAAAAATGGGGAACTTCTCATTCTTCAGCGAAGAGATGACTGACCCGCTGGTCGCGTTCGCCGGGCAGTGGCGACCAGATCTCATCGTCTACCCTCCCCTTGGGGTCGTTGGACCACTGATTGCCGCTAAGTATGACATTCCGGTAGTGATGCAAACCGTCGGCTTCGGTCATACGCCCTGGCACATCAAAGGCGTGACGAAATCACTTTCTAACGCCTACCGCCGCCATGGGGTCAGCGCGCCACCAAGAGATCTGGCGTGGATAGACGTCACACCGCCCAGCATGAGCATACTGCAAAATGACGGAGAGCCGGTTATCTCCATGCAATACGTCCCGTATAACGGCGGCGCCGTCTGGGAAGAATGGTGGGAACGTACACCTGATCGCAAGCGTCTTCTGGTCAGCCTCGGCACTGTCAAACCGATGGTGGATGGCCTGGATCTGATTTCCTGGGTAATGGATTCTGCCGGCGAAGTAGATGCCGAAATCATCCTGCATCTTCCGGCAAACGCCCGCTCGGATTTACGTTCACTGCCGCCGAATGTCCGTCTGGTCGACTGGCTTCCGATGGGCGTTTTCCTTAACGGCGCCGACGGTTTTATCCACCATGGCGGCGCAGGCAACACCCTGACGGCGCTGCATGCCGGCATTCCGCAGATAGTCTTTGGCCAGGGTGCCGACAGACCCGTCAATGCCCGCGCCGTGGTCGAGCGCGGATGCGGCATTATTCCCGGTAAGAGCGGGCTTACGAGCAGCATGATTAATACCTTCCTCGGTAATCGCGCGCTTCGCGAGGCGTCGCAGGAGGTCGCGGCGGAAATGGCGGCCCAGCCTTGCCCGACCGAGGTGGCAAAAAAACTGATCGCCATGCTGCAACACGGCTAACCGCGGCAGCGCAATGACAATATGGCGGCTGAACCCAGCGTGTGTCGCCATATCTCATCTTTCACCGATAAGGAGGCTTAATGCCCGCGACTCATTCCCCCATGCCCGCTCGTGCCTGGATAGTTCGCCTTGCCCGCGTGTGTTGGGAACGTAAAACACTGAGCATCATTGTCATCGTAGCATCAGTATCGACCATTTTACTGGCTGCGCTGACGCCGCTAATAACGCGTCAGGCCGTCAATGACGCGATAGCAGGCGATACGACCCACCTGCCGTTACTTGCCTGCGGCCTGCTGTTAATTGCCCTTTTTGATTTTATCGGGAATTACGTGCGCCGCGGCTATGCCGGGGAACTCTCGTTGTGGGTTCAGCATACGTTACGTAGCCGTGCGTTCGACAGTATTCAAAAACTGGACGGCGCAGGCCAGGACGCCTTACGTACCGGGCAGGTCATTTCGCGTACCAACAGCGATCTTCAACAGGTACACACCTTGCTACAAATGTGCCCGGTGCCGATGGCGGTACTCACTTACTATGTGGCCGGTATCGCGGTGATGCTATGGATGTCGCCATCCATGACGCTTATCGTGATTTGCGTACTGGCCGCCCTTGCCATTACCGCCCTGCGCGCCCGTCGCCGTGTTTTCGCGCAAACGGGGCTTGCCTCAGACCGGCTGGCGCACATGACGGAACATATGCGCGAAGTATTGGAACAGATCTCAGTGGTGAAGTCCTGCGTGGCGGAGTTACGCGAAACGCGTTGGCTCGATGGTCAGTCGCGGCAGATGGTGCGGGTACGCATCGGCGCCGCTATCTCGCAGGCGATGCCGGGCGCAACCATGCTGGCACTACCAGTGATAGGGCAAATCGTCCTGCTGTGCTATGGCGGCTGGTCGGTAATGAATGGGCGCATCGATCTGGGAACCTTCGTTGCGTTCGCGAGTTTTCTCGCTATGCTGACCGGCCCTACCCGCGTACTGGCATCGTTTTTGGTTATCGCACAGCGCACACAGGCGTCGGTAGAGCGCGTCTTCGCGCTTATCGACACGCGTTCTCGCATGGAAGACGGTACTGAGTCGGTTGAGGGTCAGATTATCGGGCTGGACGTGGAGAAGATGAGTTTCCACTACGACAACGGTAACCGTATCCTCAATGAGATCTCGTTTTCCATTCACGCCGGTGAAACCGTGGCGGTGGTTGGCGCATCCGGCTCCGGGAAATCAACATTGCTGATGTTGCTGGCGCGCTTTTACGATCCCACCTCCGGCGGAGTATGGCTCAACACCACTACGGGTCAACAGAATATTCGCGACCTGAAACTGACGGCGCTTCGTCGTCGCGTTGGCGTAGTTTTTGAAGACGCGTTTCTGTTTGCCGGTACGGTGGCGGAAAACATCGCCTATGGGCACCCGCAAGCGACTCAGGACGACATTCGACGCGCCGCCGATGCCGCAGGCGCCAGCGGGTTCATCAATGCGCTACCGCAGGGGTTCAACACCCGACTGACCGAACGCGGAAGCAACCTCTCCGGCGGCCAACGCCAGCGTATTGCGCTAGCCCGGGCACTGATTACCGCGCCGGAACTGCTGATTCTCGATGACACCACCTCGGCGGTCGATGCCGGTACTGAAGCGGAAATTAACACGGCTCTTGGTCGTTATGCCGATAATGAGCATATGCTGCTGGTGATTGCACGCCGCCGTTCAACACTGCAGTTAGCCGATCGGATCGTCGTGCTGGATAAAGGCCGCGTCGTGGATATCGGTACCCAGGCGGAGCTGGATGCAAGGTGTCCGACGTTTCGCTCGCTGATGAGCGGCGAGGGGGATTTTCTCGCCCTTGCCCCGGCAGAACAACGTACGCTATGGCCAACAACGCAGGCGGTAAAATCCGACGACGCGCATGAGCGCCAGACACCCGCCGGAAAAGGTTTTGTCGACCGGATGACGCGCGTTCCAGAACGCGCCGTACAGATGGCGCTGGCAGGCCACGGGCGTCAAGTCTCATCGCTGCTGACGCCAGTAGCCTGGATGTTCGTCATCGCCGCCCTGCTTATCGCGCTTGATTCCGCCGCAGGCGTTGGCGTGCTGGTGCTTTTGCAGCGCGGTATTGACTCAGGCGTTGCCGCAGGGGATATGTCGACTATTGGCATATGCGCTCTGCTCGCGCTGTGTCTGGTGGCGATTGGTTGGTGCTGCTATGCGCTGCAAACGATCTTCGCCGCCCGCGCGGCAGAGTCGGTACAGCATACGGTACGCTTACGCAGCTTTAGCCACCTGCTACGCCTGAGTCTTCCCTGGCACGAGAAGCACATCGACTCGCGTCTTACTCGCATGACCGTCGATGTTGATTCACTCGCCCGATTTCTGCAAAACGGTCTTGCCAGCGCGGCCACCAGCATCGTGACAATGGTCGCTATCGCCGCGGCAATGTTCTGGCTTGACCCCATTCTTGCGTTAACGGCATTAAGCGCCGTGCCTGTAGTGATGCTGGCGACGTGGATTTACCGCCGTTTGAGCTCGCCTGCCTACGCTCAGGCACGGCTGGAAATTGGTAAGGTGAACAGTACGCTTCAGGAAAAGGTCTCCGGTATGCGGGTAGTACAGTCACACGGCCAACAGAAGCAGGAAGCCGCCAGGCTACGGGCGTTATCAGATAACTTCCGCGCCACCCGCGTGCGGGCGCAAAAATACCTTGCCGTTTATTTTCCGTTCCTGACCTTCTGCACCGAGGCCGCCTATGCCGCCGTGCTTTTAATCGGGGCGACCCGGGTCGCCGGAGGCGAAATGACGCCCGGGATACTGGCGGCGTTCTTCCTGCTACTGGGACAATTTTATGGCCCGGTACAGCAGTTGTCAGGCATTGTTGATTCCTGGCAGCAGGCGACCGCCAGCGGCAAACATATCAATGCGCTATTGGCGACTGAGGACACGGAGAATATTGAACCGTCCTCCATAACGCCTGGCACTGGCGGCGCGCTACGTCTGGAGGCATTGACATTCCGCTATCCCGAAAAAACGCAACCTGTGCTTGATAAGCTCTCGCTCACCATTCCGCCAGGAACTGTAGTCGCGGTGGTCGGACGTAGCGGCGCTGGCAAATCGACGTTGATCAAGCTGCTGGCCGGACTCTACTCTCCCGGTAGCGGGCAAATCCGTGTCGGTGAGCGCCTAATTGATGCAGCGTCGCTTAGTGATTATCGTCGCCAGACGGGGCTGGTCACTCAGGATGTCGCATTATTTAGCGGCGATATTGCCGAAAATATCCGCTATCCGCGGCCAAACAGCAGCGACACGGAGGTGGAGAGCGCGGCGCGACGGGCGGGACTCTTTGAAACTGTGCAACATCTGCCGCTGGGGTTCCGTACTCCGGTCAATAACGGCGGCACAGATCTGTCCGCGGGCCAGCGTCAGTTGATTGCCCTCGCCCGCGCCCACCTGGCGCAGGCGCATATTCTGCTGCTCGACGAGGCGACAGCGCGTATCGACCGTAGCGCCGAGGAGCGCTTAATGACCTCGCTTACCAGGGTGACGCATACCGAGAAACGCATCGCGCTTATCGTCGCGCACCGGCTGACCACCGCTCGCCGTTGCGATGTTATTGTCGTAATCGATAAAGGATGTATCGCTGAATATGGCAGCCATGAGCAGTTGATAGCGACTCATGGCCTGTATGCTCGTCTGTGGCGGGACAGCATCGGCCAGACACGCGATACGCAAGGAGAGGTCATAGGATAGTTTTTATCGCCACGATTTACGCAAAAGAAAGCCCGCAAGCGGCTGTTCCTGTAACAGCCGCTTTAGCTATTAGTACTGACCGAAATATAAATGAGATGGAATACAAAGAATGAGACTGAGCCCGCCCGTCGCTCCTGTCGCTATACAGACCGCTACGCGCCTTCGCCGCCAACTCGCCGCCGGAAGCCAGGTTGACGCTTCTCACTTCTGGCGAGAAGCAAACTCGCTCGCACTGCCGCTGGTGACAGCCATTAACGGCGCAGACGATGAACGGGAAGTCACCTTCCTGTGGCGTGCCGCCTCTCCTCTGCGGGGGGTTTATGTTCGCCTGAACCGTGTCACCGATAAAGATAACGTGGCGAAAGGTATGATGACGCAACTGCCCACAACGGATATCTGGCATCTGACGCTTCGCTTACCGGCGTCCTACTGCGGTTCCTATACGATGGTCGAAATACCACCGGAAACCCCGGACGAGACGGTGTTGCAGCTTGGAAGCCGTTTCGCCTCCCTTGTCGGGAAGGCGGACCCGCTGAACAGCACGCCGGGAATAAATGTTCGGGGCAATGCGCAGGAATCCGTTCTGGCGCTGGATCATGCCCCGGCACAGGAGGAGTGGTCAGGCTGTCGCGCTTACGCCGGGCAGCTTTTCACCTCAGAGCATCGGCTCGCCGGACAATGTCGCCGTGTGCGGCTGTATCTTCCTGACGTTCCTGTCGTACAACCGCTGGGCTTGCTGGTACTCACGGATGGCGAGATCTGGTTCGACCATCTTGGGGTAAGCGCCGCCATTGACGCCGCCATCCGCAGCGGACGCATCGCGCCGGTGGCCGTACTCGGCATTGATAACATCAACGCGCGTGAACGCGTCGCAATCCTCGGCGGTCGCCGCGAGCTGGTGCTCGACATTGCCGAACGCCTGCTGCCAACTCTTCGCGCCAACTACCCGGAACGGCGGTGGGCGGACCGTACACAAACGGTGCTGGCTGGGCAAAGCCTCGGCGGCGTGACCGCGCTGATGGCGGCCCGCCACGCGCCAGAGAGCTTCGGCCTGGTGCTGAGCCACTCCCCCTCAATGTGGTGGACGCCGGACAACCGCAATCGCCCGCCCCATTTCAGCGCAGAAGAGCGCTCATGGGTCAGCGAACATGTGTTATCCGCGCCCTCGCCAGCCGTACGTACGCATCTGTGCGTGGGATCGCTGGAAGGTTCGACGGTCCCGCAGGTCAAACAGTTGCATGAAAAATTGCGCGCCGCCGGCGTTGAAAGCCATTGCAACGTGTACACCGGCGGTCACGATTATGCCTGGTGGCGCGGCGCGCTGATTGACGGATTACGTCTACTGCCCCGATAAAACTTCACCTACCAAAAAGGAATCATATCCGATGTATGGTCGCCAGTACCACAACAAGCGCTATCGCATGGCGCTATTTTTAGTGAGTTTTTGTTTTAGCGCGCTGAGTTATGCGCAGCCGGATATGCAGCCATTAGGGCCGAATATCGCTGATAAAGGTTCGGGATATTACCATTTTAGGGTCAATGACTTTCAATCTGCCGATGGCGCAAGACATTACCGGGTATGGACCGCTATCCCCAATAAAGCCGCCCCGCCGTCGGGTTATCCTGTCTTATATATGCTGGACGGCAACGCAGTGATGGACAGACTGCCGGAGGCGCTGCTCAAACAACTGGCAGACCACTCGCCGCCGGTGATTGTGGCGATTGGCTATCAGACTAACCTGCCGTTTGATCTTAACGGCAGAGCTTATGACTATACGCCGGCGCCGGGAATCGATCGCGATGGCAGTGAAAATAACCCGCGTTTTCATCGTAAAACCGGCGGCGGGCCAGCGTTCCGCCAGCTACTGGAGAGGCATATCGCGCCGCAGGTGGAACAAGGAATAACCATCAACCCCGAACGGCGCGGGGTATGGGGACATTCTTATGGCGGCCTGTTCGTTTTGGACTCCTGGCTGTCGTCATCCTTCTTTCATATCTATTACAGCGCCAGCCCGTCACTCAGCAGGGATAACTTTGCCCTGTTGAATCGCCTTACGGCAGTGAAGCCGTCGCCGTCCTGCCATAAAAAACTCATCATAATGGAAGGTTCAGCGTCGAATGGGGATAACAGGCAACGCCAGATGGCCGAGCTCCTGCAAAAAGTTCAGGAGACCGTGAGAACGCTTGAGAACAACGGCGTTAACGCGGCCCTGCAGCATTACCCGGGCATGGGCCACGGGCCCATGTTTAACGCCTCTTTTCGTAGTGCATTGCTGGATATCAGTCGCGAACCGGCAAGCCAAGAACCACGCTGCCATTAACCCGTCGCCAGAATATGCCCGCCAGCGGCGGGCATAACCCATCAAAACGAGGCCGTCACACCGGCATAATAAGCCCGACCCGGTTCGTTATAGGTATTTGCCCCTTCGGCGGAGCGATAGATCTGTTTATCGAAGATATTGCTGATACCGACATTAAGACGCAGGTTCTTATTGATATCGTAGTTAACGTTAGCGCCGACCAGTGAGTAAGCCCCCAGCGCTTTCCCGGACAATCCTTTGGTCTCTTCACTACGCGACTCCGCATGTGTTCGCGGTTTTTGCTTGCCGTATAACGTCCAGTTGACGTTAGCGGAGAGCGCGCTGGTGATAGTCCAGTCGAGGAAGGTATTCACCGTATATTTCGGGATTATCGATAAGGGATTACCGGTATCTTTTTGCTCAGAAGTGATCATATAAGTCGCATTGGTATTCCAGTTCAGACGGTCCGGCATCAGCGGAACAGCCATGCTGGCTTCAATACCTTCAATCAGCGCTTTACCGCCGTTCTGCCACTGCAATACATAAGCACCAGATGCGCTTCTGCCAATAATCTGATCACCTGCGACAATCTTATTCTGATAATCGTTACGGAAATACATTACGCTTGCGTGGTAATCGTCTACGGTAAATTCCAGCCCAATCTCTTTATTGATACTAATTTCAGGATCGAGGTTCTTATTACCAACCAGGTAACAGCCGCCCGACGTAATATCTTTTGGACAACCGTTGCCTTTCGAATAGAGTAAATACCCCTCACTGGTTTGATACAAGTTCGGTGCCTTAAAGGCCCGGGCAATACCGGCTTTCACCTTGACGTATTCACCTAACTCCTGGGAAAGGTTAAGACTGGGACTAAAATTACTCCCGGATTCGCTCAAATAGTCAAAACGCAGACCCGGAATAATATTGGTACCGGCCATAGGTTCGATATTATCTTCAACGTACAGCGCACTGATTTCCGATTTATTTTTGCTGCTACGGTTAGCCGCCGAACCGGGAATCCCGGCGATATTGCTATCCTTAACCGTCAGACTGGTAGAGGAAGGATCGTTCAGCTCATCGCGGTTCCACTCCGCGCCGACGGTGAGCGTTTGCTCAAATAGCCATATCACCGGGACATTCACCTCGCCGCTGGTGCGATACGAGGTCAGGCGGTTAGTGGTGAACGTCTGGTCGTTGGTAATACGCCCCTCGCCGCCGCCGGAGAGCCCCTCATTCATGCGGGTGTTATCGGTTTTTTCATAGTAGAACCCCAGGCGGCTTTGCCCCCAGTCCCAGATGCCGTTATGAGTTAGACCGTAATTCTGCCGGTACAGGCGATTGGTCTCCCGCCCGGACTGCGCCAGACTTTTGGTAACCGCGTTTGAAGTACTGTTTTGCGTATCGCCAGCATAAATATTCCCCTGCCGACTATATCCCGCTTCAAAATCAAGGATTTGCTGCGGGGTCATTCTCCATGAGAAGACGCTATTAATATCTTTATTGGTGACCCCCTCCCGTCCGGCGGCATTTTTGGTACCGGCGGAGGAGTTAATATCCCAGCTATCGGCATCGGTTCTGTTGAGATTACCGTACAGGCGCATCGTCAACGTATCTCCAGCCAACGGGCCGCTAAGGCTAAAGTTACCCCGCCGGGTGTCACCTTCTTTGCTGCTTTCCGGCTGGTTGGTATAGAGCGACAGCGAGCCGTGCCAGTCATTAGTGGGGCGTTTGGTGATGATATTCACCACCCCGCCTGCGGCACCGGAGCCATAGCGCGCGGCGGCGGGCCCACGGATCACTTCAATACGTTCTACCATCTCCGGCGGCACCCAGTTCGTATCGCCACGTGTGTCGCGTTCTCCGCGCCAGCTATAGCGAACCGAATTTCGCGACGTCACCGGCACGCCGTCAATCAGCACTAAGGTATTTTCCGGCCCCATACCACGAATATCAATTTGTCGGTTATTTCCGCGCGTCCCCGAGGCGCTATTGCCGGTAAGATTAACCCCAGGCATCTTACGAATAATATCGGCAAGATCGTTAACGGGAGGATTCTTCTGAATATCGTCACGAGTAATAATCGAAACGCCCGGCTGTTGCTTTAATACTTGCTCGGCAGTGGATTCAACCACCATCGTTTCGCCGTTGTCGTCTGTAGATTCTGCTGCTGATAATGGACTATTAACCCCTGTAGAAACCACGGTTATTAACCAGAGGAACTTATTAACTTTCATACCCATTCCCTAAATAATGTCTAAAGTAGCGCTGTTGCCCTCAAGCTCACATCCTTGCCAGGTTACGGCTATATAGTAATTATTATCATATACTAATGATAATAATTATCATTCAATTAAGAAAAAGACAATCTTTCGACCGCAAAAATCTGGTAATAAGAAAACGGAAACGGGATTTTGCAATATGACTCTCTGTCCGGGCTCCACTTTGCCAGTAAATCCGGGAGGGGTGGCAGAATGCGCCTACTGAACGGAGGTTTTACAAAACAGGAATAGAGAAATAAAACTATTTTTCAAAGCGTTAATGACAAGAAACAACCAGGAAAAATGGTATAGCGCGGTTCAAAGTCCACCGACGCTTCCCTGTCGACGGCGAACCGTTCTTACAGTTTGCCAGAGGCTTTCCGTCAGGGTAATGGCGGGATCGGATACGATTGTAGTCATTCGATATATGACAATGAAAGTGATGTTGGCTCCAAAATACAAAGCGCCTGATAATATTTATCAGGCGCTTTGCAGACAGAAAACCATCAAACATCGGTTTCTCGTTCCCCAGGATCTACCGGGAAAAATGGCAACCCACAGTTAGTGGATTTTACTGTCGGGTCTTGCCAGGGATGTTGTGTTACCCCCAGGTCTTTTAAAAGACGTCGTGCCATCACTAATTCAAGGGCTGACATTTTTTGCTTTGATTCACCCCCTTTAGGTGGACGAATATCCTCCTGACTAGTACATGTAACACAATAACCTTTTAACTCTATCCACTTAGGCGCAGGGGGGGTCTTAGGATCGGGAGGCGTCGAGCTGACAACGCACGAACAGGCACTTATACATCCAGGCATAACGTTTTCCTTTACAAACAATTCGCTTTAGTTGGAAGTTCTACCTGAGAAAATAGGAATGGTTATTCAGATATTTTTACCGTCGCATACTCCTGTAATAATAAAAGATACTGTAAATAATTTACTCTCAGCTACTATTCAGTAGCAGATTGTTATTCTTACATTGCTTTTATTTCAGATTTACGTCAAAAAGGGCTAAATATTTTCACTATAAAATTCGTTAAAGAGTGTTTGTGTACTTGTAGACATTGTGGCGTCTTCGGTACGCAAATGGGTTAGTGTACAATCTTTAAAACAGGTATTGTTTAAATTAGCCTCAGCCAAATCAGCCCCGTCCAGGTTCGTAGAAATGAAACTCGCCTTTCGCAGATTTGCCCGGGTTAAGACAGCGTCTTCCATAATTGCAGCCATTATAGTAGCACCCTGTAATGTCGCACCGCTCATATCAGCACGTATAAGGGTTGCGCCTGAAAGATTAGTGTGATCCATATTTGCACCGGAGCAATTACATTCTATCATGCTACAGCCTAACAGACTCGCGTGTTGTAAATTGGC
This sequence comes from Salmonella sp. SAL00653, assembly GCF_046552515.1. Classification (NCBI taxonomy): domain Bacteria; kingdom Pseudomonadati; phylum Pseudomonadota; class Gammaproteobacteria; order Enterobacterales; family Enterobacteriaceae; genus Salmonella; species Salmonella sp. SAL00653. Next base: position 61,542 of record NZ_JBGDTY010000008.1, read on the forward strand.
GCCAGTAAGATTAGCGTGATCGAGGGTAGCGCCACACATAATGCTATCTTCCAGACAGGCGTTCTTGAAATTACTGTCGCCTAGTGATGTTCCCGATAGATTTGCGCCCTTAAAATTTGCACCTTCACAATCCGCCATAAACAGCACTGCCCCCTCTAAATTTGCGCCGCTTAAGTCTGCGTCACATAAATTTTCTGCCGTCAGATTTGCTCCGGTAAGGACAGCGCCTTTAAGATTCATGCCTCCCTGGGCAGTTAATATTACAGAATCCTGAGGGAGAGAAAATTCGCATCTGAATAGTAAAGCTCGACATATTTTTTCAAAAGAGACAAGCGGAATTTCTCTTGTCTCAGAATGGTCGCCTTTACTGACTCGTACAATAACTTGTCCAGCTTCGTTATTCTCACCAGGAAGATTAAATTCGACACGACACCCATCCATATCATCCAGGATGATGTTTTCTGGCAACGGAGCACCTCTGTCAGGCATTGTACTTTTCAATGTCTCAGCCATAGTCTCTATCAATTCCTGATATTGTGTTTCATTTCTCCGACGTATCCCACCACAGGTAAAAAAGTTAATGATATATTCCAGAATGGTTTTGGGCGAGGTAGCTTGCCGCATAGCAGCAGAAGTCCCCGCGCCAAAAGCAGATGTAGCCATACCAGCCAGACTATCGAGTGAACGCTGCATATATTTTCTCCCAGAGAGAGCAACACAGTACATGATAAAATTTATTATATAGATTTGCATTTAGAAATAAGGTGAATACCCCCTTTACGTCTGGTTACATAATAACGTATCACGACGCGTTGCTGTCTGGCTTACACAATAGCAGCCAAATAAATATATTGGCTTATACTCGTCATACTTCAAGTTGCATGTGCTGCGGCTGCGTTCCCTCACCCCAGTCACTTACTTTAGTAAGCTCCTGGGGATTCGCTCGCTTGTCGCCTTCCTGCAACTCAAATTATTTAGAGTATATAACATTATTTAAAATAATAAACACGGCATTCGTTTTAATACTACGTTCAGGACTCATCCCACTCATTAGCAGAAAACCTATTAAAAAGCGTGTTCAGGCGTTTTATTGCCGCCATTGATAAACTGTTTAACAACGTCGTCTGTACAGGCCTTCTTCGTTGCCTTTACGTTTAACTCAATCAGGCTATCGTCTCGGTTATAAGTCTATCGAGTAGTAGGGACGTAGTATGACGATGCAGCAAAGTGATATGGAAAGATATAATCCATTATTAATGTTAAAAGAAGTCATGGCGCAGACGCCTTATCGCCATAAACGCTGGGGAGAGCGTAAGTTTCGCTATAAATTTGTATTACGTTGCCTTATTAACCCCGTAACGACAATTAAATACTTCAATGAATTATGCCATCTGTCTCAGCCCAGAACGCTGATCATTCATCGTCCACTGTTGCCGGCAAAAATCCAGCGGCCCTATTTGTATACCGGACTTAGCATACGTTGCCGGGCAAGGGCTATTCTGGAACACTACCAGTTCGTTCAGTCCTTTCCGGAAAGTAAAATTAAAAAGATCCTCCTGTCCGAGGAACAAATCTTACTCGCTCACCTGGAAGGAAAAAACGGTGCTCTGGTAGATATCTACTGCGGTCCCTGTGGCTATGACAGAGAAGGTGAACTGACATTAACGCTGTGCTTCAATGATACGCCGTTGGCACGTTTATCATTTTCCTTTATCCGCCATGAAGGGAAGCAAATAGCGCTGGTTGCCGGGTTACAAGGGCCCAGTAAACATATCGGCCCACAAGTCATACGTAACGCCACCAAAGATTGTTACGGTCTCTTTCCTAAACGGATGCTGTATGAAGCATTTGCGACATTGATGCAGGCCTGTAATGTCGACGAGATTTATGCGGTCAGTGAAAACAACCATGTTTATCGTCAACTCCGGTACTTATTCCAGAAGAAAAAAACTTTTGTGGCCAGCTATAGTGAATTCTGGGAGTCGCTAAACGGCGTTAAGAAAGGTGCCTTATATCATCTGCCATCACAGGTGATGCGTAAAGCGCCTGAAAGTATCCCCAGCAAAAAACGCGCAGAGTATCGGAAACGCTATCATATTCTGGATACAATAATACAAGAGGTCAACAGCCTCTCCCGGTAGAACTATTTCATACGCGGATGTGCAGATCCTGCTACCGTTCAGCGGATCTTTTGAAATCTGTATCGCTACTGGATGGTTAAATACAGAATGGCTTGCGAGTGAATAGCGCGGCATTTAACCGTCGCTTTCACTCATGCTATGATCAACATCTTAATCTTATTCCCTTCACCATAACGCCATCGATTAGCATGTTAACCATTAAATACAAGCTAAACATTTGTCACATTTTTATTTGGTTAAGCAAAAAAATAATACAAAATAGAATTTTCAGTAAACCAAGTCAGGAGTTTTGGTGAAAATACAAGAAGTTAAGCGTATATTAACCCGCTGGCAGCCGTCTTCCTTTACCCTATACCGGGAGGTGTTTACGCAATACGGCGGTAGTATCAATATGCACCCAGATATTGTTGATTATTTTATGAAGCGCCATAACTGGCATTTTAAATTCTTCCACTATAAAGAAGATGATAAGATTAAAGGCGCCTACTTTATCTGTAATGATCAGAATATTGGCATCCTGACGCGCAGAACCTTCCCGCTATCGTCAGATGAGATACTTATTCCAATGGCACCAGATTTACGCTGCTTCTTACCCGATCGTACTAACCGACTTTCGGCGTTACACCAGCCACAAATACGCAATGCCATATGGAAACTCACCAGAAAAAAACAAAATTGTCTGGTCAAAGAAGCGTTCTCTTCTAAGTTTGAAAAAACACGCCGTAATGAATATCAGCGATTTCTTAAAAAAGGCGGAAGTGTAAAAAGCGTTGCTGATTGTTCTTCTGATGAACTGACTCATATTTTTATCGAGTTATTTCGGTCTCGTTTCGGCAATACTTCATCCTGCTATCCCGCTGATAACCTTGCCAACTTTTTTAGTCAACTGCATCACCTTCTGTTTGGGCATATTCTTTATATTGAAGGGATACCCTGTGCATTTGATATTGTACTGAAATCTGAAAGCCAGATGAACGTCTACTTTGACGTATCTAATGGTGCAATTAAAAATGAGTGCAGGCCACTCAGTCCCGGCAGCATACTAATGTGGCTAAATATTAGCCGTGCCAGACATTACTGCCAGGAAAGACAAAAAAAATTGCTTTTTTCCATCGGCATACTAAAGCCTGAATGGGAATATAAGCGCATGTGGTCGACCCCCTATTTTACCGGAAAATCGATTTGCTAAAAAGAAAGCCTGGACGTAAATATGTTTTTTACGTCCAGATTTTTCATAAATCCTGATGAACTGATAAAAAACGAAATTTAATCAGAATTTAAAAAATAAGTTAACAACCATATAATCATAATGACAATTACTCGAAATTCACTTACACTATACTCGGTTTTATGGAATTGATTAACACGGTATGTTACAGATAACGTGCTAAAAAGCGTGCAGCGGTTATACATTTTCATATGTGTGTGTCATTAACCTAGCGTCAGGAACAGATGATGATGACAACTACCCTTTTATCTCTTCTGGCCTGGCATACCGTCAGTAGATTAAAGGAGTAGCCTTGCTTTATGGCATTACAAAAATGCGGGTGGGGTCTATGCTCAATGTATACGTTATTTGTAACAACGCTCTTGTGCATAAACAATACGTTATTGCCAACAGCACTGAACGGGTACAGTGGTTCTTGCTGACAACAGGCTTAAAGATCGCCTTAACACGGGATACCTGATAACTGGATTATATTATGACACATGCAGACTGGCTGATTCTTGGGTATACAACTGTTATTATTATTTTTGGTATTGTATGTTATATCGGATTGCTTAAATTGATAACGAAAGGCAAGCATGAAAAATAACGCACTTACCGGGAAGAATATACTCTCAGGAGATAAAATGCTTCGGCAATGATATGACACCACTGCCGAAATGCTATTTTTACAGAAATCAATCAGGTATTGAGGGTGATTTTATCATAGCCGCGCCAGCGATAATTCAACAACGAGAGCAGCCAGAATAGCACAAAAGCCCCCACTACCCAGAAGCCCACGTTCCCCATATGATCGTTAAGCGTGCTTACGGTCTGCCAAAATGTTCCGCTTAACTGTAACGCATCATCAATCAACCCCAGCGCCTCAAGCCCGCCAATCGCCAGCGCGACAATGACGGATGCGGCTGTAATGGTCATATTATAATAAAGCTTACGTAATGGATGCGAGAAAGCCCAACCGTAAGCGCCGACCATGACAAAGTTATCCAGGGAATCCACCAGCGCCATCCCGGCGGTAAACAGCACAGGAAAAATCATCATCGACCAGAGAGATAGCCCCTGGTTGGCTGCTGAAGCGGAAATGCCCAGCAACCCAACCTCGGTTGCGGTATCAAATCCCAGACCAAACAGAAAACCGACAAAATACATATGCCAACTGGAAGTGACCAAACGAAACGTACGCTGAAATATACGCGTCATCAGCCCGCCAGGTATCGCCTCGTCAGGCGCCCTCACTGACTCGCCGCGGGTAACCGAGCGAAATTGCCGCCAGACGTTGAACAAAATAAACAGGTTAAGCAGGGCCATCGCCAGCAGAAAAAAAGCGGAAACAGCCGTACCAATCAACGAACCATATTGATGCAAAACATCAATACGATCGCGAAATGCCATCGACGTCACAACAATCGCCAGACATGCCAGAACGACAATGGTCGAATGACCCAATGAAAAAAACGCCCCCACGCCTAAAGGCGTTTTACCCTGCTGCATCAGTTTACGGGTGACGGTATCGATGGCTGCGATATGATCGGCATCAACCGCATGACGCAGCCCAAAGCTATACGCCAGTATGGCTGCGCTTAGCATGACTGCATGGTGATGAAAAACACAGAACGCCCAAATCCAGGCCAGGATGTTAACCCCGACAAGAAAGACGGTTAATGCTATTCCCCGTCGTTTAGTATGATTATTCATGCCCCTGCACCCACTATAGTTTTAATTAACGCTACGGTTTGTAGGGGGAATGTATGATCATTTGATTAAAACGTCACACCTCAAGATGCGACTTTTTGTAAACGTGCTTTACCGCTGACACATTTGTGCGCATTACTGCGGGACAAGGCTTAAAAAGCGTATCCGAACGTATAACCCTCCCAACGCTTCGCTACGGGAAAAATGGGGATGAGTACGGTGCAGGCGTGCGATATCATTGACCAAAGCCAGACCAATGCCCGCCCCGGCCACATTTCCTACGTTATCGAGCCGGTGGAACGGCTGTAGCGCCAGATGGATGTGTTCATCATCAATACCGGGGCCGCTATCTTCGACAACCAGCGTCACGGCATCGCCATCCCGTTCAAGCCGCGCGGTGACGATGCCTTGCTCAGGCGTGTATTTCAGCGCATTATCCAGCAAGTTTCCGCATAGCTCGCTAAGCAGTACCTCATCCCCCTCGATCCACATCGCTTCCTGTTCGCCTTCGTAGCCCAGGTCGATATGTTTACTCCGCGCCTGCGCCAGGCGGGTAAAGCAGCCGCTCTGTACGATATCGTACAGATTCACCGGTGAAAAGCGCCGCTCGCCCTGCTCTTTATGCTTTACCGCAGAAAGTTGCAACAATCTTTCCGTGAGCTGAATGGTACTATCCAGCGTTACGCTCATCGCCTGCAGACTTTCGTACCAGTGATGAGGGTGCTGGCTGGCTAACGCCACCGCCGCCTGCGTTTTTAACACCGCCAGCGGCGTTTTTAACTGGTGAGAAGCATCGGCACTAAAGCGTTCCTGCCGGGAAAGGATGCCGCGGAGCCTGTCAATGTAGCGATTAAACGCCACGATTAACAAGCGTGTTTCCGACCACGGCAGCAGTTCCGGCAGCGGCGTTAGCAGACCCGGTTCGCGGCGTACCATTAATGACGAAAGTTGACGCATAGGGCGCAGGATCCGGCGTAATAACCAGCCAACCAGCACCAGGGTCAGCAACACCAGCAGCCCCTGTGAGATCCAGGAAGAGAACAGCAGTTGGCCCGCCAGATAACGACGGGACTGCAGCGTCTCTGCGACATAAATCTCCGCCATGCCGATAATGCCGCCTTCGTTGACCGGCTGTAGCAAACGCGCCACGCGGATCGCCTCGCCGCGATACTCGGTATGATAGAACCACGCCAGCGCCGGATAAAGCCGGGTACGGGGCGTAGCGGGCGGCATGACGGGCAGATCGTCATAACCGGAAATGACCTTTCCGGAAGGGTCGACGACTTTGTAATAGAGTCGATCATTCATATTAAGCTCGAAGCTATCCAGCACCACCCAGGGCACGTTAACTTCCAGATGGTTATTGCGCACCACCAGCCGTTCCGATACCGTTCGCGCCGAGGAGAGCAACGTACGATCATAAGCCTGAGTGGCGGCCTGTAGCGCATTGACATAGCTGTTAAACGCCGACAGCCCCCATAGCAGAATCAGCGGCAACCCCAGGAACAGTAAGAGTTGCAGGTACAACGATTGCGGCTTAACCCACTTCATCGCCGCGCTCCAGCACATAACCCAGGCCGCGCAGCGTCGTAATTCGTACATCGCTTCCCTGGAGTTTTTTACGCAGTCGATGAATATAAAGTTCGATGCTTTCAGGGCTTACCTCATCGTTCAGGCTGAACACCTGTTCAAAAAGCTGCTGACGCGAAACCGGCCGCGTTCGTCGGTACATCAATACGGTTAAGAGCGCCTGCTCACGCGGCGTCAGCGCTAACGGCTGTCCCTGTAACAGAAAATACCCTTCATCATGAAAGATCAATTCACCCAGTTGCTGAACTTCATGAACCTGCCCAGCGCTGCGTCGGAGCAAGGCCCGTAAACGAGCATCCAGCTCTTCCAGTTCAAAGGGTTTCGGCAGATAGTCATCGGCGCCGACGTTGAGACCTTTTACACGATCCGCCACCGCGCTTCGCGCCGTGAGCAGCAAAACGGGCAAGGTCTGACCGCGTTTACGCAGCCGTTGCACCACCTCCAGTCCATCCATTCCCGGCATATTGATATCCAGCACCGCCAGCGCGTACATTTCACTGTGCAGAAGATGGTCAGCCGCCAGGCCGTCAAATACGCAGTCCACGGCAAAGCCGTTTTGCACCAGCGCTTTCTCCAGCCAGTGAGCCAGCTCACGGTTATCTTCCGCCAATAAGAGACGCATATCACATCCTGTAAAGTTTCTGCCGCATTGAAAGGGAATTGAAAGGTTATTGTTTTAACAATCACGCAACCGAACTGCTACATGTCGGCTCACATAATCACAAAAATCTTCTTCCGAACCTGAAAAATCCGGACGTCCGGCGTGAGGATAAAAAATGAAAAAACAATTAATTCGTACCCTTACTGCAAGCATTTTATTAATGAGTACCTCTGTTCTGGCGCAGGAGGCGCCGTCGCGAACGGAATGTATCGCGCCAGCCAAACCTGGCGGCGGTTTCGACCTCACCTGTAAGCTGATTCAGGTGAGTTTGCTGGAGACTGGCGCTATCGAGAAACCTATGCGGGTAACGTATATGCCCGGCGGCGTCGGCGCTGTGGCCTATAACGCGATAGTCGCCCAACGCCCTGGCGAACCCGGGACTGTGGTCGCCTTTTCCGGCGGTTCGCTGCTCAACCTGTCGCAGGGGAAATTTGGTCGCTACGGCGTGGACGATGTGCGCTGGCTGGCAAGCGTGGGCACTGATTACGGCATGATCGCCGTGCGTGCGGATTCCCCGTGGAAAACGCTGAAAGATCTGATGACGGCGATGGAAAAAGATCCCAACAGCGTGGTCATCGGCGCTGGCGCCTCTATTGGCAGCCAGGACTGGATGAAGTCGGCGTTGCTGGCGCAAAAGGCGAACGTCGACCCGCACAAGATGCGCTACGTTGCCTTTGAGGGCGGCGGCGAGCCGGTGACGGCATTGATGGGCAACCATGTTCAGGTTGTCTCCGGCGATCTCAGTGAAATGGTGCCTTATCTGGGCGGCGACAAAATCCGCGTCCTTGCCGTCTTTTCAGAAAATCGTCTGCCGGGCCAGCTTGCCAATGTCCCTACCGCTAAAGAACAGGGCTACGACCTGGTGTGGCCGATTATTCGCGGCTTCTATGTCGGGCCCAAAGTCAGCGATGCCGATTACCAGTGGTGGGTGGACACCTTCAAGAAGCTCCAGCAAACCGACGAGTTTAAAAAGCAGCGCGATCTGCGCGGCCTGTTTGAGTTCGACATGACCGGCCAGCAGCTCGATGACTACGTGAAAAAACAGGTTACTGATTACCGTGAACAGGCGAAAGCCTTCGGACTCGCGAAATAATCGCGGAGGCAATGATGAGCGATCGTATCTTTGCGGGTATCTGGCTGTTGCTCTGTATCGCCGGGCTATTCATCGCCTGGCAGATCCAAAGCGAATACAGCTATGAACCCGTCGGTCCCCGCCCTTTTCCGCTGGGGATTATCGGCCTGATGGCGCTCTGCGCGCTGGCGCTGTTATTACGCCATCCCGACACGGTTAGCTGGCCGCGCCGCCATGTTCTGCAAAAGCTAATTACCATGATCATCATCCTGTTGATGTATGCCTGGGGATTCGAATGGCTGGGTTTTCCCATCGCCACCGCGCTTCTCACCATGGTTATCGGGATGCTGTTCGGCGCCACGATTCCGGCGGCGGGTATCTCCGGCGCGGTATTGGGCATTCTGCTGTGGTATGCCTTTGACCGGCTGCTTGATGTCACCTTACCTCTCGGCGCCTGGCTGAGTTAACGGAGCAACGATGGATACCTGGATATATCTTTCTCAGGGCTTTGCGGTGGCGATGACGCCGGAAAACCTGGTTATCGCGTTGATTGGCTGCTTCGTGGGCACGATCGTCGGTCTGCTGCCGGGCCTGGGACCGATCAACGGCGTGGCAATCTTACTGCCGCTGGCCTTTGCGTTGCATCTGCCTGCGGAGTCGGCGCTAATTCTGCTGGCGACGGTGTACATTGGCTGTGAGTATGGCGGCAGGATCTCCTCCATATTGCTCAACGTCCCCGGCGATGCGGCGGCGATCATGACGGCGCTGGACGGTTACCCGATGGCGCAGCAAGGGAAAGGCGGCGTAGCGCTGTCGATTTCCGCAGTCAGCTCATTTTTCGGTTCATTAATCGCTATCGGCGGCATCATTCTGTTCGCCCCTTTACTGGCGCAATGGTCGCTGGCCTTTGGGCCGGCGGAATATTTCGCCTTAATGGTTTTTGCCATCGCCTGTCTTGGCAGCATGATGGCGCAAAACCCGCTTAAATCATTTCTGGCAGCACTGATCGGTCTTGGCCTTGCGACCGTCGGCGTGGACGCCAACACCGGGGTTTATCGCTTTACCTTTGACAGCGTTCATCTTTCCGACGGCGTACAGTTTATCGTCGTGGTGATCGGCCTGTTCTCGGTATCAGAAATACTTTTAATGCTGGAACATACCAGTAGCGGGCAAACAATGGTCCGCAAAACGGGTCGAATGTTGTTCAACCTGAAAGAAGGCGCGCAGTGTATCGGCACTACCCTGCGTTCTTCGGTAATCGGCTTTTTTGTCGGCGTATTGCCCGGCGCCGGGGCGACCATCGCCAGCGCCATTACCTATATGACCGAGAAAAAACTCAGCGGCAACAGCGATAGCTTCGGCAAAGGGGATATTCGCGGCGTCGCGGCGCCGGAGGCGGCAAACAACGCCTCTGCCTGCGGCTCCTTCATCCCGATGCTGACGCTGGGCGTTCCCGGTTCCGGCACTACGGCAGTGATGATGGGGGCGCTGACGCTGTACAACATCACGCCAGGCCCGGCGATGTTCACCGAACAGCCGGATATCGTCTGGGGACTCATCGCTGCGCTGCTGATTGCGAACGTGATGCTGCTGATCATGAATATCCCGTTGATCGGTCTGTTCACCCGTATGCTCACCATTCCGCTGTGGTTCCTGGTACCCGCCATCGCTGCCGTATCGGCGGTAGGGGTGTATGCGGTACACAGCACCACCTTCGATCTGGTGCTGATGGTCGCACTTGGCGTGTTAGGGTACATTTTACGTAAAATGCACTTCCCCATGTCGCCGCTGATCCTGGGATTCGTACTGGGGGAGATGCTGGAGCAGAACCTGCGTCGCGCACTCTCCATCAGTAACGGCAATATGGCGATTTTGTGGCAAAGCGGCGTTGCCAAAGCCCTGCTGCTCATGGCGATCATGGTCATTGTCGTACCGCCAGTGTTACGTCTGATCCGTAAACACAGCCGTAAACCGCAGGTTGACGCCAGTTAATTGACTGCTGAAATACGTTGTACTTGTCCGGCCTACGCGCTCATGTGCCAGGCCGGGCAACCCCGCCAGCATCACTCTCCCCATAACTCGCTCATTTTACACCCCTTCTTGCCGTTGTCAGGCTCGTGGCGCCGTTAACCTCACCTTTCTTATTATTAAATATTTGTTATTTTTGATCACAATAATTAAACAAAAACGGTTATTTCATACGCGTTCCTGGAAAATGTCGATATTTTTAATTTATGGCTACGAAATGAGCATCGCCATGTCTCCCTGACCATCTACCGAGAGGAATGATTCTGATGAATGCACTGACTGCCGTAAAAGCGAACACAGATGATTTAGCCCAACGCCATACTGGTTTCACCCTTGCCCCTTCGGCGCAGTCGCCGCGCCTGCTGGCGTTAACGTTTACGGCGGATACCACAAAACAATTTCTTCATCAGGTTGCGCAGTGGCCGGTGCAGGCGCTGGAATACAAATCTTTCTTACGTTTTAAAATCGGCAAGATCCTCGACGATCTGTGCGGCAATCAGCTACAACCGCTGTTGATCAAAACGCTCCTCAACCGTGCACAAGGCGCGCTGTTGATCAGCGCCGAAGGGATCGATGATGTCGCACAGGCAGAAGAGATGGTCAAACTGGCGACGGCGGTGGCGCATCTTATTGGTCGCTCCAACTACGATGCGATGAGCGGCCAGTACTACGCGCGTTTCGTGGTCAAAAACGTCGACAACTCCGACAGTTATCTGCGCCAGCCCCACCGCGTAATGGAACTGCACAATGACGGTACCTATGTTGAGGAGGTGACCGACTACGTGCTGATGATGAAAATCGACGAACAGAATATGGAAGGCGGTAATTCGCTGTTGCTGCACCTTGATGACTGGGAACATCTGGAGTCGTTTTTTACCCATCCGCTGGCGCGTCGCGTCATGCGCTGGGCGGCGCCGCCAAGCAAAAATGTTAGCCATGACGTCTGGCACCCGGTGTTTGATGTCGACCAACAAGGCCGCCCGGTCATGCGTTATATCGACCAGTTCGTCCAGCCAAAAGACTTTGAAGAAGGCGTCTGGCTCAGCGAACTTTCAGACGCGCTGGAAACCAGTCAAAACATCCTCTCCGTGCCGGTACCGGTCGGCAAATTCCTGCTGATTAACAATCTGTTCTGGCTACATGGACGCGATCGTTTTACGCCGCATCCTGACTTGCGTCGCGAACTGATGCGCCAGCGCGGTTACTTCGCCTACGCCGCCAGCCATTATCAAACTCACCAATAAGCGCCACGGCGAAGGAATTACGCGGATGTATGATTTTGTGATTATCGGCGGCGGCATTATCGGCATGTCGACCGCCATGCAACTTATTGATCTCTATCCGGATGCGCGCATCGCGTTGCTGGAAAAAGAGTCCGCGCCAGCCTGCCACCAGACCGGGCATAACAGCGGCGTGATCCATGCCGGGGTGTACTACACGCCCGGCAGCCTCAAAGCGCGGTTTTGTCTGGCGGGCAATCAGGCGACCAAAACCTTTTGCGATCAAAACAACATCCGCTACGACACCTGCGGCAAAATGTTGGTCGCCACCTCGGAGCTGGAAATGGCGCGGATGCGCGCGCTATGGGAGCGGACGGCGGCCAACGGCTTAGAGCGCGAGTGGTTAAGCGCGGCGGAGCTGCGTGAACGCGAACCCAATATCATTGGCCTGGGCGGGATTTTTGTCCCTTCCAGCGGGATTGTCAGCTATCGCGATGTCGCGACGGCCATGGCGAACCGCTTTCAGGCCAAAGGCGGCGAGATCATCTACCATGCCGAGGTCAGCGCGCTAACAGAACATGCCGCTGGCGTTGTCATTCGCACCTCGCAAGGTCGGGAAATCGAAACCGCTACGCTTATCGGCTGTGCAGGGCTGATGGCGGATCGGCTGGTCAAAATGCTGGGCGTGGAGCCCGGTTTTATTATCTGCCCTTTCCGCGGCGAGTACTTTCGTCTGGCCCCGCGGCACAACCGGATCGTTAACCATTTGATCTACCCGATCCCCGATCCGGCAATGCCGTTTCTCGGCGTCCATCTTACCCGCATGATCGACGGCAGTGTCACGGTCGGGCCGAATGCGGTGCTGGCGCTTAAACGCGAAGGCTACCGTAAGCGCGACGTTTCCTTCACCGACACCCTGGAGATTTTCCGCTCCGCCGGCATTCGCCGCGTACTGCAAAACCATCTGCTTTCCGGACTGGGCGAGATGAAAAACTCGCTGTGCAAAAGCGGCTATTTGCGGCGAGTACAAAAGTATTGCCCCAGCCTGACCGTCAACGATCTCCAGCCCTGGCCGGCAGGCGTGCGGGCGCAGGCGGTTTCACCGGACGGCAAACTGATTGATGATTTTCTGTTTGTCACGACGCCGCGTTCCATTCACACCTGTAACGCCCCCTCCCCGGCGGCGACATCAGCGATACCTATCGGCGCGCATATCGTCAGTAAAGTTCAGGCGCTACGCGCAAGCCAGAGCAACCCCGGACGTACGCTGCGTGCGGCACGCAGCGTGGACGCACTACACGCCGCATTTACCCGTTAACCCTTCAGACAGGAAGCAATTATGCAACTTAACGACTCTACCCTGTTCCGCCAGCAGGCCTTTATCGATGGCGACTGGCGCGACGCGCGCGGCGGCGATGTCATCCCCGTGAGCAACCCCGCCAACGGGAAACCGCTCGGCAATGTGCCCAAAATGGGGGCGGAAGAGACGCGCGACGCCATCAACGCTGCCAATCGCGCCCTGCCCGCCTGGCGCGCGCTCACCGCCAAAGAGCGAGCCAATATCCTGCGTCGCTGGTTCAATCTGATGATGGAACATCAGGACGATTTGGCGCGTCTGATGACGCTGGAACAGGGTAAACCGCTGGCGGAAGCGAAAGGCGAAATTAGCTACGCCGCCTCGTTTATTGAATGGTTCGCCGAAGAGGGGAAGCGTATCTATGGCGACACGATTCCAGGTCATCAGGCCGATAAACGGCTGCTGGTGATTAAGCAGCCCATCGGCGTCACCGCCGCGATTACCCCGTGGAACTTTCCCTCGGCAATGATCACCCGTAAAGCCGGCCCCGCGCTGGCCGCAGGCTGCACAATGGTACTCAAACCCGCCAGCCAGACGCCGTTTTCCGCGCTGGCGCTGGCGGAACTGGCCCAGCGCGCCGGAATTCCCGCAGGCGTATTTAACGTCGTTACCGGTTCGGCAGGCGATATCGGCGGCGAGCTGACCAGCAACCCGCTGGTACGCAAACTGTCGTTTACCGGCTCGACGGAGATTGGCCGCCAGCTAATGGAACAATGCGCCAAAGACATTAAAAAAGTGTCGCTGGAGTTGGGCGGCAATGCGCCGTTTATCGTCTTTGACGATGCCGATCTGGATAAAGCCGTCGAAGGCGCGCTGGCTTCGAAGTTTCGCAACGCCGGGCAGACCTGTGTCTGCGCCAATAGATTGTATGTTCAGGACGGCGTTTACGATCGTTTTGCGGAAAAACTCAACCAGGCGGTAAATAAGCTCTCGGTCGGCGACGGCCTGCAAGCCGACGTCGCTATCGGGCCGCTGATTGATGAAAAAGCCGTGGCGAAAGTCCAGGAGCATATCGCCGACGCGCTGGAAAAAGGCGCCCGCGTCATTACGGGCGGTGAAGCGCACAAATTGGGCGGCAACTTCTTTCAACCGACCATTCTGGCGGATGTTCCTGATAACGCGAAAGTCGCCAAAGAAGAGACATTCGGGCCGCTCGCGCCTCTGTTCCGCTTCAGCGACGAGGCGGATGTCATCAGACAGGCTAACGATACCGAGTTCGGCCTGGCAGCCTATTTTTATGCACGCGATTTAAGTCGCGTTTTCCGCGTCGGCGAAGCGCTGGAATACGGCATCGTCGGTATTAATACCGGCATTATCTCCAACGAAGTCGCGCCTTTCGGCGGTATTAAGGCCTCCGGATTAGGCCGTGAAGGTTCCAAATACGGCATCGAAGATTATTTAGAAATCAAATATATGTGCATCGGCCTTTAACAGGAGAGTCGCTAATGAATACCAATAACGCTTTAATGCAGCGCCGTCATAACGCCGTTCCTCGCGGCGTGGGCCAGATTCACCCAATTTTCGCCGAGCGGGCGGAAAATTGTCGGGTCTGGGATGTCGAAGGCCGTGAGTATCTCGATTTCGCGGGCGGCATTGCCGTCCTGAACACCGGTCATTTACATCCGGGCATTGTTTCAGCGGTCGAAGCGCAGTTGAAGAAATTGTCCCATACCTGTTTTCAGGTGCTGGCCTATGAACCGTATCTGGCGTTGTGCGAACGCATGAACCAGAAGGTACCGGGCGATTTCGCCAAAAAAACGTTGCTGGTCACGACCGGTTCAGAAGCGGTTGAAAACGCCGTGAAAATCGCCCGCGCGGCAACAAAACGCAGCGGCGCTATCGCGTTTAGCGGCGCTTACCACGGTCGTACCCACTACACGCTCTCTCTGACCGGGAAAGTACACCCGTACTCTGCTGGTATGGGATTGATGCCAGGCCATGTCTACCGCGCGCTTTATCCTTGCCCGCTACACAACATCAGCGACGACGACGCGATCGCCAGCATTGAACGCATCTTTAAAAATGATGCCGCGCCGGAAGATATCGCCGCCATTATTATTGAGCCGGTACAGGGCGAAGGCGGATTTTACGCCGCCTCTCCCGCGTTTATGCAGCGACTGCGCGCGCTATGCGACCAACACGGCATTATGTTGATTGCCGACGAAGTGCAAAGCGGCGCGGGCCGGACCGGTACGCTGTTCGCCATGGAACAGATGGGCGTTGCGGCAGATATTACCACGTTTGCGAAATCGATCGCCGGCGGCTTTCCGCTGGCAGGCGTTACCGGCCGGGCAGACGTGATGGACGCTATCGCGCCGGGCGGGCTGGGCGGCACCTATGCCGGAAACCCGATTGCCTGCGCCGCCGCGCTGGCGGTACTGGACATTTTCGAGCAGGAAAATCTACTGCAAAAGGCGAATACGCTTGGCAAAACGCTGCGCGATGGCCTGATGGAGATAGCGGAAACGCACCGTGAGATTGGTGACGTGCGCGGACTGGGCGCCATGATCGCCATTGAGTTGTTCGAAAATGGCGACCCCGGCAAACCGAACGCGGCTCTGACCGCCGACATTGTGACCCGCGCCCGCGAGAAAGGGTTAATTCTGCTCTCCTGCGGTCCTTACTACAACATCTTGCGCATCCTCGTTCCACTCACTATTGAGGCCTCGCAGATTCGGCAAGGCCTGGAGATTATCGCCCAGTGCTTTGATGAGGCGAAACAAGCGTAATGTCCAATAAGCAGCGTCGGGTGGCGACGTAACTGTCTTATCCGGCCTACAAAAACCGTTTCGATTGTAGGCCGAATAAGCCAGGCGCCATCCGGTAAACGAGCGCAATAACAATAAAGAGGTTTTAGGATGGGGCAATTGTCAGAATCACATGCATTAGGGGGCGGGCTGAAATCACGCCACGTCACCATGTTATCGATCGCCGGCGTCATCGGCGCCAGCCTGTTTGTCGGTTCCAGCGTGGCGATTGCGGAGGCCGGCCCTGCGGTACTGCTGGCCTATCTGTTCGCAGGACTTTTAGTCGTCATGATTATGCGAATGCTGGCTGAAATGGCCGTCGCCACACCGGATACCGGTTCTTTTTCCACCTATGCGGATAAAGCGATCGGCCCCTGGGCCGGGTATACCATCGGCTGGTTATACTGGTGGTTTTGGGTGCTGGTTATTCCGCTGGAGGCCAATATTGCCGCCATTATTCTGAATTCATGGATACCGGGTATTCCGGTATGGCTATTTTCATTAGTGATTACGCTTGCCTTAACCGGAAGCAATTTATTGAGCGTCAAAAATTACGGCGAGTTCGAATTCTGGCTGGCGCTATGTAAAGTAATTGCCATTCTGGCGTTTATCGCGCTGGGCGCGACGGCGATTAGCGGTTTTTATCCGTATGCTGAGGTAAGCGGTATCTCCCGGCTATGGGATCACGGTGGTTTTATGCCTAACGGCTTCGGCGCGGTGTTAAGCGCCATGTTGATCACCATGTTCTCTTTTATGGGCGCGGAAATCGTCACTATTGCTGCCGCGGAATCCGATACGCCGGATAAACATATCGTACGCGCCACCAATTCTGTTATCTGGCGAATTTCCATCTTTTACCTGTGTTCCATTTTTGTGGTGGTGGCGCTGATCCCGTGGAATATGCCGGGTCTGAAAAGCGTAGGTTCGTACCGTTCGGTACTGGAGCTGCTTCATATTCCGCACGCAAAATTCATTATGGACTGCGTGATTTTATTGTCGGTGACCAGTTGTCTGAACTCCGCATTATATACCGCCTCCCGGATGCTCTATTCCCTCAGCCGCCGCGGCGATGCGCCTGCGATAATGGGAAAAACTAACCGTAGCAAAACGCCCTGGGTGGCGGTTCTCCTCTCTACCGGCGCGGCCTTTTTAACCGTTATCGTCAATTATTACGCCCCGGCAAAAGTGTTTAAATTTCTTATCGACAGTTCTGGCGCCATCGCGCTGCTGGTCTATCTGGTGATTGCGATTTCGCAATTGCGGATGCGTAAAATTCTGCTGGCGCAGGGCGGAGAAATTAAGTTGAAAATGTGGCTTTATCCGTGGCTCACCTGGCTGGTTATCGGCTTTATCTGCTTTGTCCTGGTGGTGATGCTGTTTCGACCGGCACAGCAACTAGAAGTCATTTCGACCGGGCTGTTAGGGCTGGGCATAATAGGTACTGTCCCCATTATGTCTCGCTGGAAAAAACTGATAAGGTGGCAAAAAGCCCCCCTGCAAAACCTACGTTAGTTCTTCCCGGCGTCAGCCGGGAAGCTTCTCAGGAGTAAAAGATGACCGCCCTTTCCCAACCGACGGCCATAGATGGCTATCGCTGGCTTAAAAATGACATTATTCGCGGCACTTATCAGCCGGATGAGAAACTGCGGATGAGTTTATTAACCGCCCGCTATGCGCTCGGCGTAGGGCCGCTGCGTGAGGCGCTGTCGCAACTGGTGGCGGAACGGCTGGTCACCGTGGTGAATCAAAAAGGCTATCGCGTGGCATCCATGTCAGAGGCGGAACTCCTCGATATTTTTGACGCGCGCGCCAATATGGAAGCGATGCTGGTACGCCTGGCGATTGAACGCGGCGATGATGCGTGGGAGGCGGAGATCCTGGCGCGAGCGCATATGCTCAGTAAACTGGAAGCCAGCGATGCCAGTGAACATATGCTCGATGAATGGGATCAGCGCCACCAGGCGTTTCATTCCGCCATTGTCGCCGGGTGCGGCTCCCACTATCTGCTACAGATGCGCGAACGCTTATTTGACCTGGCGGCCCGCTACCGCTTTATTTGGTTACGTGAAACCGTTCTGTCCGTCGAGATGCTGGAAGATAAACATATCCAGCATCACACGCTAACCGAAGCGATACTGGCGCGCGAGGCGGCACGCGCCAGCGAATTAATGCGTCAGCATTTGCTGACGCCGATTCCCATTATTCGCCAGGCGATGGCAGGGAAAATGTAGCCTGGCGCGACCTGATAGCCATTATTCTTCAGGAATACGCAACACTTGTCCCGGATATATTTTTTCCGGGCTTTTCAGCATCGGTTTATTTGCCTCGAAAATTTTATTATACAGATTGGCGTTACCATACACTTGCTTTGAAATAGCGCTCAGGGTGTCGCCTGATTTTACGGTATAAAACTGACTTTCAGCCGCCGGCGTCGTGGTTTTAACCTGATCGTCAACGCTGCTAATCCCGGCGATATTCCCCACGGCAACCAGAATTTTTTCTTTTGCCTCCTGACTCAGCCCATCACCCGTCACTGTCGCTTTTCCATCAGCTATTTGCACATTCACTTTGTCAGCGTCGGGTATTCCCGTTTTATTTAAATGTTCCTGGACTTTTTTCGCCTGATCGTCCTTATCATGATTAGCGGTTACCGCGTCCCAGAGTTTTTCACCTGCATCTTTTACAAAATTGAAAAGTCCCATATTCACCTCACTTGTCAAAAATATACACAAAGAAAAGTGTAGCAGAGGGAATGAGGTTATCCTGATAAGCGGCGCTTATGCGCCGCCGGTGGCCGGTAATTAATGACGCATCTGAACCCAAAATGCGTGGATAAGCCCCGGAATATATCCGAGTAATGTCAGCAGGATATTAAGGATAAATGCCCAACCGAACCCTTTTCCTAAAAGTACGCCGAGCGGAGGCAAAATAATCGTAAATACAATTCTCCAGAAACCCATATACACTCCATATAAGCAAAATTAGTCATTGTTTAAAAAGAGATTTTATCTCTAAGCATAGTCAGTTTAACTGAGCCTGCCAGTCGCGCGCCGCGCTTTTACCCTCCTTTACGCTTTTTACGCTGGCATCAGGTTGATGTTTATTTTAGAATTAACTAAATTTAGAAAATACTTAAATAACTATGACAGAGCTTGAACAACTTCAGGCCAGCGCAGAACAGGCGGCGGCCCTGCTCAAAGCGATGAGCCACCCAAAAAGATTACTGATTTTATGTATGCTTTGCGGTTCGCCAAAAACCAGCGCAGGCGAACTGGCGCGCATTACCGGGCTAAGCCCCTCCGCGACGTCGCAACATCTGGCGCGGATGCGGGAAGAAGGACTGATTGATAGTCAACGCGATGCCCAGCGCATTCACTATTTCATTAAAAATGAGGCGGTTAATACGCTTATCGCCACGTTAAAGAATCTCTATTGTCCATAAGGAGGCACGATGTCCATTGGGATAGTTTCCCCCCGTGAGGCGCAAGCGCTGATAGCGCAAGGCGCGAAACTGATTGATGTGCGCGACGCCGATGAATATCTGCGCGAGCATATTCCACATGCGCAACTGGCGCCGCTCTCCCGGCTTGAACAGGGCGATTTGCCCGCCAACCTGCGAGCGGAACAGATTATTTTTCACTGTCAGTCAGGTAAACGAACCAGCAGCAATGCAGCAAAACTACAGGCCATTGCCGCCCCTGCTCAGGTCAGTCTACTGGAAGGCGGTATCGACGGATGGAAAGCGGCAGGATTGCCCGTCACAGAAGACAAATCGCAACCGTTGCCGCTGATGCGTCAGGTGCAAATCGCCGCCGGCGGGTTGGCGTTGCTTGGGGTGATTATGGGCTATACGGTCCACGGCGGCTTTTTCCTCATTAGCGGTTTTGTCGGGGCCGGGTTAATGCTGGCAGGCATGACCGGCTTCTGCGGAATGGCGCGACTACTGGAAAAAATGCCCTGGAATACCCGTACTCATTAAGCGGTACCTTCACCACGCGTCGGTAAGTGTGTAGTAGACTGAAGGCGGGTTTATACCATTGTTCAACAGGAGGGCGTGATGTTCACACCAGGCGATATCGTACAGCCCCGAATGGGTGGGCCGAAACTGAAAGTGATTGAAGTCAACGAGGATCATATTGTCGCGGTACAGGTCGGTAATGAACCGGGCGAAAAATTGATCCTCAAAGCGGCAGATGTCACCCCCTATTGCGAAGAGGGCGATTTTGGCGTGTGCTGATTTATCAGAATGAGCATGGCGCAACGTTCCCTGAGTCCCGGTTAATAGAGACAGGAAACGAAGCGCCATCTGTTAAAAGCTATCCGTGATTAGATTAAGAAATCATCCAGAGATTTCCCCGCCGCCAGCGCCTGGGCAATCGGTTTAGGCGTACGACCTTGTCCGGTCCAGGTTTTTTCTTCGCCATTGAAATCAGTAAAACGATATTTTGCCGGACGCGGCTGGCGCTTTTTAGCAGAACGCGGCATTGCTGAATCCATGGCAAATAACTCTTCTGGGTTAATACCGTCTGCTTTCATCAGCTCCAGAAAGGCATTAATTTTCTCCTGCTTCTCGGCAAGCTGGCGTTGCTGCAATTCTTCTTCTTCGCGTCTTTCTTTAGTGACAACCCTGAATTTTTCGAGCATTTCTTCAAGAACGTCAATGGAGAATTCGCGAGCCATAGCGCGCAGCGTGCGGATATTATTTAAGTTCTGTAACATCAAATTCATATCAATAAAAACCTTTTAACGCAGAAAACAAAAACTATTACAGGCGGTATTGTATGCGATTATTGATTATATTTCCAGATCCTAAAGTTCATACAGATATACTCAGTATAACTCGATTAATTATATTAATCTGTTAACCAGAAGGTTATATTCATTACCCCCTGTGTGTTTCAGGTTATTCTGCCTACGGTATATCTGTAGGTTTCCCGTTCGGCTGTTTATAGCGTATTGCGTATCTCAGTAACCGCGGTGACCCTCACGGTGGCTGACCTTATACAGAAGTGAATATTTCAGCACAATAATAGATTAACCATTCAAAAATAATCATCAGAGCTTTATGCTAAAAATCACCCTGCAATAGCTATAATTATGCTGAGAAAAGTAGAGCGCGTGCCGTTAGCCGAGAATACATCGCATCTGACAACATTTGGAATGTGGCTGAAAATCGCCAGAAAAACAATGCATTATAATACATTGATTTAAAAGTAATTAATGACTAACAACAACGAAAATCTCGCCGCGAGCAAAAAACACACAATCACAGAGTATTTTATCGACAAAAAGCCCATAAATAAAAATATTACACTAGTTGATAGTTATTATATAGGGATATACTCTATGCAAAGATAAAAGTGCTTTATGATTTCACTACCAACCATTACCTCATTCTGATCGATACGCTACAAGGAGCATTAACATGTTCTCTCCACAGTCACGCTTGCGTCATGCCGTAGCAGACACGTTTGCGATGGTTGTTTACTGTTCTGTTGTGAACATGTTGATCGAGATATTCCTCTCCGGAATGAGCTTTGAGCAGTCGCTTTCTTCCAGGCTGGTGGCGATACCTGTCAACGTTTTGATTGCATGGCCATACGGCGTTTACCGCGATCTGATTATGCGCGTCGCGCGTAAGGCAAGCCCGGCGGGATGGGCCAAAAACCTGGCGGATGTATTGGCTTATGTCACCTTTCAGTCACCCGTTTATATTATCATCTTGCTGACCGTCGGCGCCGGCTGGCATCAGATAGTGGCCGCCGTGAGTTCAAACATTGTTGTTTCAATGTTAATGGGCGCGGTTTATGGCTACTTCCTGGATTATTGTCGTCGCCTGTTTAAAGTGAGCAGCTATCATCAGGCTAAGGCATAAGTTAACGTCGCGACTGGCTTTGCCAGTCGCGCTTTTAGTCGCTTTTTTCGTCGCCAAAAAGCCCATTCAGATAACGTTCTAACGCTATTCGGGAGCTAAAGCCGTGGGGAATACCGTAATGTTCGTGGGTCTCGCCGCCTAAATAGAGCGGAAAATTTTGATAGTGATCGCAGGTTTTAATATCCGAAGCCGGGTCAGCCAGTGATGAGCTACGGTCTTTTAATCTGGGATGAATGATCAGCGCGGTACGCCCCATACGCGCCTCGCGGTTAACATAAACATAATTCTCGCCGCGTCGATAACCATACGTCTTATTCGTCACCACATCGACGGTAAACCCTGCCTTTTCCAGTACCCGCGCCACCTCGTCAGGTCGTAAATACATATTTTATCCTCATTCTCTTGTACTGCGGGCTTACCTTACCCGATAGCGCGTTATCAACGCTTTCAGAAAAGTCCAGAAACGCATGATATCGCCGTAACAAACCTCAGCAGGTAAAAATATGAACTACACTGAAAGCTACATCGAAATCAATGGAGGATCATATGCTTAACAAACCGAACCGAAACGACGTCGATGATGGTGTTCAGGATATTAAGAATGATGTCAATCGATTAGCCGACAGTCTGGAAGATGTCCTTAAATCCTGGGGAAGCGATGCGAAAGACGAAGCCGAGGCTGCGCGACGTAAAGCACAGGCGTTGCTGAAAGAGACCCGGGCGCGGATGCAGGGTCGTACTCGCGTAAAACAAGCCGCCTGTGATGCGATGGGGTGCGCGGATACGTTTGTGCGTGAAAAACCCTGGTGTAGCGTAGGAACCGCCGCAGCGGTGGGGATTTTTATCGGGGCGCTGCTTAGCCTGCGTCGCTAACGACGTGCGCTGCCGGATGGCGACATACTTTATGGGGCCTGCATCATTGCCACAGGCCCAGGTCGCGCCATTCGGCGAAACGGTTACTGTATCGCCTGTCGAAGCTGCCACGCGACCTGTTTCGCCATGCCAGCGGAAGTAATATTGGTAAACGACAGTAAAATGCCCCCCTTTCCTGATGAAACCACTCGCCAACGGCTTAGCGCCTGTACCGCCAGTCCGGCCTGATTCGCTTTTGCTACCTGCGCTTTATCATCGCCTTCAACCTCAATAACCAATTGAATACCGCCTTTCTGTAATGTCACGACAAATCCCTGTTCTGCCAGCGCCTCTTCAATCCATAACCGTCGCTGAGCATAATGTTGACGCATCTTTTTCAGATGCCGCCAGAAATGGCCATCACGGATAAAATCAGCCAGCGTGTGCTGCCATAACAACGGTACGCTACAGGGCATCAGCGACACCTGCTGGCGGAAATGCTCAATCTGCTTTATCGGCCCCACCAGCCAGGCGGTACGTAATGCCGGAAAGAGCGACTTACTGAACGTTCCGGCGTAAATCACTCGCTGCGGGGCATCCAGACTCTTGAGCGGCGGAAGCGGTTTACCGTGATAACGAAATTCGCTGTCGTAGTCATCTTCAATAATCCAGGCCTGCACATTCGCCGCCCATGCCAGAAGTTGCCGTCGGCGAGTTAACGACAGCGCTACCCCCAACGGACTTTGGTGGGCGGGCGTCACCAATGCAAAGCGTCCCTGCGGGCAATCCCGCATCCCCGCCGCGACATTCAGCCCATCGGCATCGACCGGAATCGGCGCCAGCGTAATCCCCTCCTGCGTTATCACCGGGCGAATTAACGGAAAGCCGGGATCTTCCACCCACATGCTGTCTCCCGGCACAGACAATGTACGCAGGATTAGCCGCATAGAATCCGCATATCCGGAGGTAATAAATACCTGTTCCGGCAGACATTCAATGCTACGCGAAACCCGCAGGTAATCGACTATCGCCTGGCGCAAAATCGCCTCGCCGCAGACGTCGCCTAATGCCAGATCGAAGCGTGTCTGCGTGCGCAACCGACGCCCCATTACTCGCGCCCACTTCTCGCGTGGAAAGAGATCCAGCGCCGGTAACCCCATCTGAAAGGGTTTCGGTTCCGGACTTTCTCCGGCAAAAACAGCGGGTATCGGCGGCGCCGTCTCAAACCGTAGAGCGTTGCTCACAAACGTGCCTGCCTGGCCACGTCGCTCCAGCCAGCCCTGCGCCACCAGCTCGCCATAGGCATTTTCCACCGTGGCGCGAGAAACGCCCAGTTCCTGCGCCCACGTCCGACTGGAAGGCAAACGCGTTCCGGGCGCGAGTTCTCCTTGCTCAATGGCCGTTTTTAACTGACGAGCAATGTGCTGATAGCGCGGCATATGGTCTGCTTTTTCTGTAAAAATATGGCTCTCTTTTACAGACCATTATAGTGCTACAGTGCTCGTCATCAACACGAGGAGAAACATGATGACAACGTTACGCCAACCCTATTATGAACTGAGCCCGGAGGTTTATAGCGCTCTGGTGCAGGCGAAAAACGCGCTGGAAAAGAGCACGCTTGACCCCACTCTGATGGAGCTGATTTACCTGCGTGTTTCGCAAATAAATGGTTGTGCATTTTGCCTGGAGATGCACAGTAAAGCGCTGCGTAAGGCTGGCGTGAATCAAGCTAAATTAGATGCGCTGGCAGGATGGCGGGTAAGTCACCATTTCAGCGAGCAAGAGTGCGCGGCGTTAGCCTGGGCGGAATCGGTGACGCACATTGCTGAAACCCACGCTGAAGATAATGTTTACCTGCCGCTGCTCGATCATTTCAGCGCGCGTGAAATCAGCGATCTGACCTTCGCTATTGGTTTAATAAACTGCTTTAACCGTCTGGCGATCGGTATGCGAATGTGACGCATTGTTGCCGGATGGCGCTGATGTCAGCCAACTCTGTTATGCGTCAACCTGCAGGCCGGAGCGGGCGTTCACGCCGCCATCCGGCAAAAATTAGCCATGCCGCCCCTACCCCGCTGCGTTCATCAGCGACGTTAAAATCAATCGAAAATTCCCATATCTTGTATGGTTGAATCTTAATTCAACTACATCTAGTATTTCCTGTATCAACACCCGACAATCCGACGCGTTTCATCGCGCCGTTTTCTCATTTTAAATGGAAATACGAATCATGAGCATTACTATTTACACTCGCAATAACTGTGTTCAGTGTCACGCCACAAAGCGGGCGATGGAAAGCCGTGGATTTGAATTTGAGATGGTGAACGTCGATCTGGTGCCGGATGCAGCGGATACGCTCCGGGCGCAAGGGTTTCGTCAATTACCGGTGGTGATGGCGGGCGATTTGAGCTGGTCTGGCTTCCGTCCGGACATGATTAACCGTCTGCACCCGACACCCCACGCGGCAAACGCATGAGCGCGCTCGTCTACTTCTCCAGCAGCTCTGAAAATACGCACCGTTTTATGCAGCGTCTGGGGCTGCCCGCCACGCGTATTCCGCTCAATGAACGGGAGCGAATTCAGGTAGACGAACCGTACATTCTGGTTGTGCCGTCATACGGCGGCGGCGGGATGGCCGGTGCGGTGCCGCGACAGGTGATCCGCTTTTTAAATGATGAACACAACCGGGCGCGCATTCGCGGCGTCATCGCCTCCGGTAACCGCAATTTCGGCGATGCCTGGGGATGCGCTGGCGATGTGATAGCACAAAAATGCGGCGTCCCCTGGCTGTACCGCTTTGAGCTCATGGGCACACAACGCGACATCGATAACGTCCGAAAAGGAGTAAATGAATTTTGGCAACAACTACCCCGGAGCGCGTAATGCAGGAAACCATGGATTACCACGCCCTGAACGCGATGCTGAATCTTTATGATAAAGCAGGCCATATTCAGTTCGACAAGGACCAGCAGGCGATCGACGCCTTCTTTGCCGCCCACGTCCGCCCGCATTCCGTGACGTTTGCCAGCCAGCATGAACGTCTGGAGACGCTGGTTCGGGAAGGGTATTACGATGACGCCGTCCTCGCGCGTTACGACCGCGCCTTCGTCCTCCGCCTGTTCGAGCACGCCCACGCCAGCGGCTTTCGCTTCCAGACGTTTCTTGGCGCCTGGAAGTTCTATACCAGTTACACGCTGAAAACCTTCGACGGCAAACGTTATCTGGAACACTTTGAAGATCGGGTGACAATGGTGGCGTTGACGCTGGCGCAGGGTGACGAAACGCTGGCCACCCAACTGACCGATGAAATGCTTTCTGGTCGCTTTCAGCCCGCTACCCCGACTTTTTTAAATTGCGGTAAACAGCAGCGTGGGGAACTGGTCTCCTGCTTCCTGCTCCGTATCGAAGACAATATGGAGTCGATCGGGCGGGCGGTGAATTCGGCGCTGCAACTCTCCAAACGCGGCGGCGGCGTCGCGTTTTTACTCTCCAATCTGCGCGAGGCGGGCGCGCCGATCAAACGCATTGAGAATCAGTCTTCCGGCGTGATCCCGGTGATGAAAATGCTGGAAGACGCGTTTTCGTATGCCAACCAGCTTGGCGCGCGCCAGGGGGCCGGCGCGGTTTATCTCCATGCGCACCACCCGGATATTCTGCGTTTTCTGGATACCAAACGAGAAAACGCTGACGAAAAAATCCGGATCAAAACGCTCTCTCTCGGCGTGGTGATCCCGGATATCACCTTCCGGCTGGCGAAAGAAAACGTGCAAATGGCGCTCTTTTCGCCCTATGACATACAACGACGCTACGGCAAACCGTTTGGCGATATCGCCATTAGCGAACGGTACGATGAATTAATTGCCGATCCGCACGTGCGCAAAACCTATATTAACGCCCGTGACTTTTTTCAAACACTGGCGGAGATTCAGTTCGAATCCGGGTATCCCTACATCATGTTTGAAGATACGGTAAACCGCGCGAATCCTATTGCTGGTCGCATTAATATGAGCAACCTGTGCTCGGAAATTTTACAGGTCAATAGCGCCTCTCGTTACGACGATAACCTTGACTATACCCACATCGGGCATGACATCTCCTGCAATCTCGGCTCGCTGAATATCGCTCACGCCATGGATTCACCGGACATTGGCCGTACCGTAGAAACCGCTATTCGCGGCCTGACAGCGGTGTCGGACATGAGCCATATACGCAGCGTGCCCTCAATAGCCGCCGGTAATGCCGCCTCTCATGCCATCGGTCTGGGCCAGATGAATCTGCATGGCTATCTGGCGAGGGAAGGTATTGCCTACGGTTCGCCGGAGGCGTTGGATTTCACCAATTTCTATTTTTACACCATTACTTGGCATGCCGTGCATACTTCAATGCGGCTGGCCCGCGAACGCGGCAAAACCTTCGCCGGATTTGCGCAGTCGCGCTATGCCAGCGGCGACTATTTTACGCAGTATTTACAGGACGACTGGCAACCGAAAACGGCGAAAGTCAGGGCGCTATTTGCCCGCAGCGGCATTACGCTGCCCACACGAGAAATGTGGCTAAAGCTGCGCGACGATGTGATGCGCTATGGCATCTATAACCAAAATTTGCAGGCGGTGCCGCCGACCGGTTCGATTTCTTACATTAATCATGCGACCTCCAGCATTCATCCGATTGTAGCCAAAATTGAGATTCGCAAAGAGGGCAAAACCGGGCGTGTGTATTACCCCGCGCCGTTTATGACCAATGAAAACCTGGACATGTATCAGGATGCTTACGATATCGGTCCGGAAAAAATTATTGATACCTATGCTGAGGCCACGCGCCACGTCGATCAAGGACTGTCGCTCACCCTGTTTTTCCCCGATACCGCCACGACCCGCGATATCAACAAAGCGCAGATCTATGCCTGGCGAAAAGGTATTAAGTCACTGTATTACATCCGGCTTCGCCAGTTGGCGCTGGAAGGTACTGAAATTGAAGGCTGCGTATCCTGCGCGCTATAAGGAAAGCCATATGAAATTATCTCGTATTAGCGCCATCAACTGGAACAAGATCCAGGACGACAAAGATCTGGAGGTATGGAACCGGCTGACCAGTAACTTCTGGCTGCCGGAAAAAGTGCCGTTATCGAATGATATTCCGGCCTGGCAGACGCTGAGCGCCGCCGAACAGCAGCTCACCATTCGCGTGTTTACGGGACTTACGCTGCTCGACACTATCCAGAACATCGCAGGCGCGCCGTCGTTAATGGCAGATGCCATCACGCCGCATGAAGAGGCAGTGCTGTCGAACATCAGCTTTATGGAAGCGGTACACGCCCGCTCTTACAGTTCTATTTTTTCCACGCTGTGCCAGACGAAAGAGGTTGATGCCGCCTACGCCTGGAGCGAAGAAAACCCGCCGCTTCAGCGTAAGGCGCAGATTATTTTGGCTCATTACGTCAGCGATGAACCGCTAAAGAAAAAGATTGCCAGCGTCTTTTTAGAGTCTTTTCTGTTCTATTCCGGCTTCTGGCTGCCGATGTATTTCTCCAGCCGCGGTAAGCTCACGAACACTGCCGACCTGATTCGTTTAATCATTCGCGATGAAGCGGTTCACGGTTATTATATTGGCTATAAGTATCAGATAGCGCTACAAAAACTATCGGCAATCGAGCGTGAAGAGTTAAAGCTTTTCGCGCTGGATTTGTTGATGGAACTGTACGACAACGAAATCTGCTACACAGAAGCGTTATATGCGGAAACCGGCTGGGTTAACGACGTCAAAGCCTTCTTGTGCTACAACGCCAATAAAGCCTTAATGAACCTGGGTTATGAGGCGTTATTTCCGCCGGAGATGGCAGACGTGAATCCCGCAATCCTTGCCGCGCTCTCGCCGAATGCCGACGAAAACCATGATTTCTTTTCCGGCTCAGGTTCATCTTATGTGATGGGGAAAACAGTCGAAACCGAAGACGAAGACTGGAATTTTTAACCTTACGGGCATGGGAAATAACGTTACATTTCCCATGCCTTTATTTCAAGCAATAGGGAGTCAAATCGCGCAAATATTACAACATGTCCTACACTCAATACGAGTGACATTATTTACCTGGATTCCCCCAATTCAGGTGGATTTTTGCTGGTTGTTCCAAAAAAATATCTCTCCCTCCCCATTCGCGTTCAGCCCTTATATCATGGGAAATCACAGCCGATAGCACCTCGCAATATTCATGCCAGAAGCAAATTCAGGGTTGTCTCAGATTCTGAGTATGTTAGGGTAGAAAAAGGTAACTATTTCTATCAGGTAACATATCGACATAAGTAAATAACAGGAATCGTTCTATTGCATGGCAATTAAATTAGAAGTGAAGAATCTGTATAAAATATTTGGAGAGCATCCACAGCGTGCCTTCAAATATATTGAAAAGGGACTATCGAAAGAGCAAATACTGGAAAAAACGGGGCTATCGCTTGGCGTTAAAGACGCCAGTCTGGCCATTGAAGAAGGCGAGATATTTGTCATCATGGGATTATCCGGCTCGGGTAAATCCACAATGGTACGCCTTCTCAATCGCCTGATTGAACCCACCCGCGGACAGGTACTGATCGATGGCGTTGATATTGCCAAAATATCAGACGCTGAGCTTCGCGAGGTGCGCAGGAAAAAGATTGCGATGGTCTTCCAGTCATTTGCGCTCATGCCGCATATGACCGTGCTGGATAATACGGCATTCGGTATGGAATTAGCGGGCATCGCGGCGCAAGAGCGTCGCGAAAAAGCGCTGGACGCTTTGCGTCAGGTGGGGCTTGAGAATTACGCTCACGCCTATCCGGATGAACTTTCCGGTGGGATGCGTCAGCGTGTTGGGCTTGCCCGCGCGCTGGCAATCAACCCTGATATCTTATTAATGGATGAAGCGTTTTCCGCCCTCGATCCATTAATTCGTACCGAAATGCAGGATGAGCTGGTGAAATTACAGGCGAAACATCAGCGCACCATTGTCTTTATTTCCCACGATCTTGATGAGGCTATGCGTATTGGCGACAGGATTGCCATTATGCAAAATGGCGAGGTCGTACAGGTTGGAACGCCGGATGAGATCCTGAATAATCCGGCAAATGATTATGTCCGCACGTTCTTCCGTGGCGTGGATATTAGTCAGGTCTTTAGCGCCAAAGATATTGCCCGTCGCAGTCCGGTCGGATTAATTCGTAAAACGCCAGGTTTTGGTCCCCGTTCGGCACTGAAATTATTACAGGATGAAGACCGTGAATATGGTTACGTCATTGAGCGTGGCAATAAATTCGTGGGCGTCGTGTCCATCGACTCATTAAAAGCGGCATTAAGCCAGGCGCAAGGGATTGAAGCGGCGCTTATCGACGACCCTTTAGTCGTTGATGCGCAAACCCCACTCAGCGAGTTGCTCTCTCACGTCGGCCAGGCGCCCTGCGCGGTGCCGGTTGTCGATGAAGAACACCAGTATGTTGGCATTATTTCAAAACGTATGTTGCTACAGGCTTTAGATCGCGAGGGGGGTAACAATGGCTGATCAAACGAATCCGTGGGATACCGCACAGGTGGCCGATACTACGACGCAAACGGCTGATGCCTGGGGAACACCGGCAGGCGTAGCCACGGACGGCGGCAGTACCGACTGGTTGAACAGCGCGCCCGCGCCAGCCCCTGAACACTTTTCTCTTCTGGACCCGTTCCATAAGACGCTGATCCCGCTGGATAGCTGGGTCACAGAGGGAATCGACTGGGTCGTCACCCATTTCCGTCCCCTTTTTCAGGGGATTCGTGTGCCGGTGGATTACATCCTTAACGGCTTTCAGCAACTGCTGCTGGGAATGCCCGCCCCTGTGGCGATTATTCTCTTTGCGCTGATTGCCTGGCAGGTTTCCGGCGTGGGCATGGGGATCGCAACGCTGATATCGCTGATCGCCATCGGCGCGATCGGCGCCTGGTCGCAGGCGATGATTACCCTGGCGCTGGTATTGACCGCCCTGTTGTTCTGCGTCGTGATCGGATTACCGATGGGAATCTGGCTGGCGCGCAGCCCGCGCGCGGCCAAAATAGTTCGTCCGCTGCTGGATGCGATGCAGACCACGCCCGCGTTTGTCTATCTGGTGCCGATTGTCATGTTATTCGGCATCGGTAACGTGCCGGGCGTGGTGGTGACGATTATTTTTGCTCTACCGCCGATTATACGCCTGACGATCCTGGGCATTAACCAGGTGCCTGCCGACTTAATTGAAGCGTCGCGCTCGTTCGGCGCCAGCCCGCGCCAAATGTTGTTCAAAGTGCAACTACCGCTGGCGATGCCCACCATTATGGCAGGCGTTAATCAGACGCTGATGCTGGCTCTCTCAATGGTCGTCATCGCCTCGATGATTGCGGTCGGTGGGCTTGGCCAGATGGTACTACGCGGCATTGGTCGTCTTGATATGGGGCTGGCAACCGTCGGCGGCGTCGGCATTGTGATTCTCGCCATCATTCTGGACCGTCTGACGCAGGCCGTCGGGCGCGACTCGCGTAGCCGCGGTAACCGTCGCTGGTATACCACCGGTCCTGTTGGGCTAATCACCCGCCCTTTCGTTAAGTAACTCTCCTGACGCCCGGTGACATTGCGCTTACCGGGCTTACAACTCCCTACCATAATTAAAGGAACAACGATGCGACATACCGTGATATTTGCCTCAGCGTTTGCCACCCTTGTCACCGCCAGCGCTTTCGCTGCCGACCTGCCTGGCAAAGGCATTACCGTTCAACCTATCCAAAGCACGATTTCTGAAGAGTCCTTCCAGACGTTACTGGTCAGCCGGGCGCTGGAAAAGTTGGGTTATACCGTAAATAAGCCGAGTGAAGTCGATTACAACGTAGGCTATACCTCCATCGCCTCTGGCGATGCGACGTTTACCGCCGTGAACTGGCAGCCGCTGCATGATGATATGTATGCCGCAGCAGGCGGAGACAACAAGTTTTACCGCGAGGGTGTCTTCGTCTCCGGCGCTGCGCAGGGCTATCTGATCGATAAAAAAACCGCCGAGCAGTACAACATCACCAATATCGCTCAGCTAAAAGATCCGAAAATCGCCAAAATCTTCGATACCAATGGCGACGGAAAAGCGGACATGATGGGCTGCTCGCCGGGCTGGGGCTGCGAAGCCGTGATCAATCATCAGAATAAAGCGTTTGATCTGCAAAAAACCGTTGAGGTCAGCCACGGTAACTATGCGGCGATGATGGCTGATACCATTACCCGTTTTAAAGAAGGCAAGCCGGTGCTGTATTACACCTGGACCCCGTACTGGGTGAGCGACGTAATGAAGCCGGGTAAAGATGTCGTCTGGCTACAGGTGCCGTTCTCCTCCCTGCCGGGCGAACAGAAAAATATTGATACTAAACTGCCGAACGGCGCGAACTATGGGTTCCCGGTCAATACTATGCATATTGTCGCCAATAAGGCATGGGCGGAGAAAAACCCAGCGGCGGCGAAACTGTTCGCCATCATGAAGCTGCCGCTGGCGGATATCAACGCGCAGAACGCCATGATGCATGCCGGTAAATCGTCTGAAGCCGATGTTCAGGGCCACGTAGACGGCTGGATCAACGCCCACCAGCAGCAGTTTGACGGCTGGGTGAAAGAAGCGCTGGCCGCGCAGAAATAATATCGTTTTTTATGCCGGATAAGGCGCAGTTCATGCGCCGCTATCCGGCCTATTCAATCTCTCCTCAAAGCGCACGATTCATCACGTCACTGTTCCCCTTTATTCATCAACATCCGCTATGATTGTTTTCCCAGGAAATAATTATCTGAATCACGATTACCATAATGACGAAACCCACTCATGAGCTTAGCCCGGCGCTGATCGTTTTAATGTCTGTGGCCACGGGTCTGGCGGTCGCCAGCAACTACTATGCCCAGCCGCTGCTTGATACCATCGCGCATCACTTTTCGCTTTCCGCCAGCTCCGCAGGGTTTATCGTTACCGCCGCGCAGTTGGGCTATGCCGCTGGCCTGTTGTTTCTGGTGCCGCTCGGCGACATGTTTGAACGCCGAACGCTGATTGTCTCCATGACGTTGCTGGCGGCTGGCGGAATGCTGATCACCGCCAGCAGTCAGTCGCTTAGCATGATGATACTCGGAACGGCCTTAACCGGACTGTTCTCCGTGGTGGCGCAGATTCTGGTTCCGCTGGCCGCCACGCTTGCGACGCCCGCCACCCGCGGTAAAGTGGTCGGCACCATTATGAGCGGCCTGTTGCTGGGGATCCTGCTGGCGCGAACGGTCGCCGGACTGCTGGCAAACCTCGGCGGTTGGCGCACCGTATTTTGGGTAGCGTCGGCGCTGATGGCGCTGATGGCCGTCGCGTTGTGGCGCGGACTGCCAAAGCTCAAATCCGACACCCATCTTAACTACCCGCAGCTGTTGGGTTCTGTATTCAGCCTGTTTATTCACGATAAGCTGCTGCGTACCCGCGCGCTGCTGGGCTGTCTGACCTTTGCTAATTTCAGCATCCTCTGGACGTCAATGGCCTTTTTGCTCGCCGCGCCGCCGTTTAGCTATTCCGAGGGGATGATTGGCCTGTTTGGCCTGGCGGGGGCCGCCGGCGCTTTAGGCGCGCGTCCGGCTGGCGGATTTGCCGATAAAGGTAAATCTCACCTCACCACCACGTTCGGCTTACTGCTGCTGTTACTCTCCTGGCTGGCTATCTGGCTTGGGCATACCTCGGTACTGGCGCTGATTATTGGCATTCTGGTACTGGACCTCACCGTTCAGGGGGTACATATCACCAATCAGACGGTCATCTATCGTTTGCATCCGGATGCGCGTAACCGGCTCACCGCCGGCTATATGACCAGCTACTTTATCGGTGGCGCCGCGGGGTCGCTGATTTCCGCCTCCGCCTGGCAACATGCCGGCTGGGCCGGCGTTTGTCTGGCGGGTGTCACGGTAGCCTTACTTAATTTACTGGTCTGGTGGCGAGGTTTTCACCGACAGGAAGCCGTAAATTAAGCGGATAGTGAGCGTTTACCTTTGTTTAAGCTCCTTAGGGTGTTAAGGAGCTCCCCAGTCTGTTAAGGTTATGCTATTCATTTATCATGGTTATTTTTATACCGGTGAAGAATAATATAATTCTATGGAAAGCCCTGCATCCCCATCTGCTCCCAGGCCAATAGCGCCCGTTCAAGGATTCGAAGGTCGTTCACCGATAGCTATCCGTGATATTCCGGTGGCTTTTGCATCGGGTTGTAAGGCCGTTTACCCGGCTTTCGCCCCTCC
Source organism: Salmonella sp. SAL00653 (assembly GCF_046552515.1). Taxonomy (NCBI): domain Bacteria; kingdom Pseudomonadati; phylum Pseudomonadota; class Gammaproteobacteria; order Enterobacterales; family Enterobacteriaceae; genus Salmonella; species Salmonella sp. SAL00653. The sequence goes on from NZ_JBGDTY010000008.1 coordinate 95,271, forward strand.
CGCTTATCGTTCTCTCCTGATTTTTTCATGCAGGCACTCACGCTTTTCTCGTCATTCCTGGATTTGCCGCAGGCGGCGCTTTACCGGGCCCAATGTTCCCGCTGGCGTCTCAGTCTGCGTATCATTGGTTGCTTTATAGCCTGAAAGAATGATTTTGTATTAATAATACATTTACTTTATTTGTCACTGTAGTTACTATATCGGCTGAAATTAATGAGGTCATGCCCAAATGGATAGTTCGTTTACGCCCATTGAACAAATGCTAAAATTTCGCTCCAGCCGTCACGAAGACTTTCCTTATCAGGAAATTCTTTTGACTCGTCTTTGTATGCACATGCAAGGCAAGCTCCTGGAAAACCGCAATAAGATGCTGAAGGCTCAAGGGATTAACGAGACGTTGTTTATGGCGTTGATTACGCTGGAGTCTCAGGAAAACCACAGTATTCAGCCGTCTGAATTAAGCTGCGCGCTGGGTTCATCTCGCACCAATGCGACACGCATTGCAGATGAGCTGGAAAAACGCGGCTGGATTGAGCGTCGTGAGAGCGATAACGACCGCCGTTGCCTGCATCTGCAATTAACGGAGAAAGGCCAGGCATTTTTGCAAGAAGTGCTTCCGCCTCAGCATCATTGTCTGCATCAACTCTGGTCATCACTTAGCACAGCCGAAAAAGATCAACTTGAGCACATCACTCGTAAACTCCTGACGCGTCTTGATCAAATGGAGCAGGAAGGCACTGTTCTTGAGGCGCTGCGCTAAAGCGCCGACCCGCTCAAAAATCCAGATTAATAACAGGAAAGCGGACAGGCCGGCACGCATTACTGCTGGCCTTTCTGACAACAGGTCGGCTCAGCCGATGTGAATAATAAGATCGTGGAGAACAACATGAGCGCAAATGCGGAGATCCAAACCCCGCAGCAACCGGCTAAGAAGAAAGGCAAACGCAAAACAGCGCTGCTACTTCTTACCTTGCTCTTTGTTATTATTGCCGTGGCATATGGAATTTATTGGTTTTTAGTATTGCGTCATATTGAAGAGACAGATGATGCTTACGTGGCAGGGAACCAGGTTCAAATCATGGCGCAGGTGTCAGGCAGCGTGACGAAAGTCTGGGCTGATAACACCGACTTTGTAAAAGAGGGCGATGTTCTGGTCACGCTTGATCAGACGGACGCCAAACAAGCGTTTGAAAAAGCCAAAACGGCGCTGGCCTCCAGCGTGCGCCAGACGCACCAGTTGATGATTAACAGCAAGCAGTTGCAGGCGAATATCGACGTGCAAAAAACCGCCCTGGCGCAAGCGCAAAGCGACCTTAACCGTCGTGTGCCGCTGGGTAATGCCAATCTTATTGGCCGGGAAGAGCTGCAACACGCCCGCGATGCCGTCGCCAGCGCGCAGGCACAGCTGGATGTCGCCATTCAACAGTACAATGCCAACCAGGCAATGATACTCAACAGTAATCTGGAAGATCAGCCTGCGGTTCAACAAGCGGCGACCGAAGTGCGTAACGCCTGGCTGGCGCTGGAGCGTACTCGCATCGTCAGTCCAATGACCGGTTATGTCTCCCGCCGCGCCGTCCAGCCTGGCGCGCAGATCAGCCCCACCACGCCGCTGATGGCCGTCGTACCTGCAACCGATCTGTGGGTGGACGCTAACTTTAAAGAGACCCAATTAGCGAATATGCGCATTGGGCAGCCAGTGACGATTATTACTGACATTTATGGCGACGACGTCAAATACACCGGTAAAGTCGTCGGTCTGGATATGGGAACAGGCAGCGCCTTCTCCCTGCTGCCCGCGCAAAATGCGACGGGTAACTGGATTAAAGTGGTTCAACGTCTGCCGGTACGCGTCGAACTGGACGCCCGCCAGTTAGAACAACATCCGCTGCGCATTGGTTTATCGACGCTGGTCACCGTGGATACCGCTAATCGCGACGGTCAGGTACTGGCCAGCCAGGTACGAACGACGCCGGTTGCCGAAAGTAACGCACGCGAAATTAATCTCGCGCCGGTCAATAAACTGATCGACGACATCGTACAGGCTAACGCGGGTTAATCCTGAGGTGCGTGTGATGCAACAGCAAAAACCGCTGGAAGGCGCGCAGCTCGTCATCATGACGATCGCGCTGTCGCTGGCGACATTCATGCAGGTGCTGGACTCCACCATTGCCAACGTGGCGATTCCGACCATCGCCGGGAACCTGGGTTCTTCCCTAAGCCAGGGGACATGGGTTATCACCTCTTTCGGGGTGGCGAACGCTATCTCGATTCCCTTAACCGGCTGGCTGGCGAAACGTTTTGGCGAAGTCAAACTGTTCATGTGGTCGACGGTCGCCTTTGCCGCGGCCTCCTGGGCCTGTGGCGTATCCAGCAGCCTGAATATGCTGATCTTCTTCCGCGTGGTGCAGGGCGTGGTCGCCGGGCCGCTGATTCCGCTCTCGCAAAGCCTGTTGCTGAATAACTATCCGCCTGCAAAGCGCTCCATTGCGCTAGCGCTCTGGTCAATGACCGTCATTGTCGCGCCGATTTGCGGCCCGATTCTGGGGGGCTACATCAGTGATAATTACCACTGGGGATGGATTTTCTTCATCAACGTGCCGATTGGCATCGCCGTCGTCCTGATGACGTTACACACGCTGCGCGGACGTGAAACGCATACCGAACGGCGACGTATTGACGCCGTCGGGCTGGCGTTACTGGTGATTGGCATCGGCAGCCTGCAAATTATGCTCGATCGCGGTAAAGAGCTGGACTGGTTCTCCTCGCAGGAAATTATCATCCTGACCGTGGTCGCCGTCATCGCCATCAGTTTCCTGATCGTCTGGGAACTGACCGACGATCACCCTATCGTCGATCTTTCTCTTTTTAAATCGCGTAACTTCACTATTGGCTGCTTGTGCATCAGCCTTGCCTATATGCTCTATTTCGGCGCCATTGTTCTACTGCCGCAGCTTTTGCAAGAGGTGTACGGCTATACCGCAACGTGGGCAGGTCTGGCGTCGGCGCCAGTCGGCATTATTCCGGTAATTTTGTCGCCGATTATCGGACGCTTCGCGCATAAACTGGATATGCGCAGGCTGGTCACGTTCAGCTTCATTATGTACGCCGTCTGTTTTTACTGGCGCGCCTGGACGTTCGAACCGGGTATGGATTTCGGCGCTTCCGCATGGCCGCAGTTTATTCAGAGATTTGCCGTCGCCTGCTTCTTTATGCCGCTGACCACCATTACGCTCTCCGGGTTACCGCCAGAACGGCTGGCGGCGGCATCAAGCCTGTCGAACTTCACGCGAACGCTGGCGGGCTCCATCGGCACCTCGATTACCACCACTATGTGGACCGATCGTGAGTCGCTACACCATGCGCAGCTCACCGAGTCGATTACGGCGTATAATCCAAACGCTCAGGCTATGTACGATAAACTGGAAGGCTTAGGGATGACGCACCAACAGGCGTCAGGCTGGATAGCCCAGCAAATCACGAATCAGGGGCTGATTATTTCCGCCAACGAAATCTTCTGGATGTCGGCGGGGATCTTCCTGGTGCTGCTCGGCCTGGTGTGGTTCGCCAAACCGCCCTTCGGTGCGGGCGGCGGCGGTGGCGGCGCGCACTAACTATCTGATAAAAGGGATCTGCGGATCCCTTTTTTAGTAGACCAACAATCAGAAGAAATATTTGAATCTCAGACGCCCGCCGTAACGCGCATCTTCACTGTTATCGCCATTATTCGGATTGGCCTCTACCCATGAAGCATAGGCACCGAGGTAGATGTTAAAGTTTTTCATATCCATCACGTTGGGGAATAAATATGAGGCATGAATAGTGTGAATGTCATAATTGCCGGGATCGGTGATCCAACAATCGTCCTCACAAACGGCATCGATATTGGTAGCATTGAAGGCTTCGATTTTGTTATGCGCATAGATATAACCCAGTTCAAATCGATGCCACAGCGCATTCACCCCAGCGGTAAAATCTGTCTCATCGGTCGCATCCATATAGGCGGTATTCAGGTTAATCACTGCGCCATCTTCCGGGTCAGTTTTTTGACCATTCCAGGTCATGGTAAAACCATAGCCCGTACGATCTGACTGATCGATCCACTTCCCATTCTCATAATAGCCATAGGCGTTGTTAACGACGTTACTTTCCATCGCTATCGCCGTTGAAAAACGCCCGTTTTGCCAGGCGATAACCGGACGGACGTAAGCCACGTTTTTATCGTTGGTTAAATCCATTCCGTGGTACTGCTTCTCGGTATATAACGTACTGCCATTTTCCAGCAATGTGTTAACTTCGAAATACCAGTTGTCGATGGTTTTACTCAGCAGGAAGTTACCCCCACTGTCGCTACGTCCCCGTCCTTCTTTCATCATATAGATATAGCCGTAACCGTCACTGTAAAGATCGTTCGCTGTATTCCCCGAATATTCAATAAACGTATCCTGATTCAGTGGGAACATATCGTAGGCTTCAAAACGACCAACCTTAATTTTCCAGTCATTCTCACGACCAAAGAAGAAAACGGCATCATCAAGGTTCATTTTTCCGGTCAGGTCCGCCAGAGGCTGTACAGAGAATCCGGCAAAATTACCGTTGTCCAGCCGCTGGTAGCCATCAAAGCCCAGCAACAGGCGTCCGTTAATATCCCAGCGTTCATTGGTTCCTGATGCCCAATCTTTATTCGCTGACGTTCTCATCGAGGTCAGGCTACCGGAACGGCTTGCCGCATCCATATTAAATTCGACATCGCCATAGAACTTAATATCGCTGAATCCGGATAAGGTCAGCTTCGGCGGCGTTTTATCTGCTGCAATGGGCTCGGCGGACTGGACATTCACCGTCGGCGTAGCGGCGACCTGCTGCTGTTTCAGCGAGCGAATTTGCGCCTCGGCATCGGATGCCCGTTTTTCAGCATTAACAACACGTTGCTCCAGTTCAGCCAGACGCTGCTCAATAGTGATATTATTCGCTGCCCAAAGGTTATGAGAAAAGCAAGCACCGATCATCAGCGCCAAATATTTAGCCTTCATTTTTTATCCCTTAAGTTTGATGTATACCAGATAAGATTTGCTAAAAACCCCATCGACCGGCTATTAGTAGAGTCTTGTTATTACCTGGATATCTGGCACATTCCATTACGTTTTTCTATTAATTATTTATGATTTTTAGTTTATGTGATCAATACACTCTGGCATCGTGAGTTATCCGCCTTTTCTGTTTACCAGATCACATTTTATTATTTAACAGGCCAGGCATTACTTAATTTAAAATGTATTCTTGCCGCAAATATAATAAATACAAATTATATTAAGCAATAAAAAACCCCGGTCATAAACCGGGGTTAATTTAAATACTGGAACCGCTCACCAATAAGACTAAATATGCAATTCCTGCAGTTTTTCTTTCGGCAGCGCCAGCTCTTTATTGCTGTTCACGCGCACATCACGCTCCAGAATATGACGGGCAATGTCCTGCGCTTCACTGAGCGAGTGCATCTGATACGTACCGCACTGGTAAACGTTCAGCTCCGGGATCTGGTTTTGATCCTGCACTTTCAGCACATCCGCCATCGCCGCTTTCCAGGCGTCGGCAACACGCTGCTCGTCCGGCGTGCCAATCAGGCTCATGTAAAAGCCGGTGCGGCAGCCCATCGGCGAGATATCGATAATCTCAACGCCGTTACCGTTGAGGTGGTCGCGCATAAAGCCAGCAAACAGATGCTCAAGCGTATGAATCCCTTTTTCCGGCATCACTTCTTTGTTCGGAATGCAAAAACGCAGATCAAACACGGTGATTGCGTCGCCATGCGGGGTGTTCATCGTTTTTGCAACCCGGACCGCCGGCGCTTGCATCCGGGTATGATCGACTGCGAAGCTATCTAATAATGGCATTTAGTCACCTCCGATAATTTTTTAAAAATAAACTGAACTCTTTGTTCCGGGGCGAGTCTGAGTATATGAAAGACGCGCATTTGTTATCATCATCCCTGTTTTCAGCGATGAAATTTTGGCCACTCCGTGAGTGGCCTTTTTCTTTTGGGTCAGGCGTGTTTTGCAAGCCACGCGGCAAACGGCTCGGTATCCGCCGCCTCAATCTCCTGCTGACGACGTACTGAAGCGTCACGTTCAGCAATAAACTCTTCTTCCTGTAAAATCTCCAGCGGCTCTTCGCGTAACAGATTACGGTAAGCCTCACCGAACGCTTTCCCGGTGCCGCCAATGCCTTCATCAATCATAGACCGTAAGATTCGGGCGGAGAATGTCAGTTCAGGATTATCAAAGCAGGCGACCAACTCGTCACACACCTTTTGATACTCCTCTCCCCCGTGGATACTGTCCAGCGTTTGCGCCACGCGTTTCAGATCGCGGAAGAGATCTTTCCCTACTTTGGGCAGCGGGAACTGCGCAGTTTCACAGCCAATGCCTAACGTCAGGCCCGGCTTACGCCCTTCCAGAATAACGCGATTCCAGTTAGTACGCGTACATAACAGCTCATCGCTACTCATTTCCGGCGCATCGGCCAATACGCACCAGACCATAAACAGATCGAGGAAGCGCACCTGTTGCTCGTCTACGCCGATCGGTGAGAACGGGTTAATATCGAGAGAACGAACTTCAATATACTCAATACCACCACGCAGAAGCGCGTCAGAAGGCGATTCGCCGCTGCGCGTCACGCGCTTGGGACGAATGGGCGCGTACAGCTCATTTTCAATTTGCAGAACGTTGCTGTTAATCTGTAGCCGCTTACCGTCTTTTTCCACACCAATCCGCGCGTACTCCTCGGAAGGGGTTTTAATCGCCCGCTTCAGACCTGCAACGTATTCATGCAAATCGTTAAACGTAATTCCGAGATTGCTTTGCGACTTATTGGTATAGCCCAAATCACTCAAACGCAGCGACGTCGCATACGGCAGGTAGTACATGCCGCAGTCCGTTTTTTCAAACGGTAATGTGGTTGGCTTCCCTTGCAGGAAAGAGGAACAAATGGCCGGAGACGCGCCAAACAGATAGGGGATGACCCAGCCAAAACGGTAATAGTTGCGAATCAGACGAAAATAGCCGGCAGAAATTTTTTCTTTTGCCGCTTCGCCTTCCGTAACGCCGCATTTCGCCTGCCAGAACGCCATCGGTAATGAAAAATTGTAATGTACGCCGGAGATGGTTTGCATCAAAGCGCCATAACGATTTTTCAGCCCTTCGCGATAGAGCGTCTTAAAGCGCCCGGTATTTGATGTGCCGTACTGCGCCAGCTCTATGTCCTGCCCTTCCGCAATATAGCAGGGCATACTTAATGGCCACATCCGCTCATCGCCCAGTTTCCTGGCCGTATACCGATGGAGATCGCGCATAAAGGTGAGCATATGCTGGATATCGCCATCGACTGGCGTAATAAACTCCAGTAGGGCTTCCGCAAAATCCGTGGTAATCCATTTATGGGTCAGCGCTGAACCTAACGCTTCAGGATGACCTGTTGTCGCCAGCGTGCCATCAGCATTGACACGCAGCGTTTCGCGCTCTAACCCGCGCTGTATCCCCTTTAACGCCTGAGGATGTTTTTCCAGCCAGGCCAGAGCCTGTGATACGTCCGGGATCAAATTGACCTCCCGCCTGTCCAAATCGTTTTAATAAGCATAACTGTAATGGCGGCCATACATGCCAAACCTACAATTATTACCACCACATCATGCCCTGAACCGTCGCCGCTGCGAGCGCAACATAGCGCAGCGCCTTACCAAGACACAAAAAAAAGATCGTCCGCCCCCACGGGATGCGCATCCATCCCGCTAACAGGCACAACAAATCACCGATGACCGGCATCCAGCTTAATAATAGTGTGGCTGCGCCATAACGCTTTAGCCAGCCAGTCGCTTTTTCCTGCCAGCGCGACGTTTTGCGCAGCGGAAAGAAACGCCCAAGAATAACGTTAGTTACCCCTCCAAGGCTATTACCCATTGTTGCTGTTAAGACTAAGACCCAGGGATGACTGACGCCGGAGACCAGCATAGCAACCAAAACCACCTCAGAATTACCGGGTAACAGCGTCGCGCTGAGAAAACTACTGGCAAACAGAGACAGGAGCGACAGTCCGTCACTCACAATAGTCGGACATCCACGGCATCCATTCCCGCCGCCCGCGCCGCCTGTAAACCAAAATCGGCATCTTCAAATACCACGCACTGCGTCGGCATGACGCCCATCCGCTGGGCGCACAGTAGGAAGGTGTCAGGCGCAGGTTTGTGATGCTGTACGTGATCTGCCGCCACAACCGCATCAAAATAACGACGCAGCCCCAGATGCGCTAACAGGGCTTCCGCGATAGCGCTTTCGCTACCGGTACCGACCGACATGGGACGCCGCCCATGCCACGCTTTAACCACCTCAACCAGCGGCAGCGGTTCTACGCAGTCCAGCAGGATGCTTTTTACCGCGTCGGTTTTCTCACGCGCCAGTGACAGGGGATCAAGATCGGCATGGTTAAGCTCAATGATTGACTGGGCGATAAGCCAGGTTGGCGAACCGTTAAGCGCGACCATTGCCTGTTCATCAAAACGAAGACCATAGCGCCCCAAAACCTCACGCCACGCTTTGCGATGCGTGGGTTCGGTATCCAGGAGAGTACCGTCCATATCAAAAATCAAACCAGCATAACGTGCGTACATCGTGTTCTCGCAAACCGAATAACCAGACAGTACTTTATCGCAATTGGTTGATTTTGTCGCTAATAGAGATGAAGAGGTATATTCAGGATAAGGGGAAAAGCGATTGCAGGGCAGTGACGTAGCCGGGAGGATTATTCACCTTATGGGCCGTTGCTGACGCAACGTTATCCTTCTGATGCCAGCGGTGATTACCGCTATCTTATCTGCATTGCTGAAAGTACGGAGAATATGGTGCATCCGGGAGGATTCGAACCTCCGACCGCTCGGTTCGTAGCCGAGTACTCTATCCAGCTGAGCTACGGATGCGGGAA